>JAYSDS010000070.1:0-29443 GCA_041914265.1 Roseomonas sp.
AGGGGCGCCGCCCCTCTCCGAACCTCACCCCGCCAGGATGCTGTGCATCCTGGACCGCCGGGGTTTGGCGGTGGATGCGCGGGGTTCGCCATATCGGCGCAGCGTGCATGTCATGGGCAGGCCATTCGATCGGTCACGAGCTGCTCAATCGGCATAGGCACCGGCGGCCTGGATGATCGGACGCCAGCGCTCGATCTCCTCGATATGGTAGCGGCGATGGAAGGCGAGGCTCGCCCGCTCCGCCGTCGCGGGATCGGTCTGCAGCTCGCCGAAGCGGGCGCGCAGCCGTTCGTCCCGCATCGCCGCCAGCAGCGCTGTGTTCAGCCGTTCCTGGATCGCTTCCGGCGTGCCGGCCGGGGCGAACAGGCCATGCCAGGTCGTCATGATGATTCCGGCCGCGCCGGCCTCGGCTGTCGTCGGCACCTCGGGCATGCCGGCGAGCCGCGCCGTGCTCGTCACGGCATAGGCGCGCAGCCGATTGTCCCGGATGAAGGGCGTCGTATTCGTCGCCTGGTCGCAGAGTAGGTCGATGCGACCGGCCATCAGCTCCGTGATCGCCGGCGCGGTGCCGCGGAAGGCGACGATCGTGACACGGTTCCGCGCCTGCTGCTGGATCAGCAGGCCACAGAGATTGGCGGCCGAGGCAAGCCCGGCCGTGCCCATGTTCAGCGCCTCGCCGCGCTGGTTGATCTCGCGGATCAGGGTCGGCAGGTCCTCGGCCGGAAAGCCGGGGCGGGCCGTGATGGTCATCGCCGCATCGGAAACCAGGCCCAGCGGCGCGAAGGCCGTGGCCGTGTCGAAGGAGAGGCGACGGAACAGCGTCGCCCCGGCGGCCAGGCCGACATTGGACATCAGCAGCGTGTAGCCGTCAGGCCGTGCCTGGGCGACGCGCTGCGCGCCGACATTGGCCGGGGGCGTGTTCTCCACCACCACGGGCTGGGGCAGGTGGCGCGCCATGGCCTCGGCCACGATGCGGGAGATGACGTCGGTCGGCCCGCCCGCGGCGGCCCCGGCGACGATGGTGATGGGACGGTTGGGATAATCCTGCGCGCGTACGGCCAATGGCGCGAGCACGAAAGCCGCCGCGCACAGGATCGTCCTGCGGATCGGTGTCATCGCATTCCTCCCGGCGTGCCTGTTGTGTGGCACGCATCTGCTTCCGTTGCGGGCATCCTGGCCGGAAATGCGGAAGGCGTCATCCCTTTGCCCGCTTGTCAGGATGGAAATCTCGTCCGTAACCTCACGCGATCACGAGTGTAAGGATCCCGATGGCAGGCTATTCGGGCTTCCGCATCCTCGCGGAGGGGCTGCGCGGCAACAGCGGCTGGAAACCGGCCTGGCGCAAGGCAACGCCGAAGCCGGCCTATGACGTCATCGTCGTCGGCGGCGGCGGGCATGGGCTCGCCACCGCCTTCTACCTCGCCTCCGTGCACGGGATCACCAATGTCGCCGTCGTCGAGCGGGGACTGATCGGCCAGGGCAATACCGGGCGCAACACCACCATCGTCCGGTCGAACTACCTGCTGCCCGAGAACAACAATTTCTACGAGCATTCGCTGAAGCTCTGGGAAGGGCTGGAGCAGTCGCTCAACTACAACGTCATGATGAGCCAGCGCGGCGTCATCAATCTTTTCCACAATGATGCACAGCGGAATGCGGCGCTGCGGCGCGGCAATTCCATGCGACTGAACGGCATCGATGCCGAGTTGGTGGACCGCGACGGCGTCAGGGCGCTGTGCCCGATCGTCGACCTCGACAATGGGCGATACCCGGTGATGGGCGGTCTGCTGCAACGGCGCGGCGGCACGGCGCGGCACGATGCGGTGGCCTGGGGCTTCGCGCATGCTGCGGATGCGCGCGGCGTGGACATCATCGAACACTGCGAAGTCACCGGCATGATCGTCGAGGGCGGCGCGATCCAGGGCGTGAGCACCACACGCGGCGAGATCCGCGCGCCAAAGGTCGGGCTCGCCGTGGCGGGGTCCACCAGCACGCTGACAGCCATGGCCGGCTTCGACGTGCCGATCGAGACGCATCTGTTGCAGGCCTTCGTCAGCGAGGGGCTGAAGCCGCTGATCGATTGCGTCGTCACCTTCGGCGCGGGGCATTTCTACGTCAGCCAGTCGGACAAGGGCGGGCTGGTCTTCGGCGGCGGGCTGGACGGTTACCCGAGCTATGGCCAGCGCGGCACGCTGCCGACCGCCGAGCATGTCTATGCGGCCGGCATCAGCATGATCCCGGCGCTGGGGCGGCTGCGGGGGCTGCGCAACTGGGCGGGCGTGATGGACATGACGCCGGATGGATCGCCCTATATCTGCAGGACGCCGGTACGCGGGCTCTATATGACCGCGGGCTGGTGCTATGGCGGCTTCAAGGCGACGCCAGGATCCGGCTGGTGCCACGCCTGGACCATCGCGAAGGACGAGCCGCACCGGCTCAATGCCGCGCACACGCTGGATCGATTCCGCGAGGGCCGCATGCTCGACGAGCGGGGCAACGGCCCCTTCTTCTGGGCGCAGTAGCGATGCTGCGGATCCCCTGCCCTTACTGCGGCGCGCGCGACGAGGTGGAGTTCACCTATCGTGGCGATGCGACCGTCACGCGCCCGGAACCCGATGCCGGTGTCGATGCCTTCCACGACTATCTCTATCTGCGGCGCAATCCGCGCGGCTGGCAGGTGGAGTGGTGGCAGCACAATGGCGGCTGCCGCGCTTTCCTCAAGGTGCTGCGCCACACCGTGACGCATGAGCTGCGCGGCGTGGCCACGGCGACCGAGGCGCTGGAGGTGCCCGAGGCATGACCCAGCGCTTCCGTCTTGCGTCCGGCGGCCATGTCGATCGGTCGCAACGCCTTGGCTTCACCTTCGATGGGCGCCGCTACGAAGGCCATGCGGGCGACACGCTCGCCTCGGCATTGTTGGCCAATGGCGTGCGGCTGGTCGGGCGGTCCTTCAAGTATCACCGGCCGCGCGGGATCGTCGCCGCGGGCATCGAGGAACCCAATGCGCTGGTCGAGCTGCGCGACGGCGCGCGGCGCGAACCCAATACGCGCGCGACGGTCGCGGAGCTGTTCAACGGGCTGAGTGCCACCAGCCAGAACCACCGCGGTTCGCTTGGCTTCGACTGGATGGCGGCGACCGGGCTGCTCGCGCCCTTCATCGGCGCGGGCTTCTACTACAAGACCTTCATGTGGCCCGCTGCCTTCTGGGAGCGGGTCTATGAGCCGATGATCCGCCAGGCGGCGGGGCTCGGCCGTGCATCCGGCATGCCGGATCCCGACCATTACGAGGCGGCGCATGCGCATTGCGACGTGCTGGTGGTCGGTGCCGGCGCGGCCGGGCTGGCGGCCGCGCGCGCGGCGGGTGCGACCGGCGCACGGGTGATCCTGCTGGAACAGGATTTCCTGCTCGGTGGCGACCTGCTGAACGAGCCCGCGCAGGAGGCCTGGCGCCGCGAGACCATCGCCGCGCTCGCCACCATGCCCGAGGTCACGGTCATGCAACGCAGCATGGCGTTCGGCTTTTACGACCAGAAGGTGCTCGGCGCGGTGGAACGCGTCGCGGACCATCTGCCGGAACCGCCGTCGCACACGCCGCGCCAGCGCTACTGGACGATCCGCGCGAAGGAGGTGGTGCTCGCCACCGGCGCGCATGAGCGGCTGATTGCCTTCCCGGGCAATGACCGGCCGGGCGTGATGCTGGCGGGTGCGGCGCGGACCTATGCAAGGCGTCATGGCGTGCGGGCGGGCGAGACCGCGGTGCTGTTCGCCACGCATGACGCGGCCTATGACGTGGCCTTCGCGCTGGCCGAGGCTGGCGCGCGCATCGCCGCCATTATCGATCCACGCGCCGACAGCGCCGCCGCACAGCGGGCACGCGAGGCCGGCTTCACCGTGCGCGCGGGCAGCGTCGTCACCGGCACGGTCGGCGGCAAGGCGCTGCGCGGCGTGGAGATCGGCGCGACCGGCAGCGGATCGCGCGGCGACGCGCTGCCGGCGGACCTGCTGATGATCTCGGGCGGGTGGAACCCGGCGGTGCATCTCGCGAGCATGTCGGGTGCGGCGCTGCGATGGGATGATGCGCTGCTTGCCTTCGCGCCGCAGGAAGGCGCGTGGCAGCGCAGCGCCGGTGCCTGCCGGGGCGTGCATGGCATCGGCGCGGCGGCAGCGGATGGTGCGGCAGCCGGACGCGCTGCGGCGGTCGCGGCAGGGTTCGACCCGGCGGCGGATTTCGCGCTGCCGGACACGCCCGCCGCGGATCATCGGCCCTATGAGCTGTGGGAGGTGAAAGGCCGCGGCAAGGCCTTCGTCGATCTCCAGGACGATGTCACCGCCGACGACATCCGCCTCGCCCATCGCGAGGGCTTCAGCCATATCGAGCACGCCAAGCGCTACACCACCCACGCCATGGGCACGGACCAGGGCAAGGTGGGCGGCCTGGTGGGCGCCGCGGTGCTGGCCAAGGCGCGCGGAGAACCGGTCGCAGGCGTCGGCCTGCCGCGCTTCCGGCCCTACACCGCGCCGATCGCCTGGGGTGCGATGGCCGGCGGCGAGATCGGCCAGCATTTCCAGCCGGTGCGCCGCACCTCGCTGCATGGCATGCACGATGCGCTCGGCGCCGTGTGGATGGATGCGGGCCTCTGGAAGCGGCCGGCCTACTACCCGAAGCCGTCCGACGCCGATGCCTGGGCCAGCGTGAAGCGCGAGGCGCACGCGGTGCGCGAGCGGGTCGGGATCTGCGACGTCTCGACGCTCGGCAAGATCATGGTGGAAGGGCCGGATGCGGCGACCTTCCTCGACCGCGTCTATGCCAACACCTTCTCGACCCTGCCGATTGGACGCGCGCGCTACGGGCTGATGCTGCGCGAGGATGGCATCGTCTTCGACGACGGCACGACGACGCGCCTCGGGCCCGACCGCTTCTTCGTCACCACCACCACGGCGCAGGCCGGGCCGGTGATGCAGCATCTGGAATTCCATCTCGCCAGCGCCTGGCCGGAGCTGGATGTCAGCCTCGCCAGCGTGACCGACCAATGGGCAGCGATGTCCATCGCCGGGCCGAAGGCGCGCGAGGTGATCGCCGCCGTGGTGCAGGGCATCGACGTCGCGAACGAGGCCTTCCCCTTCATGGCGGTGGCGGATTGCACGGTCTCGGGCGTGCCGGCGCGGCTCTTCCGCATCTCCTTCTCGGGCGAGCTGGCCTATGAGATCGCGACGCCGGCGGGCTACGCGCCGCATGTCTGGCAGGCGGTAATGGCGGCCGGCGCATCCCATGGCATCGAGCCCTATGGCGTCGAGGCGCTCGGCCTGCTGCGCGTCGAGAAGGGCCATGTCGCGGGATCCGAGATCAACGGCCAGACCACCGCGCATGACCTCGGCCTGGGACGCATGCTGAAGAAGAAGGGCGATTTCATCGGTCGCGTCCTGGCGCAGCGGCCCGGGCTGACCGATCCGTCCCGCCCGCGGCTGGTCGGGCTGCGCAGCGTCGATCCGAACCGCCAGATCCGCGCGGGCAGCCATCTGCTGGTCGATGGGCAGGACCAGGGCTGGATCAGCAGCGCGACGCAATCCGTCGTCGATCCGGGCTGGATCGGCCTGGGTCTGTTGCGCGATGCTGAGGCGCGCATCGGCAGCGAGATCATCGCCGCCAATCCGCTGATGGGCGAGGAGGTCCCCGTGACGGTGACGAGCCCCCATGGCTATGACGCGGAGAACCTCCGTGTCCGCGCCTGAGCCCAGCCACCCGCTGGCCGCCGCCATGCGCGGGCGTTCGGGCGCGGTCGCCGGCGTGCCGCTGCGCGTGGCGTTTCCGGCCCGCGACATCGTGCAAGTGATGCTGCGGCGCGGACAGGATGCGGCCTTTGCGGCGGCCATGCGCGACAGCTCCGGCATGGAGCCGCCCGGCCCCGGCCAGGCGGCGACCGGGGCGGGGGCGACCGCGATCTGGATCCAACCGGGCCAGTGGCTGCTGACCGCGCCGCGCGGCGTCGAGGGCGCGCTCGCGGCCCATGCGGCGGCGGCTTTCGCGGGCCTCGCCGCGGTCGCGGATCAGAGCCACGGACGCACGACCATCAGCCTGTCCGGCATCGCGGCGCGGGAGGCGCTGTCGCGCGGCTGCCGGCTCGACCTGCATCCGCGCGCCTTCGGCCCGGGCCGCGCGGCCAACACGCTCATCGCGCAGATCGGTTGCCTGGTCCATCAGACCGACGCGACGCCAGGCTTCGAGCTGACGGTCTTCTCGACCCTCGCGGAGCCCTTCCTGCACTGGCTCCTGGAAGCCGCCGCGCCACACGGGGTCGAGATCGCATGATCCCGGCGGCGACCCTTCCGGGCCCTTCCGGAACGGCCGCCGCCGAGGCCCCGCTGCTCGCCGTCCGCGACCTTGCGCTGCACATTCCCGTGCCGCCGCATGTGCTGCGCGCGGTGGATGGCGTTTCCTTCACTCTGCGCCGGGGCGAGACACTCGGCCTGGTGGGTGAGAGCGGCAGCGGCAAGACGCTGACCGCTCTGATGCTGATGCGGTTGCTGGAACCGCCGCTCGCCGCCCTGCCGCGGGGACGGGTGATGCTGAATGGCGTCGATCTGATGATGCTGGACGAGGCACGCATGTCGCGGCTGCGTGGACGCGCCATCTCGATGGTGTTCCAGGAGCCGATGACCTCGCTGAACCCGGTGATGGCAGTGGGGCGGCAGATCGCCGAACCGCTGATGCGCCACCTGGGCCTGTCCGCGCGCGAGGCGACCGCCCGGGCGGAGGAGATGCTGCGCCTGGTGCATATCCCCGATCCGAAGCGGGTGGCGCGCGCCTACCCGCATCTTCTCTCGGGCGGGATGCGGCAGCGGGCGATGATCGCGATCGCGCTCGCCTGCCGGCCTGAAGTGCTGGTGGCGGATGAGCCGACGACGGCGCTCGACGTCACGGTGCAGGCGCAGATCCTGGAATTGCTGGGCGAGCTCCAGCGCGAGATGGGCAGCGCCATCCTGCTGATCACCCATGACCTGGCGGTGATCGCGGAGACCGCGCACCGCGTCGCCGTGATGTATGCCGGGCGGATCGTCGAGGAAGCGCCGGTCGCCGCCCTTTTCGCCGCCCCGCGGCATCCCTATGCGCGTGGGTTGCTGGCCTCGATCCCGAAGATCGAGCGCGTGCCCGCACCGATGCTGCCCGAGATCCCCGGCATGGTCCCGGGCGCGGCGGATCGTCCGCTCGGCTGTGCCTTCATGCCGCGCTGCAGCCGCGCCGTCTCGGGCTGTGCCGCGGAGCCGCCGCCGCTCGCCGAGATCGAGCCGGGCCATCGCGTCGCCTGCTGGAATCCCGCCAATGGCTGAGCCGCTGCTGAAGGTCTCCGGCCTCGAGGTCCATTTCCCGATCCGCTCTGCCTTCCTGCGGCGGCGTGTCGGCACGGTGCGCGCCGTCGATGGCGTCGACCTGGAGGTGGCGCGCGGGGAGACGCTCGCCCTGGTGGGCGAGAGCGGCTGCGGCAAGACCACCACCGGCAAGGCGATCCTGCGGCTGATCGACCCGACCGGCGGGTCCATCCGCTTCGGTGGGGAGGAGATCGCGCATCGCGGCACGGCGCAGCTCGCGCCCTTCCGCCGACGCATGCAGATCGTCTTCCAGGACCCCTATGCGAGCCTCAATCCGCGCATGACGGTGGGCGGCATCCTGGCCGCACCCTTCGAGATCCATCGCATCGGCGATGCGCGGGAGCGCGCCGATCGTGTCGCCGTCCTGCTGAGCACGGTGGGCCTGCCGGCGGATGCCGCGCGGCGCTACCCGCATGAATTCAGTGGCGGGCAACGGCAGCGCATCGGCATCGCGCGCGCATTGGCGCTGGAGCCGGAACTGATCATCGGGGATGAGCCCGTCTCCGCGCTTGACGTGTCCATCCAGGCGCAGGTGATCAACCTGATGAAGCGGCTGCAGGCGGAACGCGGCCTCGCCTACATCATGATCTCGCACAACCTTGCCGTGGTCAGCCATGTCGCGGACCGGGTGGCGGTGATGTATCTCGGCCGGGTGGTGGAATCGGCGCCGCGCGAGCAGCTTTTCTTCCATGCGCGGCATCCCTACACCCAGGCCCTGCTGTCGGCCGTGCCGGAACCCGTGCCGGGCCGCAGCCGCAGCCGCCAGGTGCTGCAAGGCGACGTGCCGAGCCCCGCCACGCCGCCGGCGGGCTGCCACTTCCATCCCCGCTGTCCCATCGCGCAGCCATGCTGCGCGGAGGAGACACCCCGTTCGCGCATCATCGCGCCCAACCACGCCGTCGCCTGCCACATGGTGAGCGCATGATCGGCTTCATCGCCTGGCGGCTGCTGCAGGCCATTCCCCTGCTGATCGGCGTCTCGCTGATCGGCTTCGGGCTGATGCATCTCGCACCCGGCGGGCCGCTCGCCGTCTATACGCTGAATCCGACGATCCAGGTGCAGGACATCGAGCGCATCAAGGTCATCTTCGGCCTCGATCAGCCCGTCTACATCCAATACCTCAAATGGGCCTCCGGCATCTTCTCCGGTAATTGGGGCTACACCTTCTTCGGCGGGCGGCCGGTGCTGGACGTCATCCTGGAACGCTTGCCGGCGACGCTGCTGCTGATGGGATCGGCGCTGTCGGTTGCCATCATCCTCGGCCTGTCGATCGGTGTGCTGGGCGCGGTGAAGCGCTATTCGGTCTTCGACCTGTTCGCGACGACGGGGGCGCTGTTCGCGCTGTCCTTCCCGACCTTCTGGTTCGGGCTGATGGCGATCTTCGTCTTCGCCATCCAGTTGCGCTGGCTGCCCTCGGGCGGCATGTGGGAATTGGGGGAGGAAGGCAATATCCTCTCCCTGCTGCGGCATCTCGTGCTGCCGACGCTCGTGCTGGCGCTGGTCATCACCGCGACCTGGAGCCGCTATTCGCGTTCCGCCTTCCTTGAGGTGATGCAGCAGGACTTCATGCGCACGGCGCGCGCCAAGGGCATGCCGCCGGTCGCGCGGCTGATGCGCCACGCCCTCCCCAATGCCGCGAAGCCACTGATCGCGCTGCTCGGGGTGGAGCTGCCCTTCCTGTTTTCCGGCGCATTGGTGACCGAGACGATCTTCGGCTGGCCGGGCATGGGGCGGCTCTTCGTCGATGCGCTGAACATGAAGGAATATCCCGTGCTCATGGGCATGATGATGTTCACGGCGATCTTCGTCGTGCTCGGCAATCTGCTCGCCGATATCGCGATCGCCGCCATCGACCCGCGCGTGAGGCTGCGATGAGCGCGGCCGCCGCCTCGCCGGAAAGCCAGATCGGCCGCGTCTGGACGCGTTTCCGCCGGCATCGGCTGGCGCTGGCCGGTGCCTTCGTGGTGGCCCTGCTGCTCGCCTCGGCGTTCTTCGCACCGGCCTTCGCGCCGCAGGATCCGACGCTGCTGGATACGGCGCTGCGGTTCCGCGCGCCACTCACCGATTGGGCGCACCCGCTGGGCACGGACGAGCTGGGGCGCGATACGCTGTCGCGGCTGCTGTTCGGCGGGCGGGTGTCGCTGACGGTGGGCCTGGTGGCGATGATCACCACGGTCGCGACGGGTGCGCTGATCGGCATCACGGCCGGATTCCTCGGCGGCTGGATCGACATGCTGCTGATGCGCTTCGTCGACACCATGCTGTGCTTCCCGCAGGTCTTCCTGCTGCTGGTGGTCGCGGCCTTCGTGCCGCCGACGCTGCTGTCGATCTCCCTGGTGATCGGGCTGACCTCCTGGATGGAGGTGAGCCGCATCGTCCGCGCCGAGATCCTGCATCTGAAGGAACAGGATTTCGTCGCGGCCGCGCGGGCGCTGGGAGCATCGCGGCGGCGCATCATGTTCCGCGAATTGCTGCCGAACGCCGCCGCCCCGATCCTGGTGGCGGCGACGCTGAAGGTCGCATCCGCCGTGCTGATGGAAAGCTACATCTCCTATCTCGGCTATGGCGTACAGCCGCCGCTGGCCTCCTGGGGCAATATGCTCACCAACGCGCAGGGGTATTTCGACACGGTGCCCTGGCTCGCCATCCTGCCGGGTGCGGCGATCACCCTGACGGTGCTTGGCTTCAACTTCCTGGGCGACGGGCTGCGCGACGCGCTCGACCCGCGCCTGCGCATGGATCCGTGATTCACAAGAAGAAGGAGGCTCGCGACATGACCATCCGGATTTCGCGCCGCGGCATTCTTGCCGGTTCCGCGACGCTGCTGGCGGCACCCAGCGTCTGGGCGCAGTCGATCAACCGGGACCGCATCATCCTCGCGATGACGCAGGAACCCGTGCAGTTCAACCCGCTGCTCTACGTCAATGCAGGCACCGAGAACGTGCCCGAAGCCTGCCTGTTCGACGCCTTGTGGGATGTGAACGACAAGGGGGACTTCATCCCGAATCTCGCGGTGCAGGTGCCGTCGCGCCAGAATGGCGGTATCTCCGCCGATGGTCTGACCTGGACGGTGAACCTCAAGCGCGACGTGAAGTGGTCGGATGGCCAGCCCTTCACCGCGAAGGATGTCGAGTTCACCTACCAGACCATCATGAACCCGGGCGTCGCGGTGCGCTCGCGCTCGGGCTTCGACCTGATCAAGGCCTTCCGCGTAAAGGACGACCACACGGTCGAGATGGAACTATCGCGCCCCTTCGTGCCGTTCCTGTGGGCGTGGCAGAACATGCACATCGTCCCGCAGCACATCCTGGGACGCGAGCAGAACATCCAGACGGCGGCCTTCAACAGCCAGCCGATCGGCACCGGACCCTTCACGCTGCGCAGCCGCACCGCCGGCAGCCACATGATCTACGAGCGCAACCCGAACTATCACCGCGGCCCGGCCAAGGTGCGCCAGTTCATCCACAAATTCGTGCCGGACCAGATGGCGGCCTATGGCCAGGCGCGCACGGGGGAGGTGGACTACTTCGCCCTTGGTGGCGTGCCGCCCGATCGCTGGACCGAATCGCGCGCCTTCCCGGATCGCGACTTCCTCGTCTATCCGACGCCGAATGTGCAGTTCATCTACTACAATTGCGGCAAGCCGCAGTTCAGCGATCCGCGCGTGCGCCGTGCGCTGACCATGGCGACGCAGATGCAGAAGTCGATCGACGACATCTATTTCGGGACCTCGCCGCGCAGCCTGTCCTATCTGCAGCCGACGCATTGGGCCTACAACAGCGAGCTGCGCGACTACAGCAACGACGCGGCCGGCGCCGAACGGTTGCTCGACGAGGCCGGCTGGCGGAAGGGGCCCGACGGCATCCGCGCCAAGGACGGCGTGCAGCTCAAATTCACCATGTCCACCACCGCGGGCAATGCCGCCCGCCAGGGGTGCCAGGCGCTGTTCCAACAGAACTGGAAGGCGATCGGCGTGGAGATGGAGATCCGCAACATGCCGGCTTCCGTCGTCTGGGGCGAATACACGACGCAGTCGCGCTTCGACACGCTGCTGGTCGCCTGGGATCCGACGGTCGGCCTCGACCCCGACTACACGGCGCGCTGCCATTCCAAGATGATCCCGCTCAAGCACCGCCAGGGATCGAACTATGTGCAATACGAGAATGCGGAGGTGGATCGCCTGCTGGAACTCGGCGTGACGCAGACCGAACAGGCGGACCGCATCACGACCTACAGGCAGATCCAGGCCATCCTGCATGAGGAGGTGCCCTTCGCCGCGCAGTGCGGAACGGTGCAGGGGCATCTGAAGCGCAAGCAGCTTCAGGGTCCGACGCCGAACCAATACGTCACGGACATCACCTGGAACGTGTACGACTGGGCCTGGGCGTAACGGGCGTTATGCCGGCAGGGCGTCCCAGCCCTGCCGGCTGCGCCAGTCCATCGGCAGGTTGCCGAAGCGCGACAGCTTGAGCTGTGACAGGTCGGCAAAGTCGCAATGGCCTTGCAGCACAAGCTGCGCCAGCGCGCGCCCCGTCGCCGGCGACAACCCGAAGCCGACCGAGGACATGCTCGCCACCACAACATTCCCCGGATCTTCCAGCCGATCGAGGATCGGCCGCCCATCCGGCGTATTCTCGACGATGCCGCCCCAGGACCGGATGACGCGCACATGGCCGAGGCGCGGGAACATCTCGTTCAGCCGCCGCGCCAGGCCCGCGATGACGGGCGAGTTCACCGGCCGCGGCGTCGCCTCCCCATCCAGGTCGATCCATTCATGTGGCCCGCCGCCATAGGCGAGGTTGCCGCGCAGCGTCTGCCGGCCATACAGCCCATTTCCATCCACGCCACCAAACGCGATGGGCGGCAGCGGTTCGGTGACGATCATCTCGACGCGCGCCGGCGCCATCGGCACGCGATGGCCGAGCGGTTCGGCCAGCGCCGCCGTATGCGGGCCGGCGGCGATCACCACCGCATCGCAGCCGATCTCGCCTTCGCTGGTCTCGACCGCGACGGCGCGGCCGCCCTGGATGCGGATGCCACGAACCGCCGTGTGCTGCAGGATCCGCCCGCCGTGGCGTTCCACTGCCCAGGCATAGGCCTGGCTGGTGCGCTGCGGGTTCGCGTGACCGCCATATTTCCAATGGATGCCGCCGATGGCGTTGTCGCCGACCCAGGGCACCAGCTCACGCAGTTCGGCGCGATCGAGCGCCACCGCCTCGAAGCCCTGGTCGGTCGCGAGCGCCGTGGACTTCCACATGCGGTCGAGCTGGCCCTCATCCAGCGCGACCTTCAACCGGTGACCACGCCATTCGGTCGGATGGCCGAGCAGTTCGTCCATCATCGGCCATAGGCGCTGCTCCTCGCGGAACAGCGGTGAGTAGGGGTGGGTGCAGCCGCCGCCGTTGCGGCCGCTGGCCTCCCAGCCGACGATGCCTTTCTCGACCACCGTGACCGGATGGCCCTTGCGCGCCAACCAGAAGGCGGTGGACAGGCCGGTGACGCCGCCGCCGACGATGACGATCACTTCACCACATCCTCTCCGCTGAGCCGTCCGCCGATGAATTCGGGGTTCTCCGGCACCGGTTCCCAATGCGGCAGCCACTGCGCGGCGATACCGAACCAGCCGGTCCAGTTCGCGCGCAGCGCGGGGTCTTCTTCGAGCGCGGCGAGCACCGACAGCGGGAGCGGCCGCAACGGCGCGCGATACGAGGCGAGTGGCGCCGGCCTGTCGCGCGACAGCAGCGCATGGACGCTCTCCCGGCAGCGGCGTCCTTGGCAGGGTCCCATGCCGGCGCGGGTCAGGCGCTTCACCTGGTCCTGGTTCAGGGTGCCGAGCGCCGCCAGCCCCGCCTCGGGTCCCGCAGCATCGAGATAGCGCGGCGGCCGCAGCGTGCGCAGATCGGCGGCGGTGACCTCCTCGCAGGCGCAGACCAGCGCGTGGTCCTCGGCGAGCGCGAGATCGAGCCAGGCGGCGCGCGCGGCCGGCGCGGTGCCCGCGGCATCGCCCACCACGCTCACGGCGTTTCGCGCGGCGGGCGCGAAGCCACCGCGCGCCGGATCCCAGGCGATGCCGCAGCCCAGCAGCTCCGGCAGATCCACCATCGGCACGGTGTCGACCGCGATCACCACCGTGTCGCAGGCTACGTCGCGCCACGCTGTGCCCTCGTACCAGGCGAGGCCGCTCACCTCCGCCCGACCCTCGATGCGCAACGGTGTCGGCGTCGTGACCCGCACGACAACCTCAAAGCCGGCCCCGCGGGCCGCGGCGACCACGCCATCGGCCAGCGCGCCCCCGCCGATCACCGCAATGCGCTGGCCGGAGAAGGCGCCGTAGAGCCTCAGCAACGCATCGAAGCCGCGCGCACCCATCACGCCGGGCAGGGTCCAGCCGGCGAAGGGCAGCACGACATCGCGCGCGCCGGTGGCAACCGTGACGTGGTCGCCGGCCACGAGCCAGGCGGCGTCCCGATCCGCGAGGCCGAGCACCGGGCCTGGAAACACCCGGCTCGATGCCTCCGTCACGAAGCCGCCCCAGACGGCGGTGCCGATCGCGACCTCGACCCCTTCCTCCATCGCCGTGATCAGGTCGGGCCGCGCGGCGACGATGCGTTCCTCCAGGCGTGCGGCGTTGCCGATCGCCGCATCGAACCGCGCGCCAAAGAGATAGGGAATGTCGAGGCCGAACAGCCCGGGATCGAGGGGGTGTTCATCCACCAGCAGCGTCCTTGCGCCGGTGGCGGCGGCCTGGCGCGCCGCGGCGATGCCCGCCTGGCCCGCGCCGATCACCAGATGGTCGAAGCGCCCGCGTAGCGGGAAGGTCTTGCCGGCGATCGAGGTCGGGTCAGCGCTCACCATGACGCCACGATAGGCGGGACGCCGGGGAACGTCATGCAGACATTCGGCCGCGGCGCATCCGGTGCGGTCGTGGTGCGTGCCGGAACAGCGCGCGGCGTGGCCCCGGTCGTTTTCCCGTGGCGGGATTTCCGGTCCCTGGTGAACCGGCCGAATTCCGCCAGCCGGTATGGCCGCGCCGGGCGTCGCCACGGCACCGTTGCGGGGGTGCCAGGGCGCCTTTCACGCCCCGTTCAGCGCGGCAATTTTCGGGTTTACCTATGCCACGAAGAGCGCAAACCTCCGCCCGAACCAACCGAAATGGTGGGATGAACATGTTGCGCTTCACGTTCTGTCTCGCGGCGCTTCTGGCGCCGTCCCTCGCGCATGCCCAGGCGCCGATGACGCTGATGGCTTACGCCGGGATATTCCGGGACAACTATACCGCTATCGTAGTGAATCCCTTCGGCGGCGTGCAATACGCCGAAGGCGGCACCAGCGCGCAGATGCTTGGCACGCTGCGCGCCCAGAAGGCCGACCCGCAGACCGACGTCGTCATCATGGACGTCACCACCGCGGCCCTCGCCTGCGCCGAGGGGCTGGTGGAAAAGCTGACCCCCGCCGACTTCCCGATCCTCGCCGAGCTCGATCCGATGGCGCGCGAGGCGGGCGGCGAATGCGGGCCGGCGGTCACCTATGACCATCTGGTCATGGTCTATGACACGCGGCATGTGCAGCCCGCGCCCACGGGTCTCGCGGCCATGTGGGAACCCGCCTATCGGGGCCGCGTCGCCGTCTCCGCGCCGCCGAACATCCAGGGCCTCGCCTTCACCGCCATCCTGGCGCATGCGAATGGCGGCGACTGGCGCAACATCAACGCGGCGCTGCCGCAGCTTCGCGCGCTCGCGCCCTCGGTGCAGACCTTCGACCCGAATCCGGACGGCTACACGCTGATCCTGAACGACCAGGTGCGCTTCGCGACCGGCTGGAATGCACGTGCGCAGCTCTATGCGGACCAGTCGCAGGGTCGCATCGGCGTGGTGCTGCCCACCGAGGGGACGATCTTCCAGATCAACACGATCAACATCGTCGCCGGCTCGAAGAACCGCGCCCGCGCGGTGCAGTTCTTCAACCACGCGCTGTCCGCGCCCGTGCAGGCCGCCTTCACTGAGCGCATGTTCTACGGCCCGACCAATGCGAATGCCCAGGTCGCGCCCGCCGCGCTGGCGCGCACCGCGCTCGCGCCGGAATTCCGCAACCGCGTCATCCCGATCAACTGGACCGAGATGCTGCGTCTGCGCGAGCCCTGGAACCAGCGTTGGCGTCGCGACGTGATCGCCGCCGCGTCGCGCTGAGCATGCATCTCGAACTCGAGAAGCTGACGCGGCGCTTCGGGACCAACCCGCCGGCGGTGGATCGGCTCAGCCTGTCCCTGCCGCGCGGGGCGCTGCTGGCGCTGCTCGGCCCGTCGGGCTGCGGCAAGACGACCACGCTGCGCATGATCGCGGGGTTGGAAAAGGCCGATGCCGGACGCGTCGTGGTCGATGGCCGCGACGTGACCGCCCTGCCGCCCGAGGCGCGCAACATGGGCGTCGTCTTCCAATCCTACGCCCTGTTCCCGCACATGACCGCCGCGGGCAATGTGGCCTTCGGGCTGGAGACCCGGCGGATGCCGCGCGCCGAACGCAGCGCGCGTATCGCCGATGCCCTGGCCCTGGTCGGGCTGACGACCTTCGCCGACCGCAAGCCCCGCGCGCTGTCCGGCGGGCAGCAGCAGCGCGTGGCGCTGGCGCGTGCGCTCGCCATCCATCCGGAACTGTTGCTGCTGGACGAACCGCTCTCGGCGCTCGATGCCCAGATGCGCGACGGCGTGCGGGAGGAAATCCGCGCGCTGCAGCGGCGCCTCGGCACCACCGCCGTCTTCGTCACCCACGACCAGGCCGAGGCGCTGGCCATGGCCGACCTGGTGGCGGTGATGAATCATGGCCGCCTCGAACAATGCGGCACGCCGGAGGATCTGTTCGAACGCCCCGCGACGCGCTTCGTCGCGGGCTTCGTCGGGCGCTCGACGCGCTTCGCCGCCACTGTGGAAGCCCCGGGGCTGCTGCGCGCCGGCGGGCTGTCGCTGCCTGCCGCGGCGACGCCCGGCAGCGGCGCCGCCGAGGTCTTCATCCGCCCGCACCATGTCGCGCTCGGCCCCGAGGGCAGCGTGCCGGCCCGCGTCGCCACGCGCACCTATGAAGGTGCGACGGTGCTGCTGGGGCTGGAAACGCCGCTCGGCCCGTTGCTCGCGGAAGTGCCGGCCAGCGCGCCGTGGCGTCCGGAGGACACGATCGCCGCCACCCTGCCGCCCGAGGCGCTGCGGGTCTTCGCCGCATGATCGGCTGGCTGCTCTGCCTGCCGGCGCTGCTCGTCATCGGGCTCGGATTCCTCTGGCCCACCGCGATCCTGCTGCGGATGAGCCTGAACCGCACCGACGATATCGGGTCGATGCAGCCGGATCTGACGCTCGCGACCTATCAGCGCCTGCTCGAGGACGACATGACGCCCGGGCTGGCGATGGATACGCTGCTGCTCGCCGCCGGCTGCGCGGCGATGGCGGTGGCGCTCGCCCTGCCGGTGACGCTGCTGATCCGTGCGGCGCCGCCGCGCTGGCGGGGGCCGCTGGCGCTCGCCGCCGTCGCGCCGCTGCTGGTTTCCGGCACGGCGCGCATCATTGGATGGATCGCGATCCTGGGCGATTCCGGCCTGGTGAACGGCGCGCTGACGCTGGTCGGCCTGCCGCCGCAGCGGCTGATCAACAACTGGACCGGCGTGCGCATCGGCCTGGTGGAGAGCCTGATGCCCTATGCCGTGCTGGTGCTGATCGCGGGGCTGGGGCGGCTCGATCCGCGGCTGGAGGAAGCGGCGGCGACGCTGGGCGCGGGGCGCATGCGCACCTTCCTGCGCGTGACGCTGCCGCTGGCGGCGCCGGCGCTCGCCGCGGCCTTTGCGCTGACGGTGGTGCTCGGCGCCTCGGCCTTCATCACGCCGCGGCTGATGGGCGGCGGGCGCGTCTTCGTCGTGGCGACGGAGATCTACGACCTCGCGCTGCAGACGGTGGATTGGCCGGCGGCGGCGGCGATGGCGGTGATGCTGCTCGTCGCGCTGGGTCTCGCCTTCGCGCTGCGGGCGGCGATCGCGAAGGTGCGGGCATGAACCGCGCGGGGCCACGCCGTCCGGGGCCGGTGCTGGTCGCCTGCGCCCTGGCGGGGTTCCTGCTCCTGCTCGCGCCGGCTGTCGTGGTGGCGGCGGTGTCCTTCTCCTCGGGCGACTTCCTCGCCTTTCCACCGCCGGGGCTGTCGCTGCGCTGGTATGCGGCGTTGCTGGCGAATGGCGAGATCCTGTCGGCGCTGGCGACCTCGGCGATCCTCGCCACCTGCGTCGCCACGCTGTCGCTGGTGCTGGGGTTGCCGGCGTCCTATGCCATCGCGCGGCTCGACTTCCCCGGGCGCGGGGCGATCGCGACCATCCTGGCCGCGCCGCTGTTGCTGCCGACGCTGGTGATGGGCCTGGCCCTGCTGCTGGCGCTGCAGCCGCTGAAGCTGGTCGCGACCTGGCCCGGATTGGTGCTGGCGCATGCGACCATCGCCGTGCCCTTCGCCGTGCGCATCATGACGACCGCGATCGGCGCCGTGCCGGCGGAGCTGGAAGCCGCGGCACGGACGCTCGGCGCGTCGCCGTTGCGGGCCGCGCTGCGCATCACCGTCCCGCTGGCGGCACCCGGCGTGCTGGCTTCCGCGGCGCTCACCTTCCTCGTCAGTTTCGACGAGACGGTGATCTCCCTCTTCCTCGTCGGCCCGCGCCTGACCACGCTGCCGGTGGAGCTGTTCCGCTATGCCGAGAACCGCACCGATCCGATGCTCGCGGCGCTGTCCATGCTGCTCATCGTCACCGCGCTCGCCATCGTGCTGATGGTCGAACGCGCCGCGGGGCTGACCCGCACTCTCTCGAAGGAATGAAGGTGATGGCGAAATACGTGCTCGGCCCCATGCCGCCGCAGATCAGCGCCGAGGTCGTCGCGCTGCTGGAGCAGACGGAGACCGCGACGGTCGGCCATTGGCGCCATTGGGGCTTCGTCGATCGCGGCGTGCAGGCGATGCTGCGTGGGCGTCGCGTGGCCGGCACCGCGGTGACCGTGCAGATCCCGGGGCCGGATTCGACAATGCTGCACCATGCGCTGGGGCTGTTGCGGCCGGGCGACGTGCTGGTGGTGGATCGGCTCGGCGATGCGCGCCATGCCTGCTGGGGCGGCGGCGTGACCGTCGCGGCCAAGGCGGCCGGCGCGAAGGCCGGCGTGGTGGACGGGCCCTGCACGGATCTAGAGGAGGTCGAGGCCTCGGACTTCCCGCTCTGGGGCCGTGGCCTCGCGCCGATCACGACGCGCATCTACGACCTGGGCGGGCGGCTGAACGTGCCGGTCGCGATCGGTGGCGTCGTGGTTTCCCCCGGCGATGCGGTGCTGTGCGACGAATCCGGTGTGCTGGTGCTGCCGCCCGACGAGGCGGAAGCTGAAGCGCGCGCGGCCATCGCGCGGCAGGAACGCGGCCTCGGCACCCAGGCGCGCTGCGCGAAGGGCGAGAAGCTCGGCGACATCAGCGGTGCGACCGCCAAGGTGCTGGCGGGGCTCTGATCATGGTGCAGAAGATCGCGATGCTGCAGCCCGTGGCCGGCGAGATGATGGAGATCATCACCAGCCTGCTGCCCGAGGGCTTTGCCATCAGCGCCGTGACGGGCCGCTCGCCCGCGGACCTGATGGCCGAGATGGCCGATGCCGATTACGGCGTGTGGTGGGACGTGCCGGTGACGGCCGAGATCATCGCCGCCTCGCCCAAGGTGAAGCTGTTCCACAAATGGGGCGTCGGCGTCGACAACATCGACATCGCCGCCTGCCGCGCGCGCGGCATCCAGGTGGCGCGCACGACCGGGTCGAATGCCGCGCCGGTGGCCGAATTCGCGGTGGGGCTGATGATCGCGCTCGCGCGCCGCATCGTGCCCGCGCATATCTCGACCGCCGCCGGCGGCTGGGAGAAGAACGAGATCTGGAAGCGGAGCATCATGGTCTCCGGCAAGACCGTCGGCATCATCGGGCTGGGGGCGATCGGCAAGGCGGTCGCGAAGCGGCTGGCGGGGTTCGACTGCCGCATCCTGTATCACAACCGTAGCCGCATTCCGGAGGCGGAAGCGGCCGCGCTCGGCGTCGAATATGCCACGCTGGACGATCTGCTGGCGCAGAGCGACATCATCTCCTTGAACTGCCCGCTCTCGCCCGAGACCAAGGGCATGATCGACGCCCGCGCCTTCGGGCTGATGAAGCGCGGCGCGCTGCTGATCAACGTCGCGCGCGGTGGCGTGGTGGTGGAACCGGACCTGGTGAAGGCGCTGGAGGACGGGACGCTCGCCGGCGCGGCTGTCGATGTGTTCGACAGCGAACCGCCGCCCTCGGACCATCCGCTGCTGCGCATGCCGAACGTGATCGTCACGCCGCACTGCGCCTCGACCGCCTTCGAGAATTCGCGCAAGGGCGTGGCGCATTGGCTCGGCAACATCCTGCGCGTATCGAAGGGTGAGCCGATTCCGGAGATCGACCGGGTGCCGTGACTGGCGGTGTTTCGGAGAGGGTCTTTGCTCCTCTCCGAGCCTCTCCCCACTGAAGGCCGAGGCGCCTTCCTGATGACTGGCTTGCTTGCGTCGTTGGAGTTGGAGGGGCGGCACCCCTCCAACCTCAATCCAGCGCGACCATCATGCCATCAGCGGCCGGACCGGCCGTCACGCGCCGCCGCTCCGAACCGGCCGGGTCGTCCCGCTGATTTCCGCCAGGATCGCCCAGACCCGCTCGGCGTCCATCCGCGTCTCCGGGTCGTTCAGCAGGCGGTCCAGCTCGGCCATGCGGCGCTCCAGCTCGGCTTCCGACATGCAGTCCTCCAGCATCGTGCCGCGCGGCACGGTGTGATCTTCCGCGAGACTATCGCGAAAATCATGGAAAGGTTGCGGCAATGCTGCGGTGCAATGCCGTGACCGCGAACACGATTTCGCCATAGCATCCCGGCACGCCGCGCTTGGGGGATGCATGCTGACGCTGTGGGGCCGGGTGAACTCGGTCAATGTGAAGAAGGTGCTCTGGCTGCTCGACGAGCTGGCCTTGCCTTACGAGCGTATCGACGCCGGCATGGAGCACGGCGTCGTCAACGATCCCGCCTACCGGGCCATGAACCCGAATGGCCGGGTGCCGACGATCCGGGATGACGGCTTCGTCCTGTGGGAATCGAACGCCATCCTCCGCTACCTCGCGATGAAGCATGGCAGCGCTCTCTATCCCGCCGATCCCGCGGCGCGGGCCAGCGCGGACCGGTGGATGGACTGGCAGCTGTCCACCCTTTCGCCCGCCGAACGGAACCTGTTCTGGGGCATGGTGCGCACCCCGCCCGACCAGCGCGACATGGCCGCCATTCAGGCATCGGCCAAGGCGGCAGCCGAATGCTGGGCGGTGCTCGACGCCCATATCGACGCCCATGGCTGGCCCTATATCGACGGCGAACACATGACCATCGCCGACATCGTCCTCGGCTGCTACGCGCGGCGCTGGTTCGGCCCCGAGGTCCATGTCCCGGGCATGCCACGGTTCAAGGCGCTCGGCGCCTGGTACGCGGCACTCAACGGCCGGCCCGGCTTCAGGCGCTGGGTCGGCGGGCCGATGACGTGACGGGGCTGTCCCCGATGAGCGCGGGGTAGGTCGGGGAGGGGCCTTGCCCCTCCCCATCGCCAACGCCCTCAACAAACCTCGCGCCTACCGCGCTCTGCCCGCCTCGCCCCCCGGGGACCTCAGTTCCGCGGATCGCGGTTCAGGCCTTCACGTCCATCGCTTGCCGCAGCCCGTCCGAGAGCAGGTTGAAGCAGATGGAGGTGATGAAGATGCACACGCCCGGCAGCACCGCCACCCAAGGCTGGACGTAGATCGCCGTGCGCAGCGTGTTCAGCATCAGGCCCCATTCCGGTTCCGGCGGCTTGGTGCCGAGGCCGAGGAAGGAGAGCCCCGAGGCGAGGATCATGCACACGCTGATCAGCGAGGTCGAATAGACGAAGATCGGCCCCAGCACGTTGCCCAGCACATGCACGCGCACGATGGTGAAGGCATTCGCGCCGGAACTGCGCGCGGCATCCACGAAGTCGAGGTTGCGCACGCCTGTCGTCACGCTCTCCGCCACGCGGATGATCTGCGGGATGAAGACCAGCGTCAGGGCGAGGATCGCGTTGACGATGCCCGCGCCCAGCGCGCCGGAAATGGCCACCGCCAGCAGCACGGAGGGGAAGGCGTAGAAGACGTCGGTGGTGCGCATGATCGCCATGTTCACCTTGCCGCCGGCGAAGCCGGCCAGCACGCCGAGCGAGGTGCCGATGATGAAGGCGAGCACCACCGGGACGATCCCCATGAACCAGGACAGCCGCCCGCCGTAGAGAAGCCGCGTCAGCATGTCGCGGCCGAGCTCGTCCGTCCCCAGCGGATAGTTCGTCGTCCCGATCGGCCGCAGGCGCCGGATCATCGATCCCTGATAGGGGTCGTGCGGCGCGATCAGCGGCGCGAAGAGGATCGCCAGGAACATCAGCAGCAGGATCAGCGCGCAGCCGATCGTCACGGGATCGCGCCGCAGGCGCTTCCACACGCCGGCCCAGTAGCCCTGGCTCTTTACCGCGGCCTGCTTTGCCTGGACCGCGAGTTCCGCCTCGGCGGCGGAGGGAGTTGTGCTCATGCTCATCGGCTCTCTCCCCTCAGGCCCGCTTGATCCGCGGATCGAGCGCGGTCTGCACCAGGTCCACCAGCAGGTTCAGTGCGACGAAGAACATCGCCAGCACCAGGATCGTCCCCTGCAACACCGGCAGGTCGCGCTGGAAGATCGCGTTGTTCAGCAGCAACCCCGTGCCCGGCCAGGAGAAGACGGTTTCCACCAGGATCGACCCGCCCATCAGGTAGCCGAGCTGCAGACCCATCACGGCGAGCGCGTTCGGCGCCGCGTTCTTCACGACATGGACGAAGATGCGCCCGCGCGTGAGACCCTTGCCACGCAGGGCCGTGACGAATTCCTGGCTCATGATCTCGGCGATGATGCCGCGCACGGTACGCGTCACGATGCCCATCGGGATCACGGCGAGTGTGACCGCGGGCAGGATCAGGTGCTTGATGTGCTCCCAGTTCCAGGTCCAGTCGGCCGACCCGCCGGGCCCCGCGCCCATGGCCGGCAGCCAGTTGAGCTGCACGGAGAACACCACCACCAGCACCATGCCGAGCCAGTAATGCGGCACTGATACGCCGGCGACCGCGATGCCCACCGCCGCACGATCCGCCGGCGAGCCGCGGAAGGTGCCGGCGAGGCCACCCAGTATGCAGCCCAGGATGAAGCCGAGGCCCGAGGCCACCAGCGCCAGCATCAGCGTATTGCCGATCGCCCCCGACAGGTCCGACCACACGCTGCGCCCGGTCGCGAGCGACCGCCCGAGATCGCCATGCATCACCTTCCAAAGCCAGATGCCGAATTGCACCGGCAGCGGTTTGTCGAGTCCGTAGTCGCGCCGCACCTGCTCCACCACGTCGCCCGGTGCGTCCGCCGGCACGATGGCATTGATCGGATCGCCCGGGGCGATCTGCACCAGCATGAAGCAGAACAGGCTGACCGCCAGGGCGATCGGGATCGCGTAAAGCACGCGGCGCAACAGGTAGAAGATCATGCGCTCTCCTTGGGCGCCGGCCGACGGGTCCCGGCGCATCTCGGTCAGCGCAGCAAGGGATGTGCCATGCGTTCGGAAGGACGGGACATGGTCGCGGGCCGGGTTGCTGCCCACCCGATGGGCAAATTGCATGCAAGTGGTGCGGGCGTTCCGCTTTCCTGCGCGGGGAGACGGCAGGTCATGCGGGAGCGAGGCGAGGGCTCGCTTTCGGGCCTGTGGAGCCGAGAAAGGGGGTGCCCCCTCTTCCCGGCAAGGGCCGAAGGGCCTGCCCGATAACCTTTATGGGTTTGGTGCGGCGGCAATCGGAGGGGCGTCGCCCCCTCCGAGCCACCCCGACGGGTGCCCTTGGTGCCTGGAGCACCTGGACCGCAGGCACGTGATGCCGGGCGGGAGCCTCATGCTGCTCCCCTCCGCGCGTCCTGTGGGCGCAAGAGCGGGTTTCGGTGCCCATTCCGCCGGTGGCGCCCGGTGCCAAGTGACGGTTTCCAAAGGCCTCGGGCCTTTGGCGGGGTGGTTTGGAGGGGCAGAGCCCCTCCAATGACGACAGCGGAAGAATGCAGGAACGCCTTTCGGCCTCTGCTGGGGAGAGGCAAAGCCCCTCTTCCGTCATCAACCCCCGCGACCGCCTTGCACGCGCCGCCGCCGTCGTGCTGATGCGATCCGATGCGGATCCTCCTGCTCAACGGCAACACCGACCCGGCGATCACGGCCTTGATCGCAACCCGCGCGGCGGAGGCGATCCCACGCTTGGGTCTGCCGCCAGCCGAGCTCGTCCCCGTGACGGCGCCCTTCGGCGCCCGCTACATCTCGACGCGCGCCGCGGTTGCCGTTGCCGGGCATGCGGTGCTGGCGGCGCTCGCCGAGCATGTCGGTCGCGACAACCCGGCCGGCTTCGACGCCGCGGTGATCGCCTGCTTCGGGGAGCCCGGCATCGAGGCCGCGCGGGAGTTGCTGCCCATCCCGGTCGTGGGCATGGGCGAGGCCTCGATCGCTGCGGCACTTGCCCTTGCCCCCCGCATCGCGCTGCTGACCGGGGGCGCGCTCTGGGTGCCGATGCTCGAGGAATTCGCCCTGATCCGTGGCCATGGCCCGGACCAGGTCATGGTGCGCGGCATCGCCCCGACCGGCGACATGATCGCTCGGGACCCGGCCGGCGCGGCGGCGCTGCTCGCCGAGGCAGCGCGGGCCGCGGCAGCGGAGGGCGCGGGGGTGGTTGTGCTGGGCGGTGCCGGCCTGGCCGGGATCGCGCCGCGCGTCGCGCCGCTGGTCGATGTACCGGTGCTGGACAGCCTGGACTGCGCCCTCGCCGCGGCCCTGGGCGCGGGGTTCATCCGGCCGCGCGTGGCGCAGGCGCCCGTGGTCGGGCTGCCGGATGAATTGGCGCGGTTCCTCGGGTAGCGGCGGCGGCGTCAGGCGGAGGCCAGACCCGGCCTGGCCAGATCCGACGAACGGCGCTTACGCCAGCAGGCGACCCACGATGCGGTGGATCGCCGCCTGCGCGAAGCGGCGGCTGAGGCCCGTCCGCACGACATGATGCGCCCGCCGGCGCTTATCGGCATCGGGGACCTGCCGGGCGCGGATCGCGGCCAGGCGCTCCTCCGTCATGTCGGGCCGGCGCAGGACGCGCACGCGCTGCACCGCGGCGGGCGCGGAGACGACGACGATGCGGTCCACGCGCTTCTCGCCGCCGGTTTCGAACAGCAGGGGCACGTCCAGCACGACCAGACGCTGGCCCGAACGCCGCGCCCAGGCCAGGAACCGCCGTTCCTCGTCGCGCACCAGCGGATGAACGATGCGCTCCAGGCGCTTCAGCGCCTCGGGCTTGCCCAGCACGGCGCGGCGCAACGCCTCCCGATCCAGCCTTCCATCCACGACGCTGCCGGGAAAGGCCGCGCCGATCGGCCGCAGGGCCCGCCCGCCGGGCGCCTGCAGCCGGTGCACGGCCGCGTCCGCGTCGAAGACCGGGATGCCCAACCGGCGGAAGGTCGTGGTGGCGGTGGACTTCCCCATGCCGATGCTGCCCGTCAGGCCCAGGATGATCATCGCCGCAGGATATCCCCGGCGACCACCTCGCGCAGCGCCTCATCGACCATGGGGGCCGTGCCGAACCAGGCCTCGAAACCCGGCCGCGCCTGGTGCAGCAGCATGCCGAGGCCATCGACCGCCCGGAGCCCCCGTGCCCGCGCCGCGGCGAGCAGCGGCGTCTCGAGCGGCACATAGACGATGTCCGCCACCACCGCCTCGGCGGCCAGCGCGTCGAGGTCGATGGTCAGCGGCGGATGGCCCTGCATGCCGAGCGAGGTGGTGTTCACCAGCAGGGCGGCCCCGGCGAGGGGCGGCGCCTCGGTGACCGTGACCGGGCCGCCGAGTTCGCGGGCCAGGGCCTCCGCCCTGTCCCTGGACCGGTTCACCAGAACCAGGGAGGGGCAACCGGCATCGAGCAACGCCGCGGCGATGGCCCGGGCGGCACCACCCGCGCCGAGCAGTACCGCAGGCCCCGCCGAGGCATGCCACCCCGGCACGGCCGCGCGGATATTCTCCAGGAAGCCGAACCCATCGGTGTTGGATCCGAGAATACGCCCGTCGCGGAAGACCAGCGTGTTCACCGCCCCCGCGCGCCGCGCGGTCGCGTCGACCTCGTCGCACACCGCAAAGGCGGCCTGCTTGTGCGGAATGGTCACGTTGGCACCCTGGAAACCAAGGGCGACGAGACCCCGGACCCCTTCCTCGAAGCGGTCCGGATGCACCGGCAGCGGCAGATAGGCCCCATCGATGCCGTGGGTTTCCAACCAATGCCCATGCAGCCGCGGGGAGCGCGAATGGGAAACGGGCCAGCCGAGAACGCCGGCGAGACGAGCATGACCAGAAAGCAGTCGCATGGGTGCAGAAAGCCCGCTTGCCCCGCCGCTGGCAAGGCCGCCCGTCAGCCGAAGCTCAGCGACGCCACGCCGTCCTGCGGCCGCACCCAGTAGGTGTAGCGATAGGCCTCCGTCAGCCCCAACCCGCTGTTGAGGGCGAAGGACGCCCCGTTGCTGACGGCCACCTGGCAGAAGAGCCAGGACGCCCCCTGCGCTCGGCCCCAGGCGGCCGCAGCCCTCACGGCGCGCGCCGCGAGGCCCTTGCGCCGATGCTCGGGGCGTACGGCCAGGTCGAAATACCCCGCGACATCCCCCGCCGCGACGACCGACGCGACCGCGGCGACAGCGCCCCCGGACCGCAGGGTGAGCCAGGCGCCCGGCACGGTCAGCAGGGGCGGCGTGCCCTCCTTCTCCTGCCGGCGCTTCGGGCTCTGGTGCTCGGCGGTGGCGGTCACCGCCATCCAGTCGGCATCGGGCGCCGGCAGGGCCTCGGTATCCGGGGCCGGTTCGGCGAGCGCTTCGATGGGCGCGAGCAGGACGCGCGTCTCATCCTTCGGCACATAGCCGCGAGCCGTCAGCGCCGCGACCAGCCCCGGCGGATCGAGCGGCGTCGAGCGGAACCGGGCCGGCAAGCCGAGCGCGGCATAGCGCCCGGCGATCCGGTCGATCCGGGCATCGAGGTCCGGGTCAGGGGCGGGATCGAGCGAGGAGGCCGCATTGGCCCGCCCCGTGCCGCCGGCGAAGGCACGCACGACAAAAGGCCCGTCAAAGCCGGTGCGCGGCGCGGGAACGGTCGTCAGCGTGGCGCGTTCCAGCGCCAGTACGTCGGGGGCGGTCACGGCAGCAGGCCGAGCCGGCCGATCAGCATTTCCTCCGTCCGGGCGGATTCCGCGATGAAGGCGGCATAGGCGGGTCCGTCGCGATAATCCTCGGTCATGTCCAGTCGTTCGAGCAATTGGCGGAAAGGCTCGTCGCGCATGGTGGCGAGCACGGCGTCATGGATGCCGGACCGGCATTCGGGCGGCAGGTTGGGCGGGCCGACGATGCCGAAGGGGGAGGTCACCACCAGCCGGTAGCCGAGTTCCCGCAACGTCGGTGCCGTGGGCCAGCGGCGCAGGCGCTCGGCGCTCCAGACATTGAGCCAGACGGCCTCGCCATTCGTGACGGCCTCGCCGATGCCGGCAGGACCGGCCATGACATCGATGTCGCCGGCCGCGAGGGCCTGGACGCCGTGCATGGCGCCGCGGAAGGGCACGTGCACCGCCTGGACCCGTTCGCGCAGCAGCAGCCGGGCCATCGTCATGTGACCCGTGCTGTTCACCCCGGCGGAACCGTAGCAGAGCACGCCGGGCTTCTGCCGGGCCTCCTGGATGAAGCTGGCCCAGCCATTGGGGAACCGGTCGGTCTTGGCGATGCTGCCGAAGGCGCTGCCGGCGACGCTCAGGATCGGGGTCGTGTCGGTCGCCGCATCGAAGGCGAGGTTGTCGAGCAGCGCCATGCGGATGGCGGCGGCCGGCAATTGCGCCAGCAGCAGGCCGTCCGGCGGCGCGTTGACCAGCCCGGCGATCGACCGCACGCCGCGGCGGCCCGGCTTGTTCTGGAGCTCGACCCCCTGACCCAGGCGCCGCGCCATGCCTTCGGCCAGGGCGCGCATCACCTCGTCATTCGTGCCGCCGGCCGCATAGGGAACGATGACGCTCACCTTCCCGGCGGGCACCCAGCGGGCCAGCCCAGGTCGCGTCATCATCGGCAGGGCCAGGGCGCCACCCAGAAGGGCGCGGCGCGCGATCCCCGACATGGCGGGCCATCTCCTTCGGCAGGAACAAGCCTTCATTCTGCGACATCACAAGTCAGTGCGCCAGCACCCCCCGGACCGGGGGCCAACCGTGCACGAGGTGCCTTGCTTCCGCCCCAAGGCGAGGGCAGAGGGGGCGGGATGCTGCGATCCGTCCTCACCGTCGGCGGCTGGACCATGGCGAGCCGGATCCTCGGCTTCGCGCGCGACATGATGGTCGCCGCGCGGCTGGGCGCCGGGCCGGTGGCCGACGCCTTCTTCGTCGCGCTGAAGCTGCCGAACCTGTTTCGCCGCCTGTTCGGCGAAGGCGCCTTCAACGCCGCTTTCATCCCCACCTTCGCCGGATCGCTGGTGAAGGAGGGCCACGCGGCCGCGCAGGACCTGGCCGAGCGCATGGGCGCGCTGCTCGGGCTCTGGCTGGGGTTGCTGACGGTGCTGGGGCTGATCTTCATGCCGCAGGTACTGGTGGTCCTGGCCCCCGGTTTCCAGTCCGACCCCGCCAAGTTCGAGCTGGCGGTGGAACTGACCCGCATCACCATGGGGTACCTGCCGCTGATCTGCCTGACGGCACTGATCTCGGGGGTGTTGAACGCGCTCGACCGCTTCGCGGCGGCCGCGGCCGCCCCGGTCTTCTTCAATCTGTTCCTGATGGCGGCGCTGGTCGGCCTCACGCCATATGTCACGACGCCGGGGCATGCGCTGGCCTGGGGCGTGCTGGCCTCCGGCTTCGTGCAACTCGCGATGGTCTGGGTGGCGGCGCGGCAGGCGGGCATGGCCCTGAACCTGCTGCGCCGGCCGGAGCTGACGCCGCCGGTGATGCAGGTGGTCCGGCGCATGGCGCCAGGGGTGCTCGGCGCGGGCGTCACGCAGATCAACCTGGCGGTCGATGTCATCATCGCGTCGCTGCTGCCGTCCGGCGCGGTATCCTTCCTCTATTACGCCGACCGGGTCGCGCAGTTGCCGCTCGGGGTGGTGGGCGCCGCGATGGGGACGGCGCTGTTGCCGCTGCTGTCCCGCCAGCTGCGCGCCGGCCAGCGGCTTTCGGCCCATCGCACGCTGAACCGCGGCAATGAGCTCGCGCTGCTGCTGACGCTGCCTTCGGCCGTGGGGCTCGCGGCGGCGGCCGGGCCGATCGTCGCCGCCCTGTTCCAGCGCGGCGCCTTCGGGGCCGCGGCGGCGGAAGCGAGCGCGGCGGCCCTTGTCGCCTATGCCTTCGGCCTGCCGGCCTTCGTGCTGGTGAAGGTCTTCGCGCCGGGCTTCTTCGCGCGCGGGGATACCGCCACGCCGGTGAAGGTGGGGCTGCTCGCCGTGGCGCTGAACCTGGCGCTGAACCTGCTGTTCATGGGCTGGCTGGCGCATGTCGGGGTGGCGCTCGCGACATCCTGTGCGGCCTGGGTGAATGCCGGCCTGCTCGCCTGGCTGCTGGCGCGCCGGGGCATCTTCATCGCGGACCGGCGGTCGCGGCGCGTGCTGCCGCGCATCCTCGCCGCGAGCATCATCATGGGCATCGCGGTGGTCGGGGTCATGCTGGTGCTTCCGGTGCCCGACAGTTCAGTGGCACGGGTCGCGCAGGCCGCGATGCTGATCGGCACCGGAGCGGCAGCCTATCTGGCCGCCGGCACCGTCCTGCGGGCGTTCAGCCCGCGCGAGGTCCTCGCCACGCTGAAGCGACGCAGGAAATAGAGGGGGAGTTGGAGGGGCGCAGCGCCTCCAAAACCCCTTCGTGCGCAAGGGCGTCTTTCGGCGCCATGCTGGCAGCGGCGCCCGGCGCCAGGTGGGGGTTTGCAAAGGCCTTTCGGCCTTTGCTGGGGAGAGTTCGAGAGGGGCAAAGCCC
>JAYSDS010000071.1:0-29343 GCA_041914265.1 Roseomonas sp.
GGCTTCGGCTTCCGCCTCGGCTTCGACGCGCTCGCCGCGCGCCTGCTTCTCGGCCTCTTCGACCGAGCGCGCCACGTTCACCACCACGGGGATGGCGACTTCCGGGTGCAGCGCGATCTCGACATGGGCGAGACCCACCGACTTGATGGCGTGCGGCAGCTTCACCTGGTCGCGGCCGACGGTCAGGCCGGCCTCGGTGCAGGCCTCGGCGACGTCGCGCGTCGAGACGGAGCCATACAGCGCCCCGCTCTCGCCCGCCTGGCGGATGATGGTCACGGACAGGCCCGCGACGCGCTCGGCGACGCGCTCGGCCTCCTCGCGGCGCTTGAGGTTCTGGGCCTCAAGCTGCGCGCGCTCCTTCTCGAAGCGCTCGAGGTTGGACTTGCTCGCGCGGATCGCCTTGCCGCTGGGCAGCAGGTAGTTGCGGGCGTAACCGGGGCGCACCTTCACCAGCTCGCCCATCTGGCCGAGCTTGTCGATGCGCTGCATCAGGATCAGTTCGATCATGTTGTGCCTCCGGGCGGGCTCGTGCGCCGCCCCCATTGCTCATAGAAACCGAAGGCCGTCACCGCGATCGCGGCCGGCACGCTGAGGATGACGAGCCCGGCATAGAAGGCGCCGAGCATGAACTGGCGCCCCGGGCGCCCGACCGAGCGGCGATGCACCGCGGCAATGCCCTGCAGGAAGACCGGCAGCAGCAGTACCAGCAGCACCGACAGCCACACCGCGTCCTCCGGCCCGCCGAGCAGCAGCCACGCCGCCGCCCCCGCACCCGGCAGGACCGGATACCAGGCGGGCAGGCGTACCGTGCTCCAGCGCGGGCTGGGCGAAAGGGCCAGGCCCGACCGCGCTAGGGCGGACTGGGCCGCGGCCCCGTTCACCGAGAGCGAGATCGCCGCCCAGAAGCCCATCGCCGCGGCCATGACCTGGGTCAGTTCCGCGACCGGCAACTGCGCGGCGGTGGCCCCCATGCGCGCGAGGGATTGTTCCACCGCGCCCCGGATGGCCCCGTTCAGCCCGCCCGGCAGGCCCGCGAAGGCCACGCCCGCCAGCAGGATCACGATGGCCGGCCAGATGCCGAGGATCGCCAGCGGCAGCCCCGGATCGATCCGCCCGCGGCGGAAGCCGAGCAGCACCATCAGCAGGGCCGGGACCGCGAAGGCGATCAGGAACACCGCCATCGGCAGCAGCCCCGCCACCGCGATATGGATCGCGGCGCCGAGCGCCGCCGCCCAGGCCATGGAGGCCGGGCCGAAGCCCAGCCCCGCGCCGAACAGCGGCAGCGGCGTCAGCCAGAAGGCGGCGAAGCCGAGCGGCAGCCCGCGCATGGCCCATAGCGAGAGCACCGCGGCGGTCAGTCCCGCCGCGGTTCCCGCCAGGAAGCGCGGATTGCCGAACACGCTGCCCATGGCTGCCTTCCGGGCTCCTCGTCCTCAGTCGTTGATGACGTAGGGCAGCAGCGCCAGGAAGCGGGCGCGCTTGATGGCCTGGGCCAGCTCACGCTGCTTCTTGCCGCTCACCGCCGTGATGCGGGACGGGACGATCTTGCCGCGCTCGCTCAGGAAGCGGGACAGCAGGCGGACGTCCTTGTAGTCGATCTTCGGCGCCTGCGGCCCGGAGAAGGGGCAGGACTTCTTGCGCCGGTAGAAGGGACGGCGGGCGCCGACGGCCGGACGGCGGGCGGCGGGGGTCAGATCGGTGGTGTCGGACATGATCGATTACTCCTCGCCGCCCTGCGGGCCGTCCATCTCGTCGCGCGGACGGGCACGGAATTCTTCGCGGTCGTCGCTGCGCTCGCGGCCACGGCCCGAACCGAAGCGGCCGGCCGGACGCGGGCCGCGGAAGCCGCGGTCACGCTCGCGGTCGTCGCCGCGCTTGGCCAGCACCGCCGACGGGGCCTCGTCGATCGTCTCGACGCGGATGGTGAGCGAACGCAGCACGTCCTCGTTCAGGCCGAGCTGGCGCTCGACTTCCGGCAGGGCGGTGGCGGGCGCGTCGAGACCGAGGAGCATGTAATGCCCCTTGCGGTTCTTCTTGATCTTGTAGGCGAGGCCGCGCAGGCCCCAGTATTCGCGCTTCTTCACCTCGCCGCCGCCCTCGGTGATGAGGGTCGCGACCTGCTCGGCGATCGTTTCGACCTGCTGCTGGGTGATGTCGTTGCGCGCGATGAACACGCATTCGTAGAGCGGCATGGGATCTCCCTGTGGCTGTCTCAGCCCTGGCCCCGGTATGGAGCGCGCAAACGGGCATAGCCGGGCGCTTGCCTTGCGCCCGGCAGGGGAGCGGGGCGTTAAGCACAGGGGCTGGCCGAAAGCAAGCGCTGCGCGCCGGTACCGGGCTGCGAACGTCGTCCCAGCGCGACTTTCGGGAAAGGCTCTCAGCCCGCGGTGACGAGCCCCGCGAGACCTGAGGCCATCGCGTCCGGATCGACGTCGCCCATGATCGCGGCCTGGACGACATAGCCGAGGATCAGGGAGAGCAGCGCCGCCGCCGCATCGCGCCCGTCGCCCGCCCCCGGGCGCTGCAGTGCTGCGGCCAGCCGGTCGCGGAAGGCGCCGTAGAATCCCTGCATGGCCAGGCGCAGGGTCGGGTTCCGCTGTGCCTCGCTCCAGCCGAGCAGGGCGATGCGCCGGAGGTCATAGCCCTCCCGCGCCGTGAAGCCGTCGATCGCCGCCGCAATCCGCCCCAGCAGCACCGCCGGCGGCAAGGGTGGCTCTGCCGACAGGATCGGCGCGACCAGGTCCCGCAGCCCGGACAGCGAGGTCGTCACGGCCGCCAGGATCAGCTCGTCCTTGCTGCGGAAATAGGAATAGACGGCGCCCGCCGAGAGGCCGGAGGCGCGGATGATGTCGTCCATCGTCGCGGCGTGCAGGCCCTTCTCCTGGAAGCAGGTCCAGGCGGCTTCGAGGATCTGCATCCGCCGCGCGGCGCGCCTCTCATCGGAGATCTTCGGCATCGCCCCGATCTAAAACGAACGTTCCTTCTTTACAACGGCGCCCAGTTATGAAAAACGAATAACCGTTCTTTTTATCGGAGCCCGCCATGATCACCGTCAGTGCCATCGAGACCGGCAAGGCGCGCATGAAGACGGCCCAGCGCGTCGGCGCCGAGGGTCGCGGACCCGTCGGGCGCAAGATCGACATCTTCCGCGACCGGCACTGGGTCGAGCCGCTGCCGATCCTCTGCTTCCTGATCGAACACCCCGAGGGCCGCTTCCTGGTCGATACCGGCGACACCTGGCGCAACTCGGTCCCCGGCTACCTGCCGGGCTGGCATCCCTTCTACCGCCAGGTCCAGATCCGCGTGGCGCCGCATGAGGAGGTCGGCCCCAGGCTGCTCGCCCGCGGCATCGATCCCGCGACCGATATCGACGCGGTGATCCTGACGCATTTCCACCACGACCATACCGGCGGGCTCGATCACTTCCCGCGCAGCCGGATCATCGGGCCGCGGGCGAACTTTGCCGTCTCGCGCGGGCTGCGCGGCATGCTGACAGGATGCCTGCCGCAGCGCTGGCCTGTCTGGCTCAAACCCGAACTGGTGGAGATGGATGGGCCGGCGGTCGGGCCGTTCCCGGCCTCCCACCCCGTCACCAGGGACGGGCGGATATTGCTCGTTCCGACACCGGGGCATGTCGATGGCCATGTCGCGGTGATCGTGCGCGGGGAGGGGGTGACCTGGTTCCTGGCCGGGGATGCGACCTATTCCCAGGCCAACCTGCTCGCCGAACGGACGGATGGCGTGACCAACGACCCGGCGACGGCGCTGGCGACGCTGCGGGCGATCCGGCAGTTCGCCGCCGGGGAACCCACTATCCTGCTGCCGGCGCATGACCCGCAGGCGCCGGCCCGGCTGGCGGCCGGCGCCATGCTCGCCTGAGGGCGGCGTGGCCCCGATGGGGCGGCGGCGCGATCAGGCGTTGACAACCGCCGCCCCGCACCGCATCCCGCGCGGCCGTATCGACCGACACAACACGGAAACGCGCGCAACATGGCTACCGCCTTCGTCTTCCCCGGCCAGGGCAGCCAGGCCGTCGGCATGGGCCGCGACCTCGCTGAGGCCTTCCCCGCCGCCCGCCACGTCTTCCAGGAGGTGGACGACGCGCTCGCGCAGAAGCTGTCCAGGCTAATGTGGGAAGGGCCACAGGAGGAACTGACCCTCACCGCCAACACCCAGCCGGCGCTGATGGCGCATTCGCTGGCCGTGGTGCGGGCGCTGGAATCGGAAGGCGGCTTCGTGCTGGCCGAGAAGGTCGCGCTGGTCGCCGGCCATTCGCTCGGCGAGTACAGCGCCCTGACCGCGGCCGGCGCCTTCGACATCGCCACCGCCGCCCGCCTGCTGCGCCTGCGTGGCGAAGCGATGCAGAAGGCGACCCCGCCCGGCACCGGCGCGATGGCCGCGCTGCTCGGCGCGGAGCTCGACCAGGCGAAGGCGATCTGCGTCAAGGCCGCGACCGATCCTGAAGCCGGCAAGGCCGAGGTGGTCGAGGCCGCCAACGACAATGGCGGCGGCCAGGTCGTGATTTCCGGCGCCAAGGCGGCGGTGGAACGCGCCATCGAGATCGCCAAGGCCGAGGGCGTGAAGCGCGCGATGCTCCTGCCCGTCTCCGCCCCCTTCCACTGCGCGCTGATGGCGCCCGCGGCGGATGCGATGGCCGAAGCCCTGGCCAAGGCCGATCTGCGCGCCCCCCTGGTGCCGGTGGTGGCGAACGTCACCGCCGCCAAGGCGACCGACCCGGCCGAGATCCGCGAATTGCTGGTACGGCAGGTGACCGGCACGGTGCGCTGGCGCGAATGCGTCGCCGCCATGGCCGCGATGGGCTGCGACAGCTTCGTCGAGCTCGGCGCGGGCAAGGTGCTGACCGGGCTGATGAAGCGCAACGCGCCGGAGGCGCGCGCGCAGGCCATCGGCACGCCGGCCGATGTCGAAGCCTTTCTGAAGTCGCTGTGACGCGCATCGAGCGCATCGCGGCGCCGGATGCGGCCGATGAGGCGTCGATCATGGCCGTGCTCGCCACGGCCAACGCGGAAGCCGGCTGGCCGCATCTGCGCGAGGCCGTGCTGCTGCACATCCGCGATGCCGAGGACCGCGTCGCGGGCGGGCTGATCGGGCGTATCTCCTGGCACTGGCTCTATGTGATGACGCTCGCCGTCGCACCCGCGCTGCAGGGCCAGGGTTGGGGGCGGCGCCTGATGGAGCAGGCCGAGGCGACGGCGCGCGAGCGCGGCTGCGTCGGCGCACGGCTCGACACCTATTCCTTCCAGGCGCGCGGCTTCTACGAGAAGCAGGGTTATCGCATCGTCGGCACCATCGAGGACTGCCCGCCCGGCCATGCGCGATACAGCATGGCCAAGCGCTTCCACTGAACCTTTCGCAGACACGTCCAGACGCCCCCGCAGGGTGTCGCCAGGAGACCGAGACATGTTCGACCTCACCGGCAAGACCGCCCTTGTCACCGGCGCCACGGGCGGCATCGGCGAAGCGATCGCCACCGCGCTGCATGCCCAGGGTGCCACCGTCGCGATCACCGGCCGGCGCGAGGCGGAACTCGCCCGGGTCGCGCAGGCGCTCGGCGGTGAGCGCGTGATCGTCGTCCCGGCCGACCTGTCCGACCCCGCCGCGCCTGCCGCGCTGGTGGAGAAGATCGAGACCGAGGCGGGCGGCCTCGACATCCTGGTGAACAATGCGGGCTTCACGCGCGACATGCTGGCGCTGCGCATGGGCGACGCCGATTGGAACGCGGTGCTGGAGGTCGACCTGACCGCGCCCTTCCGCCTGGCGCGCGCCGCGCTGCGCGGCATGATGAAGAAGCGGACGGGGCGCATCATCTCCATCGCGTCGATCGTCGGCGTCACCGGCAATGCGGGTCAGGCGAACTACTCCGCGGCCAAGGCCGGGCTGATCGGCATGTCGAAGTCGCTCGCGCAGGAAGTGGCGACGCGCGGCGTGACGGTGAACGTGGTCGCCCCGGGCTTCGTGAAAACCGCCATGACCGATGTGCTGGGGGAGGCCCAGAAGACCGCGCTGCTGTCGCGCATCCCGACCCAGCGCATGGGCACGCCGGAGGATATCGCGGCGGCCGTGGTGTTCCTGTCCAGCACCGAGGCCGGCTGGATCACCGGCCAGACCATCCATGTGAATGGCGGGATGGCGATGATCTGATGGCGGCCGGATCATAGCCTTGGCCGGCGTCGCGCGATGCGGCGCCGGTGCCTTTTGAACTTGCATTGCCGCAACGATTTCGCGTAAGCGCAGCGGCCTCGGTGGAAATCCATCCGCCGAGGCTTCGTGTGTCACCCATGTCGCCGATCGTGCTCCGCGCCGTCGCCGCCAAAGATCCGACCGGGCTCAATCCCGGACGGTTCGCGGCGCTGCGTCCCGGGCCGAACGGCTTGGCGGACCGGCCACCCGTCCTCGCCTGACACACCCACGGCGCTTCGGCGCCGTTCTTCCCGTGCTATCGAAAAACCTGGAGTACATCCGATGCGTCCCTCCGACCCGCTGGAGGCGCGTGCACGCGACCTGGCCGTGGCGGCCGGCATCGACCCGGACACGCGCATTCCCAACCCCGCCAAGCCGGGCAAGACCATGCCCGCCTGGACCGGCTTCCGCGACGCGGCCCGCGCGGCGAAGCACGCGGATACCGCCGCGCGCGTCGCCGCCATCCTGAGTGACCAGCCCGAGGCCTTTCGCGATGCCCCGCTGCGCGTGTTCGGGTCGCATGATCCGGCCACGATCGACCAGATGCGCAACTGCATGAAGGTCGGTGCGGTGGTCGGCGCCGCGCTCTGCGCGGATGGCCATCTCGGCTATGCGCAGCCGGTCGGCGGCGTCATCGCCTATGAGGGCCAGGTCAGCATCTCCGGCGTTGGCTTCGACATCGGCTGCGGCAACATGGCGGTGCGGCTCGACACGCCCTTCAGCGCCGTGGCTGATCGCGCGCAGGAGATCCTCGGCGACATCCGCCGCGTCATCTCCTTCGGCGTCGGCCGGGCGAATGCCGAACGCGTCGAGCACGAGCTGCTCGACGACCGCGAGGCCTGGGCCGCGTCGGGGATGGAGAACTACCGCCAGAAGGCGGCGGCGCAACTCGGCACGGTCGGGTCCGGCAACCACTATGTCGACCTGTTCCACGACGAGGCCGGCTTCGTCTGGATCGGCGTGCATTTCGGATCGCGCGGGCTGGGTCACACCAGCGCCACGCGCTACCTGAAGGCCGCCGGCGGCAAGGACGGGATGCATGTCCCGCCCGCCGTGGTGGACGAGGACTCCGAACTCGGCCAGCGCTACCTCGCGGCGATGGAACTCGCCGGCCGCTATGCCTATGCCGGGCGCGAATGGGTGGTGGAGCGCGTGCGCGCGATCATCGGGGGCACGGTCACCGATGCCGTGCACAACCACCACAACTACGCCTGGAAGGAGGTGCATGGCGGGCGCGAGGCCTGGGTCGTGCGCAAGGGCGCGACGCCGGCCTTCCCGGGCCAGCGTGGCTTCGTCGGCGGGTCGATGGGCGACGACGCGGTGATCCTGGAAGGGGTGGAGAGCGAGGCGTCCCGCGCCGCGCTCTGCTCCACCATCCATGGCGCCGGGCGCGTGACCAGCCGCAGGGAGGCGCATCGCCGCTTCACCCGTGACCAGATGGAGACCTGGCTGCGGGAGCGCGGCGTGCTGCTCTCGGGCGGGGATCTCGACGAGAGTCCGATGGCCTATCGTCGCCTGCCCGAGGTGCTGGCGGCGCAGGGCGACACGGTCCGTGTGCTGCACCGCCTGCGTCCCTTCGCGGTGGCGATGGCGGGCGCGGGGGAGTTCGATCCCTTCAAGGATTGAAACGCCGCGGCGGGGTGGGGTGTGCAGCCCCGCCCCGCCCCGCCGCCGCTGGAGCACGATCGGTTCACCTTGGTTCACCCGCCATGCTCCAGGCTGCTGCTTGATCCCGTGATGCCAACCTTCCGTGCATTCGCGCCCGCGGTCATCACGCTCTAACCTTGGCGCGGAGAAACGCCAGGAGAGACCATGACCACGCCGAAGCCGCCGATTGCCCTGTCCGCCTGGGGCAGCTTCCACGTCGGCGGGCACGAGGTGCGCGTCGCGGGCGAGAAGCTGCGCGAGGTGCTCTACACCCCCGGCAGCGCGCCCGCGGCGCTCGATCCCAACGGCACCTACATCGTCGGCGGTATGTACGCGCAGTACATGGTGCCCGAGCCACGGCGGGGATCCGTGCCGCTGATGCTCTGGCATGGCGGCGGGCTGACCGGCGCCTGCTGGGAAACCACGCCGGATGGGCGCGAGGGCTGGCAGCATGCCTTCCTCCGCCAGGGCTGGGAGGTGGTGGTCAGCGATGCGGTGGAGCGTGGCCGGTCGGGCTGGACGCGCATTCCGGAGGAGACCGGCGGCACGCCCGTGGTCGGCCCGCTGGAGAACCCCTGGCTGCGCTTCCGCATCGGCCCCGGCACGCCGCAGGAGGGGCGCACCTATCCCGGCCAGCAATTCCCGTCCGACCCGGCATCCTGGCGCGCCTTCATCCGCCAGAACGTGCCGCGCTTCACCACCACCGACGATCTGATCCTCGCCGCCTATGGCGCGCTGCTCGACCGCATCGGGCCGTCCGTGGTGGTGGCGCATAGCCAGGGCGGGTATTTCGGCTGGCGGGCCGCGCAGGAATGGCCGGACAAGGTCCGCGCGCTGGTGCTGGTGGAACCGGCCTCGGCGGGGTTGGCCGAGAAGGTCGCTGCGCTGCGGGGCATTCCCGTGCTGATGCTCTTTGGCGACTACATCGCCGATGATGCGCGCTGGCCGACCATCCGCGGCCATGGCGTGGCCTTTGCCGAGGCGGTGCGCGCCGCCGGTGGCAGCGTCGATGTCGTGGACCTGCCGGAGCGCGGCATCCGTGGCAACAGCCACATGATCATGATGGACCGCAACAGCGACGAGGTTGCCGCGCTGGTGCAGGATTGGCTCGCGGCACGGGGGCTGTGGCGCTGAAGCGCGTCAGCCGGCCAGGCGGTCGGTGAACCAGGTCAGCAGATCCGGCTTGCCGCTGATCTCGTCGCCGCTGCCGTAGAGGCTCGCGAGGTAGGTGACGCGGTGGCTGCCGCCGGGCACCGCCGCGCCGTCGATCTGCTGCCCGCCCGCGGCGAGCGGCTGGCGCGCCAGCACCGGATGGATCGCCTCGTCGGCCAGCCCGTAGAAGAGCCGCATGGGCGAGGCATAGTCCCAGAACGTCGCGCGGTTCGCCGCGAGGCGGCGGAGGAAGGTGCTCACCACATCGGCGGTGAAGCCGCTGAAGACGTTCTCGTCCAGCAGTTGCGCCGTGGTGGGGAAGGGCTTGGCGCTGTCGAAATCCGTGCCTTCCTCGGGCCAGAACCGGCGCGCGAGCTCATGGTATTGCGGCCGCACCGCCGCTTCGATCAGCCCATCCATCCGATACCAGGCCTGGTAGCTGCCGAGCACCATCAGCAGCCCGAGCGACACCCAGTCCGGCACCGCCGGATATGGCACCGGCGACGGATAGGCGATGCCGCCGGTCCACCAGCGCATCGTCTCGTTGAGGTCGTTGAAGGGGCTGGCCGCGGCGGCCGCGCGCGGCCGGATGCCGTCCCGTTGGAGGGCCTGCGCCAGCCATTGCGTGTTGAGCGCGCCCTGGGACCAGCCGGTGAGGAATAGCGGCCCGTCATCGAGGCCGAGGTCGCGCATGGCGGAAACGCCGGCATCGAGCATGTCGCGGCAGGTGCGCGTCGTCGCATCCTTCACGACATAGGCCTCGGCGCGGCCGTCGCGGAACGGCCCCTTGCCGAGATAATCCGCGCCAATCACCGCGAAGCCGTTCGCCGCCAGGCGCTGAACCATGAACAGCGTCTCGGCGGAATCGATGCCGTCGCGCATGGTGAAGCCCTCATCGGCGATGCGCGTGAGGTTCGAGGGCACGGACTCTGCGCCGAAGATGGTGCCGTGCTGCCAGGAGACGATGGGGATCCGGCCCCTCGCGCCGGTCGGGACGGCGAGCAGCCCGCTGACCTTCACGCTCTCGCCGGTCTCGGGCACTTGGGTCGTGGTGATGATACGGGACAGGCGGACATCGCTACGCGCGCCCTGGGTCGTGGGGTCGAAGGCGCGCAGGACGTCGCCGCTGTTGAAGGTGGCGTGCCAGGTGGCGGCGAGGTCATCCAACCGCGTCTTCGTCACCGTCACGCTGTTGTCGAGCAGCGGACTGCGTTCCGTCTGAGCCAATGCCGGCCGGGCGAGCTGCGTGCCGGCGGCGATGATGCCGGCGTTGCGCAGCCATCCGCGGCGGGTGGAGGACATGATCCCGGTCATCGGCGCAATCTCCGGCATGGCTTCGGCAAGCCGGATCTTATGGCGCGCATGCCATTTGGAAAGCTCGCCCCCGCCGACAGGATCAACGGCCCGCGGGGGCCCTGGGGCGGCGCCCCCGGTTCATTCCGCTGCGGCTGGCTCCGCCTTCGGTATCATCCCTGCGGCCAGCACCGGCCAGCGTGCGCAGGCGAACAGGAATCCCGCCACCAGCGCATAGGCCAGCGCGACGCCCGGCGTGACCGCGAAGCCCACCGCCGGCCCGTGCATGAAGCCGAAGAAGGTCATGATCGCGCCTGCCGCCGCGAAGCCCGCCGCGTTCAGCCAGTCGCGCTCGATGATGAAGGCGGCGATGGCGGCGAGGATCAGACCCGACAGGATCGCGCCTTCGCCCAGCACTTCGAGCCCCGGATAGAGCACGCCGAGTGTCGCGAGCTTGTCCATGCCCACCGCCCCGGCGCTGGTTCCGGCCGCACCCAGGGCCCCGTCGATCAGCGTCTTCGCCCAGGCGGCGAGATGCGGCACGAGGCCCAGCACCACCGCCGGCGCATGCGACTTCGGACTTTCCTGGAAGGCCTGCGCGCCGATCAGCATGCCGATGTAGAGCAGGATGGGCGAGATCGCGACGACCGGGATCAGGTCGAGCAGCACCGAGACGATGCCAAGCCAGGTCATGACGAGCACGGCAAGCCCCGTCGCGGCGGAATACCCGATCCGCCCGCCCATCGCCTTCCAGCCCGGATGGCCGATATAGACGGCATTGATGTAGGGGTTGCCCATCAGGCAGCCGATCAGGCTGACGACGCCATCCGCCGTCAGCACGCGCGTGGTGGGGAAGGCGTCGCCCGCGACCTCGGCGCTCTCGACATTGTCCATCGCCTCGACGAGGTCATAGATGCCGAAGGGGATGGCGGTGACGAGGATGATGCCGAGGAACTCGAAGCCGCCGAAGACGTGGTCGATCGCCGGCACCGGCACCGAGAAGCCGATGTTGGACAGGCCCGAGAAAAGCTGCGTCAGGCTGCGCCCCCCGAAGCCGAGGCCGAACAGCGCCGCGCCCCAGGCGATCAGCATGCCGAAGGCGATCGCCACCAGCCCCGCGGGGATGTTGCGCGGATAGCGCAGCCCGCCGAACCAGGCGGCGAGCACGATGCCGAAGCAGACCAGGCCGATCACCGGCGTCATGAACATCTCGAGTGCCGGGCGCATCGAGATGAAGGTGATCGACACGCCGGCGAGCGTGCCGAGCAGCGCCGCGCGCGGGGTGATGCGCCGGATGACGGGGGCGATGAAGCCGCCGATCATCAGGATGAAGGACTGGATGAAGACCCAGGTCAGCCCGGCTTCCCAGCCCTTGATCGGATCGCCCGTCCGCTGCGCGATGGGCAGCATGATCACCAGGGTGACGACGAACATGTGCGGCACCGAGATGCCGGAGGGCAGGGCGCAGACATCGTCGCGTCCCGTGCGCGCCGCGAGGCGATAGGCGAGGAAGGCATAGTACCAGGTGGACAGCGCCATCATCAGCCCGGCGGCGGGCAGGATGCGGCCGAAGACGATGTCCGCCGGCATGTTCAGCACGAAGCGCAGCAGCCCCGTGAGCACCAGGAGATTCACCAGGATGTTCGTGCCGAAGCCGAACAGCGCGTTCCAGTCGCCCGGCGTCCAGAGCGCGGGCTTCGCGGTCGTGGTCGTCATGCCCTCTCTCCCTGCAGCGATGCGGCGAGTGCCGCGGTGTCGGTGACCCAGCCGAAGATCCCGCCCTGCGCGCTGACCATGCGCAGCGCCATGGCGTGGAATTCCGGGAAGTAGGAGGCGCAGGCATCGGCCAGGACGGCGCAGCGGAAGCCGCGGTCATTCGCCTCGCGCAGGGTGGTGTGGACGCAGACCTCGGTGGTGACGCCCGCGATCAGCAGGGAGTCGATGCCGCGATGGCGCAGCATGGGTTCGAGCTCGGTCGCGTAGAAGGCGCCCTTGCCGGGCTTGTCGATCACGGGTTCGCCCGGCAGTGGGGCGAGGGAAGCGACGATATCGTGACCAGGCTCCCCGCGTACCAGGATGCGGCCCATCGGGCCCGGATCGCCGATGCGCTTCGACGGCGCGCCGCGCAGCACCTTGGCGGGCGGCGCGTCGGAGAGGTCGGGGCGATGGCCCTCCCGCGTGTGGATCACCAGCATGCCGCTGCGGCGGGCGGCATCGAGCGCGGCGCGGCAGGGGCCGATCGCGGCCGCCAGGAGGGAGACGTCGTTGCCGAGCGTCTCCCCGAAGCCGCCGGGCTCGAGGAAGTCCCGCTGCATGTCGATGACGATCAGCGCCGTGCAGGCGGGATCGAACTCGAAATCCGAGGGTTCGGCGGGAATGGCGATTGGCATGCGGCACGCCCTCGCGGTGGGGTGCGCGGTGCCATGCAAGAGGTGTGCAAACTGTATACGCGACTGTATGCAGGATGGGCTGATGCCGGCTGCGTCAGGTTCAGGCAGTCGTGTGGGTGAATTGCCGCATCCATTGGCAGCCACCCGCCCTTCGGCCGTGGCGCGTCATTGTGCCTCAAGGTCCCTGAGGTGGCTGACGGCGCCGGGTCTCAAGCTGCATAAATATCATAAAGCCATAATTGTATCAGATTTCGCTCAGTTCTTCCCGGGGTAAGGCTGCCGACATCTGGCGGAGGGTGTCCCGGCACGATGTTATTGCGCCGACACCGATTCGATTTCCGCCGGGTGAAACCAGCCTCCGCCTCCTCATGACCGCGCTGCTCGATCTCGTTCCCAATGACTGGGGACCGAAGGCCGGGGGAAATGGCGCGGCAGCGACCCTGACGCGTCGCGGCGCGGATGCGATCCAATTCCAGGCCAACGCTCACCTGGCGGTCATTCTCCTCACCCCGCAGCCGTCGCGCGTCGCGGCGCTCGGCAGCGACCGGCGGAGCGCCTTCTCGGCGCCGGTCGGCAGCCTGGAACTGATACCGGCCGAGGCCGACTTCTTCGGGGAATGGTCCACGCCGAAGGAGAACATCCTGGTCGGCCTTGCGCCCGGACGGCTTGCGGAGGCGGCATATGGCGAATTCGGACGCGGCGGCTTCGAACTCTTCCCGCCGCCACCGGCCCAGCCTGATCCCCACGCCCTTCAGATGGCGCAACTTCTGCGGGAGGAGATCCTGCGGAAAGAGCGTGCCAGCCGTCTCTACATCGACTCGCTTCTGACGATGCTGAGCATCCATATCCTGCGTGAGTACTCGAGCCTCGGGGAGAACGCCGGAACCCGCGGCCGGCGCGTGGCACGTGGCGGGCTGGCGCCGGGAACATGGAGGCTGATCAGGGATTATGTGCAGGAACACTTGGCCGAAGCACTGACGCTTCAGGAACTCGCAGGCATCGCGGGCCTCTCCGCCAGCCATTTCCTGAGAGCCTTTCGGGAGACGGTGGGCCAGCCGCCGCATCGCTATGTGCGTGAGCTTCGGGTGGAGCGCGCGGAGCAGATGATCGCCGAGTCCGATCTGCCGCTGAAAGCGATCGCGCAGGTGACGGGCTTCGCAAGTGCGAGCCATCTGATCTCGACGATGAGGAAGCTCCGCTCCGTCACGCCTGGCGCGATCCGCCGCGCGAAAATATCGGCGAACGTGGCCGCGCGTCGTCGATCGACGGGTGATTGACGATCGGGCATTCCCCGAACCCGATCAGTGCGAGCGTGCATAATTGGCGCGAGGTCGCCGCTGCCTCCCATCCCGCAGGCCATGCATTGGCGCAGGCTACCGATTCCGGATCGGAGCAGGATCGAGTGGCTCCTCTCTAAAATGTTAGAGCGGGGAAGCTTCGGATAACCGGAAGTTGATTTTTTAATTCCGAAATTGAAATAAAAAGCTTCCAAGAAACAATCCCGGTATAAAATTCTCATCGGAATAAAAAGGTGCTCATTCATCATCGTTGGCGAGTATCGCAAGGAGCGCTCCATCCTGCGCGAGGAATGCCCTGTGCGACGACATGGCGCGCTGACAAATCCGGTTGAACGAGCTTCAGCCATCGATGCAGCAAGGCCCCGTCATCCAAGGCAACCGCAACCAAGTGATGGTCTGGAGCAGCACGCATGTCTTGGACAAACAGTTCCGGCGACCCGATCCCGGGAGCCACCTCGGGCAATGACAGCTTCGCGGGAACGAGCGGCAGCGATAACGCGGCGGGGCTCGACGGCGACGACACGCTGTCGGGACTGGATGGCACCGACCTCCTGCTCGGCGGGGCCGGGGATGACGTGCTGATCGGCGGCGAGGGCTTCGATAGCTTCATCGGCGGCGAGGGCGACGACAGCATCGAGGGTGGGGCCGGCGACGACTCCGTCCTGTCCGACGCCGGCAACGACACCTTCATCGGCGGTGATGGCAATGACGTCATCAGCGTGACCGGTGCCGCCGGCCCGTTCTCCGTCGACGGCGGGAATGATTTCGACTTCATCATAGTGGACAAGTCCTCCGCGACCTCGGGCGTCTCCTATGCCGTCGACGAGGACGGCATCGTCACGGGCGGCGACGGCAGCCATGCGGAGAACACCGAGTATCTGCAGGTCACCGGCTCCGGCTTCGCCGACACCTTCAGCATCAATTCCGGCAACGCCCAGATCAATGCCGGGGGTGGCGACGACCTCATCCAGATCGGCCCCAACACGAGCATCTATGTCGATGCGGGCAGCGGCAGCGATACGGTGGACCTGGCCGGCTGGAACACGGCCGACAACCCCTGGAGCGCCAGCACCGAACCGGCCTTTCCCGGCGCGACCGTGTACACGAACTCCGTGACCGGGGCGCAGGTTCTTTTATCGGGTGTCGAGACGATCATCTGCTTCGCCCAGGGCACGCGGGTGATGACCCCGCATGGCGAGGTTCCGGTCGAGGATCTCCGCATCGGCGATCGCGTCACCACGGCGGACGGCCGCGCGGAGCCCATCCGCTTCATCGGGCGCCAGACGGTGATGCCGAGGTTCGGCCTGCCGGAACTGCTCTGCCCCATCCTAATCCGCGCGGGTGCGCTGGGCGAGAACGTGCCGGTGCGGGACCTGCGCGTTTCGGCCCATCACGGCATCGTCGTGGACGGGCTGCTCTGCTTCGCCCAGGCGCTCGTCAACGGCGTGTCGATCGTTCAGGACCCGGCGCCACCGGAGGTTCTCACCTACTACAGCATCGAGACGACCGCGCACGAAGTCCTGCTGGCGGACGGCACCCCGGCGGAATCCTTCTGCGACAACATCGCGCGGGAGCATTTCGACAATCACGAGGAGTTCCTGGCGCTCTATCCCGAAGGGCGTGCAATCGGCGAGATGGCGCTGCCCCAGGTGAAGTCGCGCCGGCAGGTTCCGGCGCGGGTCCTGGCGCTGCTCGATGCGCGGGCACAGGCGCTGTCCGCGCCGGTGGACCAGATGGCGGCGTGAAGCGCCGTCCCGCGGCTGATCTGGCGTGGCCGACGTCGCGATTGGCCGCGGGCATGCGGCGGCCTGGCTGCGCTCTCCCGGCGCGGTTCAGTGACCAGCGCGCGGGTCGGTCTCCGTCCCGCCGCTGAGGCCAGGCGCCGGGTATTGGGGTTCCGGCGGGGAGAGGAGCGGGGAAGGGCCAGGCCCTTCTCCGGCTGCGCCTCACGACCCTCGCTGCATCAGCGCGATCACGGCCCGTTGCCAGGCTTCCCACGCCTGGTCCGCGGTCGCTCCGGCCTGCTCGGCATCGCGGCTCGCGGCATTGAGCCGCCGGCGCGCTTCCTGCAACTCCGGCCCGGTGCGATCCTCGGCCGCCTGGCGCGCGCGCTGCAGCGCCTGATCCGCGCTCCGGTAGGTGCGCTGCTTCATCCGCGCATCGTCGAGCAGGCGTCGCAACTCGCCCATGGTCTCGACCACCGCGGCAAGGTCCGCGCGGCCGGGCGTGTTCTCGGGCGTGCGTGACAGGATCTCCTGCAGCCGTTCCATCGTCCCCGGGCCGCCAGGCAGGCGGCGGAGGTTCTGCTCCACGTCGAAATTCTGCCAGCGCAGCAGGATCGGCTCGCCGAGGCCGTTGTCCCAGAATGGGATCGACTGGGTCATGCTGCGCTCGAAGGCGAGGTTGATCGTCTGGGGGGAACCTTCCAGCACTGCTTCGTGCCGCAGGCCGAAATCGCCCTCGGCGAGGATGGTGAAGCGCGGCGTCGCGCCCGGGCGGCGCGGCACGTCGATCACCACCGGACCGCGCGCGCCGCGCGGGTCGATCGCGATCGCGGTCTGTTCGGTCCGCACCATGTCGAGCGCGACGAAGCCGCGCCGCAGCGCGATGCGCGCGACGCGCTCCGACGTCGTGCTGGCCTGGGAGACCCGCACGTCGCGATCCCGCCCGAAGGCGAGGATGCGGCTGTCGCCGGCCGGCATGGCGCGGATCTCGGCATCGCCGAGGAAGACGCCGGCCTCGTTGCCCTCGGCGCCATAGACGGTGGCGAGGCCGTCCGGCAGCGTGGACTGGGACGCGTTGCGGATGCGGACCGCCTGCAGCGGCGAACGGGCGTTGAGGTCCTGGATCCACCACAGCCGCTCCGCCGGCAGGCGGACATCGAGGAAGGGGACGTTCGCCGTCTCTCCGCTGCGGATCGTCACGGGTTCGGACAGCACGAAGGCCACGCGGCCGGCCGAGGCCTCGGCGGCGACGGTCGCGGCCGGGGCGGATGTGTCGGCGATGCCGCCGCCGACCGCGGCCGGCGCGCGCGCCATTTCGCGTGCCCGCCCGTCGAAGGCCGCGCCGGGGGCCGCCATTGCGGCCATGGGGGCGGGCGGCGGCGCCGGCAGGGGTATCGGCCGTGCGCCGGTGTCGGGGTTCACCTGCACCGCGCCGGCGATGCGCACCGGCAGTTCCGGCCGGGGCACGGTGATCGGGTCATAGATGCGCTGGCGGAAGGCCGCGGCTTCGCCGGAGACGAGGGCCAGGCGGATGCCGTCCCAGTCGCTGCCGGACGCGTTCTCCACCACGGCCCAGCCTTGCAGCCGTGCCTGGGGGGCGGTCGGCGTGCTGCCGGCGGGCTGCGGCGCCCCCATCGGCGGCACCAGCAACCGGTAGGACGGCTTCCACAGCGGCGCCCCGGCGACGTAGAGCACCGCCACCTGCCGCGCACGGTCCGCGCGCAGGCGGATGTCGATGCGGCGCTCATCGGCCGCGCGGGCGGCGGCGAGCGATTCCGCCGCGCGCGCGACGCGGGCGGCGAGGCCCTGATCGAGCAGCTTCACCTCGTCCCCCTCGCGCAGCAGCACGGTGGTCAGGCCGCCGGTGGTGACGAGGGTGAGACGCAGCCCGCGATCGGTCTCGGCGGCGTCCGCGATGCGGCCGCGCGCGCCGCCGGCCTCGGCTTCCTGTCCGCGCAGCGCCGCGAGCAGGCGGGCGCGGCTGTCGAAATCCTCGGGTTGGAGGGGCAGGCCGCGGAAGGCCTCGCCTGTCAGGTCGCGCGCGGGCAGGCGCAGGCCTTCCACCGTGCCGGCCGTGTCCACCACGATCAGGCTGCGCAGCAGGTCGTCCACATCGTCGGTGCGGGCACGGAAGGTGACGTTGCCTTCGGCGGGCACCTCGCCGGCGCGCTCGATCTGCGCGAGGCCGGCGGAGGAGAGCGTCACGCTCCGCACCGGCAACTCGGTCGCGAGCGCGGTCGAGGCGGTGAGCAGGAAGGCAAGGGTCAGGCGGCGCATGGCGTTGTCCTCTCCTCGGTCGGCGCGAAAGTAGGCAGGCCCGGCAGGCGGGTCCAGCAACCGACCGTGACCGGCCTGAAGCGCTTCAGCGTGGCCGCTTCATGGCGAGGAGAGGGCGAGCCCGGTCACAGGAAGGCGGGCAGCAGCGATCCCACCATCAGCAGCGCCATCGCGATGTTGAATCCGCGCAGCGCCGCCTGCGTGCGCAGCACCTGCGCCGCGCCGGCCCCAAGTCCCGCCCAGACGAGCGTGCAGGGCACGCAGACCAGGGCGAAGACGGCGGCGATGCGCAGCGTTTCCGGCAGCGTGTCGCCCGATGGCGTGGTGAAGGCCGGGATGGCGGCCAGCGCGATCATCCATGCCTTTGGATTCACCCATTGGAACAGCGCCGCACCCAGGAAGCCGAGCGGCGGTCGCGACGGCCCTTCGCCGGGGGCCCCGGCGCGCGCGATCTTCCAGGCGAGGAGGAGGAGCCATGCCGCCCCGCCCCATTTCAGCGCCGCATGCAACATGGGCCAGGCCGCGAAGGGCCCGGCGAGGCCCATCCCCACGATGACCAGCATGACGGCGAAGCCGGCCGCGATGCCGAGCATGTGCGGCAGCGTCGCGCGAACCCCATGATTGGCCGCCGCGGTCGCGACCATCAGCACGTTCGGCCCAGGCGTGACGGAGGTCGCGATGGCGAAGCCGAGCAGGGGGAGGAGCGTTTCCATGGGGGGATGTTAGGGCAGCATTGCTGTCGTACCTGCGCGCTCTTGCCGGATCGCCCCTGCGCGTGTCGCATGGCGCCATCGTCAAAGGAGCGACAGCCATGTCGAGCGAGACCCCCGAACAGCGCCTGGCCGCGCTGGGCCTGACCCTGCCGCCGGTGCCCAAGCCCATCGGCACCTACGTGCCCTATCGCGTCGAGGGGAATCTCCTCTGGACCTCGGGGCAGGGGCCGCGCGTCGCGGAAGGCCCGCGCCCGCGCGGCAAGGTGCCGAGCGAGATGAGCATCGAGGACGCCTATGTCGCCGCGCGTTCGGTCGGGCTCGGCCTGCTGGCCGCGGCAGCCGAGGGCGCGGGCGGGCTGTCGAAGCTCAAGGCGATCAAGGTGCTCGGCATGGTGAACGCCGATGTGGACTTCGAGGAGCACCCGAAGGTGATCAACGGGTGCTCGGATCTGTTTGTCGCGGTGCTCGGGGAGCATGGAAAGCATGCGCGCTCCGCGGTGGGCTTCGCCTCGCTGCCCAGCCGGATCCCGGTCGAGATCGAGGCGATCTTCCGCATTCTCGACTGACGGGGACGGAGAGGGGGGTTGCCCCCCTCTCCGGATCTCGCGCCGCCGGGGCGGGCCGGACCATGGCGTGCGAGCGGCCACCGGTCGGCGATGACTCGCCAATCCGAAGGCGTCACGGCAAGGTGCGGCGAAGCCAGGAGCATGCCGTGGAACTCGACAACCCCGAGGTGATCGCCGAAGCCCGCGCGGTATTCGACCGCTACGAGGCCGCGATCGCCGCGAACGACACGGCGGTCCTCGACGCGTCCTTCTGGCCGGATCCGCGCACGGTGCGCTTCGGCGTCACCGAGATCCTGTATGGCATCGACGCCATCCGCGCCTTCCGCGCGACGGTGAAGTCCTATGCCCCGCGCATCACGCGCAAGGTCCACATCACGACCTTCGGGCGCGACTTCGCCTGCACGCATCTGGAATATGAACGCGTCGGCACCGGCCTGATCGGGCGCGAGACCAAGATCATGGCGCGCTTGCCGGAACACGGCTGGCGCGTCGTCTCGGCGCATGTCTCGCTGTTGGCCGGCAACGATCCGGGTCGCACGCAAAGGGGGTGAACGGTCATGGGCCAGACGGTCGAATGCTTCTACACGCTCTCCAGCCCCTGGATGTATCTGGGCGGGAAGCAGCTCATCGACATCGTGAAGCGCCACGGCGCGACGCTGGTCCTGAAGCCCTATGACTTCCGCCTGGTGGTCAAGCACACCGGCGGCATCCCGCTGCGCACGCGCCCGGAAGTGCGCCAGGACTACCACGCCTTGGAGCTCGACCGCTGGTCGCGGCATCTGGGCGTGCCGCTGAAGCTCAGGCCGAAGCACTATCCCCCGACCGACCAGATGAATGCCGGACGGATGGTGATGGCCGCCCAGGCACGGGGGCTCGATGCCTTCGCGCTGTCCGAGGCGATCCTGCGCGCGCTGTGGGTCGAGGACCGCGACATCGCCGACCCGCGCACCCGCATCGCCATCGCCGAGGATGAGGGCTTTCCCGGCGAGGCCCTGCAGCGTGAGGAACAGAGCCCATCCATCGACGCGGAATGGGACCGCAACAACCAGGAGGCCGTGAAGCGCGGCGTCTTCGGCGCGCCCACCTTCTTCTGCGGCGATCTGTGGATATGGGGCCAGGACCGGCTGTTCTTCCTGGATGAATACCTCTCGGGGAAGGCCGTGCAGTCCGGCCCCTCCGCCGAGATCGGCAAGACACGGGCAGCATGACACGACAGGTTGCGATCATCGGTGCCGGCATCGTCGGCGCCTGCTCCGCGGTGGAGGCGTTGCGCCGCGGCTTCAAGGTGACGATCATCGACCCCGCCGATCCCGGCGGGGAGCAGGCCGCTTCCTACGGCAATGGGTGCTGGCTCAGCCCCATGTCGGTCATCCCGCCCGCCGTGCCGGGGCTGTGGAAGAAGGTCCCGAGGTTCCTCATGGATCCGTTGGGGCCGCTTGCCATCCGCTGGTCCTATTTCCCGACGGTGGCGCCGTGGCTGCTGCGCTACCTGCGCGCGGGCTGGACCTGGCCGCAGGTGGAGGCGGTCGCGCGGGCGCTGCGCCCGCTGGTCGTCGATGCGCCGTCGCTGCACGCGGCGCTGGCCGAGGAAGCCGGCGTCAGCCATCTGATCGAGCGGCGGGGCCTGATCTACATCTACCCTTCCCGCGCGGATTTCGAGGCCGAGGCGATGGCCTGGGAGATCCGCCACAAGGTCGGCGTGCGCTGGATCGAGCTCGACGCGAATGACCTGCGCCAGCGCGAACCGGATCTCGACCGCCGCTACACCTTCGGCGCGATGGTGGAGGAAGGCGGGCACTGCAACGACCCCGGCGCCTATACCGCCGCCCTGGTGGCGCATGCGGTGGCGCAAGGCGCGGTGCATGTGCGCGCTGCCGCCAGCGGCTTCGCGATCGAAGGCGGGCGGTTGAAGGCCGTGCGCACCGACCGCGGCGAGATCGCGGCGGATGCCGCGGTGATCGCCGCAGGGGCGCATTCGAAGCTGCTCGCCGCCGCGGCCGGCGATGTCGTGCCGCTCGAGACCGAGCGCGGCTATCACGCCGAGCTTCGCGACCCGGAAGTCGCGCCGCGACACGGGCTCATGCCGTCGGATGGGAAGATGTCCGTGATGCGCACAGCGAGTGGGCTGCGCTGTGCGGGGCAGGTGGAGATCGCGGGGCTGGCCGCCGCGCCCAACTGGAAGCGGGCGGAAATCCTGCGCGACCACCTGCTGGGATGCTTCCCCGGCCTGCCGCGCGACCTGCCGGCGGATCGCGTGAAGGTATGGATGGGCCATCGGCCGTCGATGCCAGACGGCATGCCGTGCCTCGGGCCGTCGCGCGCGACGGCCGACATCGTCCATGCCTTCGGCCATGGTCATACTGGCCTCGTCGCCGGCGCGCGGACGGGGCGGGTGGTGGCGTCGCTGCTGGCCGGCAGCACGCCCGAGATCCCGGTGGCGCCGTTCGACCCGCGCCGCTTCAACTGACCGGGGGACTCGGATTTCGCTCGCTTTCCCTTTGTTGGAGTGCCATCCTGTCATCTAGCGTCCCTGCATCCCGCAGGATCGCGACTTATGTGTGGACCTGCAGGAACGTGTCTGATTTCGACAACCAGGGTGGCACCGGCCCGATCGAGGCTGAGGTTAAGTGGTACAATAGCCGCAAAGGCTTCGGCTTTGTGCTTGGTCCGGATGGGAACGACGTCTTCTTCCATGCCTCGGCCCTGACCGAGGCCGGGATCGAGCCGCCGGATACCGGCGACAAGCTCGTCTGTGAGATCGGCACGGACCGGCAGGGCCGTCGTCTCGTGACCCGCATCGTCGAGCTGAAGCGTGGCGAAGGTGGCGGCGCTGCCCGTCCGCCGCGCCGCGATTTCGGTGGCGGCGGTGGCTTCGGCGATCGTCCGCCGCGCCGCGACTTCGGCGACCGTCCCCCGCGCCGTGACTTCGGCGGTGGCGGCGGTGGCTTCGGCGGTGGTGGCTTCGGCGACCGTCCGCCGCGCCGCGACTTCGGCGACCGTCCCCCGCGCCGTGATTTCGGCGGCGGTGGCGGCGGTGGCTTCGGCGGTGGTGGCTTCGGCGACCGTCCGCCCCGGCGCGACTTCGGCGACCGCCCCCCGCGGCGCGAATTCGGCCGCGACGAAGGCGGGCCGACCTACGACATCAACGGCACGGTGAAGTGGTTCGACCAGGTGCGTGGCTTCGGCTTCGTGACCCCGGACGATGGCGGCCAGGATGTGTTCCTGCACTCCTCGGTGCTGCAGCGCGCCGGCAAGCAGGACGTCCAGCAGGGCGAGAAGGTCGCGCTGGAAGTCCGTGACGGGCAGCGTGGCCGGCAGGCCGTGAGCATGAAGGACTGATCTTCGGATCAGCCCTGGAAAGCCCCGCTGCCGCAAGGCGCGGGGCTTTTTCATGCCCGCGGCGCGACGGCGCAGAAAGTCGCGACGCGATTAAGTCTCCCTTCACACTCCGGCGGCACAGTGCTCCGCAGCGACGGGAATATCCCGTCAGAGTGAAGGGAAGATCCCGATGAGCCTGAACTCGGTCAACACCAACATGGGCGCCATGGTGGCGCTCCAGTCGCTGAACCGCACCAATGAGGCGCTGGACGTCACCCAGAAGCGCGTCTCGACAGGCTATCGCGTCAGCGATGCGAAGGATGACGGCGCGGCCTTCGCCGTGGCCCAGGCCATCCGCGCGGACTCCGCGGGCCTGACGGCGGCGAATGAACAGCTCGGCGGCACCAAGGGCATCCTCGACACCGCGCTGTCCGGCCTGAACCAGGTGTCGGACACCATGACCAAGGTGCGCGAGACGCTGGTCCGGCTGGCCGACGACACACTCAACAGCGACCAGCGCGCCCAGTACGAGGCGCAGTACGAAGCGCTGCGGACCCAGATCCAGAACTTCATCACCGATGCGACCTACAATGGCCGCACGCTGCTCTCGACCACGGCGCCGGAAGGCGGCGACATCACCACGACCCGCAACGAGTCCGGCACCACCTATACGCTCACCTCGGTGGATGGGCTGGGCACCATGGTCGTCGCGGCCGCGCCGACCGATGCGGCCTCCGCCCAGGCGGCGATCGCCGATGGCGGGGACTGGGCCACCGTCAACACCGCCATCGCCAATGCGCTGAACCAGTTCGGCAGCGACAGCAACTACATCGACAGCCAGATCTCCTACAATCGCGACAAGCTCGACGCGCTGGACGGTGGTCTCGGTGCGCTGATCGATGCCGATCTCGCCAAGGAATCCGCGCGCCTCCAGGCGCTGCAGATCCGCCAGCAGCTCGGCACGCAATCGCTGTCCATCGCCAACCAGGCGCCGCAGTCGCTGCTCAGCCTCTTCCAGGGCTGATGGCAGCGATCAGGCGGCCGCGTCAGAAGTAGCGACGCGGCCGCAGCCCGGCCTGCAGCCAGGAAATCAGCGACACCACGTCATAGACCGGCATGCCGAGCGCGTCGGCCAGCGCGGCCGCATAGGGCGGCATGTTCGTGCATTCCAGAACGATGGCCCCGACTTCCGGATGCCGCGCGACCAACGCACGCCCGGCCGCGACGATGTCCTGTTCCGCGAGCGTCAGGTCGAGGTCGGTGGAGGCCTGGTCCACCAGGACGCGATGGAATTCGATGCCGCCCTCGGTGCCGATCATCGGCGTGTCGAGTGGCGCGCCCGCCGCTTCGAGATGCGCCGGCGTCAGCGAGCCCGCGCGGACCGTCACCACGCCCACCCGCTTGCCGGGCGGCAGCGTCGCCTGCACCCAGGGCACCTGCAGCAGGGCCGAGGTCGCCACCGGCACAGCCAGCGCCGCCGCCAGTTCCTTCTGGAACAGGGAGAGGAAGCCGCAGGAGGTGGCGATGCCTTCCGCGCCGAGCTCGACCAGTTCGCGCCCCGCCTCGATGAAGGCGGGCAGCAGGCCGCGCGCCCCGTTCAGCACCACACTGTCCGGGTTGGCCCCGCGCACCACGCGGTACAGCACGGGGAAGGGCCAAGTGCCGCCATTGCCGACATCGCCGGGAACCCGCGCGAAGCGCGTCTCCAGCATCAGAATGCCGATCGGAGCGCCATAGATGGACTTTCCGCCGCGCGCGATCCGCGCGAGGTTGGGGACAGGGGAGGACTGACTCATGGCCGAAGGCTAGCGCGCCGCAGCGTGCCGGCCCAGCCGCCCAGCTTCATGGAGACCGGGAAATCATGTTCCGTCGTATGCTTCTTGCCGCCGCCATGGCCGCGGCGACCGCCCTTCCTGCCATGGCGCAGGAGGCGCCCTGGCCCAGCCGCCCCATCACGATCATGGGCGGATTCCCCAACGGCGCCGGCACCGACATCTATGCGCGCCGGCTGGCCGAACCGCTTTCCCGCGCGCTCGGCGTGCCGGTGGTGGTGGACAACCGCTCGGGCGCCGGTGGCAACATCGGGTCCGAATACGTCGCGAAGCAGCCGCCCGATGGCTACACATTCCTGATCGGCACGGCCGGCACGCACGCGATCAACGCCACGCTCTATCGCCGCCTGCCCTTCGATGTGCAGCGCGACTTCACGCCGGTGGTGCTGCTGGGCGACGTGCCGAACTTCCTGATCGTCAGCCCGGAGAAGCGGCCGAACCTCGTTACCTGCCAGGACGTGCTGACCGCGGCGCGGGCGCGGCCGCAGGCGCTGTCCTTCGCCTCGACGGGCAATGGCGCGTCCACGCATCTCGCCGGCGTCCAGTTCGCGCGCGCGGCGGGGCTCGACATGCTGCACGTGCCCTATCGCGGGCAGCCGGGGGCGATGACTTCGCTGCTCTCGGGCGATACCGACCTGTTCTTCAACCAGTCCGGCGCGTCGATGGGGCCGATCCGGCAGGGGCAGGTGCGCGCGATCATGGTGCTGACGCGCGAACGGCTCGCGGCCCTGCCGGATGTACCGACAGTGGCCGAGGCTTGCGGGCTGGCGCCGATGGACACCTCCACCTGGTACGGATTGTTCGCGCCGGCGAACCTGCCCGCGGCGATCACCAATCGTATGAATGCCGAGGTGAACAAGATCATCGCCACCCCGGAATTCCGCGAATGGCTGATCCAGAACCAGGCCATCACGCCGCCGGCGGCGCCGAATTCGCCCGAGCAGTTCCGCCAGACGCTGGCCGCCGATGTGGCGCGCTGGGCGGAGGTGGTGCGGGCCTCCGGCGCGACGGTGGATTGATGCGATGAGGCTGTGGAACCGGGCGGGGCCCTGCCTCTCCCGGACCCGCTCGGCCGGGGAACCCATTGACGTCGCGGTGCAACGCCAATGGGGACCCATCGGCCGAAGGGCCTTTGATCTGGCGCCGGGCATGGTGGGCGGGATCGGTGCCGTCATGCGCTCCGGCGCGCCGCTGCCATCTGGTGTCGGGTATTGGGTTCCAGGGGCCTTCCAATCTCCGAGACGTGTCGCGTGACCACGACCCCTTACCGCGCGGCCGGCCTCCGCGCTTTCGCCCTGCGCTGCCTGCGCGCCGAGGCGACCGAGACCCAGCTCGGCCTGACGCTGACCTTCATCGCCGGGGCGATCAATGCCGGCGGCTTCATGATCGTCGGCCAGTACACCTCCCACATGTCCGGCATCGTTTCCTCCATGGCCGATCACCTCGCCCTGGGGATGGGGCAGGTGATGCTGGCCGGGCTGCTGGCCCTGTCCTGCTTCATGGCGGGGGCGGCGCATTCCGCCTGGCTGATCAACCTCGGCAAGCGGCGCCGCTGGCGCAGCCGTTACGCACTGCCGCTGCTGTCGGAAGCCGGGTTGCTGCTGCTGTTCGGCATCATGGGCGCGACCATGCCGGCCGAGGCTGCCGCGGTCGCCGCCGTGCCGGTGCTGTGCTTCCTGATGGGGGTGCAGAATGCGTGCATCACCAAGATCTCAGGCGCGCGCATGCGCACCACGCACATCACCGGCATCGTCACCGACCTCGGGATCGAGATCGGCAAGCTGACCTATTGGAACATCCACGAACGCCCCGGCGAGGCGAAGGTCCTGGCCGACCGCGCCAAGATGAAGCTGCTGGCCGGCCTGCTCGCCTGCTTCACCGTGGGCGGCTTCGTCGGCGCGGTGAGCTTCATGCGCTTCGGCCTCGTGATCTGCATCCCTCTCGCGGTGGTGCTGGTGGTGCTGGCCAATGCGGTGATCCCGGCGGAGCGCGACTGAGGAAAAACAGGCGGCCGGGACGGTTCGGGCACTACGCCTCGCGCAACGCCTTCTCCTCCACCCGCAGGGCGCGGTCGTGGAACCGCGCGACCGCCGGGCGATGCGCGATCGAGATCAGCGCTGTCCCCGGCAGCATCTCCTTCAGCTTCGCATAGAGCCGTTCCTCGCCAGCCGGGTCGAGGCTGGCCGTCGCCTCATCCAGGAACAGCCAATCAGGCTTCAGGAGCAGGGCGCGGGCGAGGGCCAGGCGCTGCTGCTCGCCGCCCGACAGGCGTCGGTCCCAGACCTCCGTTTCATGCAGACGCGGGACCAGGTGGCCGAGCTCGGCCGCTTCCAGCGCCGCGGCCACGGTCTCGTCGCTGAACGCCGCCTCGTGCTCCGGATAGCAGACCGCGCGCTTCAGATTGCCGAGCGGGATGTAGGGACGCTGCGGCAGGAATAGCGACCGGCCCTGCGCCGGCAGGGTGATGCGGCCCGACCCGAAGGGCCAGATCCCGGCAATGGCGCGGAACAGCGTCGACTTGCCCGATCCCGAAGCGCCGGTGATCACCACGGAATCGCCCGGCGCGATGGTCGCCTCGCCATGGTCGAGCAGCACCCGGCCATCGGGCAGGGACAGGGTCACGCCCTTCAGCGCGAGCCCCGGCGCTTCCCCCTTCGCGACGGCCGGCCCGCCATCGGCGATCTTCGCCGCGGCCACGGCGCGGGTGAAGCCGGTCAGGCGTTCCACGGTCGCGCGCCATTCGGTGAGGCTGGCGTAGTTGTTCACGAACCAGGACAGCGCGCCCTGCACCTCGCCGAAGGCGCTCGAGGTCTGGATCAGCCCGCCAAGCGGCATGCGCCCGGCGAAATAGGCGGGCGCGGCGACGACGATCGGGAAGACGACCGCGACCTGCGTATAGCCCGCTGTGAAGAAGGTCAGCCGCTTGGTGGCGGTCATGATCGACCACCAGTTCTCCATCAGCGCGCGGAAGCGTTGGGTCAGGCCGCGCTTCTCGTCTTCCTCGCCGCCATGCAGCGCCACGCCCTCGACATTCTCGCGGAAGCGCACCAGCGCGTAGCGGAAATCGGCCTCGACCTTCTGCTGGGTGAAGTTCAGCGCGATCAGCGGCTTGCCGATGAGATGCGCGAGCAGCGTGCCCGCCAGCGCATAGACCAGCGCCACCCAGACCATGTAGCCCGGGATGTCCACGCCGAAGACGGTGAGCGGCCCCGACAGCGACCACAGCACGATGACGAAGGACGCCAGCGTCACGACCGAATTCATCAGCCCGAGGCCGAGCGAGAGCGTGTCGTCCACGAACATGCGCGCATCCTCGGCGATGCGCTGGTCGGGGTTGTCGGTGACCGGGTCGGTCAGCGCCATGCGGTAATAGGCGCGCTCACCGAGCCACTGGTTCAGATAGACCTCGGTCAGCCAGCGCCGCCAGCGGATCTGCAGCGCCTGGCGCAGGTAGAGCTGATAGACCGCGATCAGGATGTAGAGCACCGCGACGATGGCGAAGGACGGCAGCAAGCCTTCATCCTCCGTGCGGTGCCAGGTGAAGAGCAGCGCGATGAAGGCGTCCCAGTCCTTCGCCTCCAGCGCGTTGTAGAAGGCGCGCTGCCAATAGGTGAGCAGCACCGTCATCCCCACCAGCGACAGGTTCAGCGCTACCACGACGGCGAGCAGCCCGCGCGCCTTCCAGCGATCCTCGCTGGACCAGTAGGGGCGCGCGAGGTGCCAGGCATCGCGCAGGAAGGGGCCGAGGCGTCGCATGGAACTCTCCTTCAGGCGCGCGTGCGCAGGCGGATGACGCCGCGGATATCGGCCTCCGGATCGACCGGCTTGCCTTTGCGGAGGACTTCGATCCGCCCTTCGCGGGCGAGAAGGATCGCCTCGCGGCGGATGCGGGTCAGCAGGGACTGCCAGTTCTCGGTCGCGAGCGTCTTCGCCACATCCTCGGGCGAGACGCTCTTGCCCGGCAGGCAGGCGGCGGTGACGGCGAGGATCGCGTCGCGGATGGCGGGTTCGCTCATGGGGCGATCCAGGTGGCGCTCATGGTGTCCGTCTCGTCCCAGGTGAAGCGCGCGCGGCGGTGGCCGGCGGGGTCCAGCAGCAGCCAGTCCAGCGTCGCGATGGTCATGACCAGCGCCACGAAACGCGGGCGCCCGGCCCCGGGATCGTCCGGCGCGGCCGAGGGCACGGGCAGGGGTACGCCCGGTGCATGGGCGGCGGAATAGGTCATGCGGCTCGACTCGCGGCTCGTGATCCAGGCCTCGTCGGCGAGGGCGTCATCATCGTGCAGGCTGACCCGGCCGGCGAGGCGGATCTGCATGCGCGCCACGGGATCATGGCCGTGCAGCGCGGCACGCGGGTCCGCGCGCAGTTCCGCGACCTTGGGGCTGCGGCTGTCCGTGTGGATGCGAAGCCGGCGCAGGGCGGGGTCGAAGCCGCGCAGGATGACGGTGCGCAGGGCCGGCGCGCCGTCGCACGCAATGCTGGCCAGGGCAGGGGTGTGAAATGGGCTGCTCCGGTCCGTCACGCCACGGGCCAGGGCCTGGAAGGCGAGGTCCAGGGCACGCGTCAGGTCGGGCGGGGAATCGTCGGGCATCGGCGCCGGTATGGCGCGGTGGGCGGTGCGCGCAAGGGGCGGCGTGTCGGAGGGAGCCTGCCCCCCGGATCGCCCCGCCAGGGGCCGAAAAGGTCATGCGGATTGCGCTGTTACTGTCGCGGTGGGATTTGGCGGGGCGCTGCCCCTCCAAGCCACCCCGCCAAGCGCCGAAAGGCCTTTGGAAACCTCAACCTGGCGCTGTGCGCCGCGGTGAGAATGACCGTCGCAGCCCGCTCCCGCGCACGGAAGGCGCTCGAAAAAAGCGGCTCTGAAACGGTGCACGACACCAAGTCCCGGCGGTCCAGGCCACACTGTGGCCTGGCGGGGTGGTTCGGAGGGGC
>JAYSDS010000072.1:0-29333 GCA_041914265.1 Roseomonas sp.
AGGGGCGCCGCCCCTCCAAGCCACCCCGCCAAAGGCCCGAGGCCTTTGGAAACCGATACTTGGCGCCGGGCAGAATGGGGGTGTCGGGAGGTCGGGGGGCGCGTTGCGCTCGACGTCCGAATTACCCGGCTATCGTGGCAGACGCCCCAGCCCCCGCATCATCCGGCCAGCCGTTCCCGACACCAGGACGAGGCTTCGAAAGGCCCTTCGGCCTATGCGGGCTCGCATGGGCGTTGCTTCGCGACGTCCGTGGGTAGCCGTTGGTGGGGTGAGGCTCGGAGAGGGGCAACGCCCGTCTCCATCCCCAGCAGCCCGTCAGACGCCCAACTCCGCCAGCAGGATCGCCTCCACCTCCGCGCCGTCCGGCAGCGCCGGGGCGTGCGGCGCGCGCAGCACCAGCGCATCCGCCCGGGCGAGCGTCGCCAGCATCGAGGAATCCTGCTTCGCCGCCGGCGTCACCAGCAGCCTTCCATCCGCGTCGAAGGCCGCCGTGGCGCGCAGATAATCCGCGCGCCGGTCGTTCTGCTTCAGGGCCACGGTGGTGATGGCGCGGCGTGTCGGCGGCGGCGCGCCGGGCAGGCCGGACATCACGTCGATCGCCGGGATCAGGAACAGCACGCTGCACACCAGGGCCGAGACCGGGTTGCCCGGCAGCCCCAACACCGGGGTCCGGCCGAGCCTGCCCCAGATCAGCGGCTTGCCCGGCCGCATCGCGATCTTCCAGAAGCCCAGTTCGAAGCCTTGCTCGCCCAGGGCACTCTGGATCAGGTCGTGCTCGCCGACGCTGGCGCCGCCGGTCGTGACCAGCAGGTCGAAGGCATGGGCAGTGGCGGCGACCTCGGCGATGGCGTTGCGGTCGTCGGGGGCGATGGGCAGGACCACCGGATCGCCGCCGGCCGCGCGGACCAGCGCCGCCAGCGCATGGGCGTTGGAGGAGACGATGCCGCCGGGCGGGATGGGATCGCCGGGCAGGGCGATCTCGTCGCCGGTGGCGAGGATGCCGATCCGCGGCCGGCGATGCACGGCGAGCCAGGGATTGTTCGACGCGGCGGCGAGGCCGATGTCGCGGGGGGTTAGCCGACGCCCGGCGGGCAGGACGGCATCGCCCTCGGCGAAGTCGAGGCCGCGGCGGCGGATGTGGCGGCCCGCTTCGGCCGTTTCGTTGACGCGGACGACGCCGTCACCGGCCGTCGCATCCTCCTGCAGCAGGATGGCGTCCGCGCCGGGCGGAACGAAGCCGCCGGTGAAGATGCGCACGGCCTGACCGGGGCCGACGTCTCCCGCGAAGGGCTTGCCGGCCGGGGCGGATCCGATCACGGCGAGGCTTGCGCCCTCCGCGGCATCCGCCGCACGCACGGCATACCCATCCATGGCGGAGACATCCGCCGGCGGCTGGGTCAGGCGCGACACCACGGGCCGGGCCAGCACACGCCGCGCGGCATCGGCCAGGGCGACGGTTTCCGGCGCGGTCGGCGCGAGGGCGGCCAGGATGCGCGCGCGGGCCTCCGCGACGGGGAGCAGGTCACCCGCCATGGAACTCGCCCGACTTGCCGCCGGCCTTGTGGACCAGGCGGACATCCTCGATGCGCATGCCGCGATCGACGGCCTTCACCATGTCGTAGACGGTCAGCGCGGCGACGGTCACGGCGGTCAGCGCCTCCATCTCCACGCCCGTCTTGCCGGTGAGCGTCACCGTGGCCTCGATGGCGACGGCGTCCTCGCCCTCGGGTTCCAGGTCGACGGCGACTTTCGACAGCATCAGCGGATGACAGAGCGGGATCAGCTCCGACGTCTTCTTCGCCGCCATGATCCCGGCGATGCGCGCGACGCCGAGCACGTCCCCCTTGCCCGCACGCCCTTCCCGGATCAGGGCGAGGGTCGCGGGCTGCATCACGATGCGGCCGCGGGCGGTGGCGGTGCGGGCGGTCTCCTCCTTGGCCGAGACATCGACCATCGCCGCCCGCCCGGCGGCATCGAAATGGGTCAGCGCCATGGGCCGGCGCTCAGCGCGCGTCCACGAGGGCGCGGGCCGCCTCGGTCACGTCCTGCTGGCGCATCAGATGCTCGCCGACCAGGATGCAATGCGCGCCGGCCATCGCCATGCGGCGCACATCGGCCGGGGTGCGGATGCCGCTCTCGGCGACTGGCAGCTTGTCGGCCGGGACCAGCGGCGCGAGGGCCTCGGTGGTCGCGATGTCGGTCTGCAGCGTGCGCAGGTCGCGGTTGTTGATGCCGATCAGGCGGGTTTCGAGACCCAGCGCGCGGTCGAGCTCGCGCCGGTCATGCACCTCGGCCAGCACCGCCATGTCGAGCGAACGGGCGATGTCTTCCAGCTCATGCGCGCGTTCGTCGGTCAGCGCGGCCATGATCAGCAGGATCGCGTCCGCGCCCATGGCCCGGGCCTCGAAGACCTGCCAGGGGTGGATCATGAAGTCCTTGCGCAGCACGGGCAGGGAGCAGGCGGCGCGGGCCGCTTCCAGATCCTCCCGCTTGCCCTGGAAATAGGGCGTGTCGGTCAGGATGGACAGGCAGGCCGCCCCGCCTTCCTCATAGGCCTTGGCGAGCGCCGGCGGATCGAAGGGGTCGCGGATCAGCCCGCCGGAGGGCGAGGCGCGCTTGATCTCGGCGATCAGCCCGGTGCGGCCTTCGCCGATGCGGGTGCACAGCGCGCCGATGAAATCGCGCAGCTTGGGGGCGTGGGCGGCGGCCTTCTCGATCTCGGCCTGGGGGGTGGCGGCCATGCGCTCGGCCACCTCCTTCTCCTTGTCGGCGAGGATGCGGACCAGGACATCGGGAACCGAGGCGGTGTCCACCTGGGGGGCAACGATCGTGGGCGCGTTCATGCGGCAGCGTCCTTGGGGGGGCAGGCGGCCCGCAAGCGGGTGAGCACACCCTGGGCGGCGCCGGTATCAATGGATTGGGCGGCGATGGCAGCACCTTCCCGAAGATCGGCGGCCCGGCCGGCGACGATCAGGGCGGCGGCCGCGTTCAGCAGCACCACGTCGCGATATGGTCCCGGGGCGCCGTTCAGCAAAGCCTCGAGCGCCGCGGCGTTGTAGGCGGGGTCGCCGCCCTTCACTGCCTCGGTGGGCGCGCGGGCCAGGCCGGCATCCTCCGGGGCGACGGTGAATTCGCGGATCGCGCCATCGGCTTCGAGGGAGACGACCTGGCTTTCCCCGGCCAGGGTCAGCTCGTCGAGGCCCTGTCCATGCACCAGCCAGGCCCGTTCGGAACCGAGCCGGGCCAGCGTCTCGGCCATCGGGCGCAGCCATTCCGGGGCGAAGGCGCCGGTCATCTGGCGCTTCACCCGGGCCGGGTTCGCCATGGGGCCGAGCAGGTTGAAGATGGTCCGCGTGCCGAGCTCGACCCGCGGACCCGCGGCATGGCGCATAGAGGCGTGGTGCCGCGGGGCCATCAGGAAGACCATGCCTGCTTCTTCCAGCACGGCGGGCAGGCGATCCATCGGCACGTCGAGCGAAATGCCAAGGGCGGAGATCGCATCCGCTGCGCCGGATTTCGAGGAGAGGTTCCGGTTGCCGTGCTTGGCGACCGGCACGCCAGTCCCGGCCACCACCATGGCGGTCGCGGTCGAGATGTTGAGCGTCCCGACGCCGTCGCCGCCGGTGCCCACGATGTCCATAGCGTTCGGCGGGGCGTCGATGCTAACCATGCGGGCGCGCATGGCGCGCACGGCGCCGGTCAGTTCGGCGACCGTCTCGCCCCGCACGCGCATGGCCATCAGCAGGCCCGCGATCTGCGCCGGGGTGGCCTCGCCGCCCATGATGATGCCGAACGCGTCCTCGGCCTCGGATTCCGCCAGGCGCTCGGCATTGGCCAGGCGCGCCAGGATAGGTTTGAGGGACACGGCGCGTCAGGCCGCTTCCGGCGCCGTGAGGCGGGCGCCGGCCAGCGTCAGGAAATTCCGCAGGAGGTCATGCCCATGGGCGGAGGCGATGCTCTCCGGATGGAACTGCACGCCCGAGATCGGCAGGTCGCGGTGCTTCAGCCCCATGATGATCCCGTCCTCGGTCCAGGCGGTGGGGATCAGGCAGTCGGGCAGCGTTGCGCGCTCGACGATCAGCGAATGGTAGCGCGTGGCCGCGAAGGGGGAGGGGATGCCGGCGAAGACGTCCGCGCCATCGTGATGCACCTGCCACACCTTGCCATGGACCGGTTCCGCCGCGCGGATGACCTTGCCGCCGAAGGCCTGGCCGATCGCCTGGTGGCCCAGGCAGACGCCCAGCACAGGCAGCTTCACCTCGGCGGCGAGGTCGATCAGGGGCAGGCAGATGCCGGCCTCGTTCGGGGTGCAGGGGCCGGGGGAGAGCACCACCGCCTCCGGCTTCATGGCGAGCACGCCCTGCGGGTCAATGGCGTCGTTGCGCCGCACCTCCACCTTCGCCCCCAGGTCACCCAGGAAGTGGAAGAGGTTGAAGGTGAAGCTGTCGTAGTTGTCGATCAGGAGGATCATGGCCGCCGATCCTTGGACCGCCGGGCGGGGGGAATCAAGGCCGCCGGACCCGGCTGTGGCTTTGGCGCCGCGCAGGATCCGTGCGAGCGTTGCGCCAAAAGCTCAAGGAGGGACGCCCAAGCCATGATCAGACGCCTTCTTCTGGCGCTGCTGCTGCTCGCGCCATGCGCCGCCCGCGCCGCTGACCTGCCCGACCGACCGATCCGCATCATCGTGCCCTTCACGCCCGGCGGGTCCAGCGACATCGTCGCCCGCGTCCTCGCCGAGGCTACCGGCCCCCACCTGCCGCGCGGCGCCGTCATCGAGAACCGCGGCGGTGCCGGCGGCAATATCGGCATGGCCGAGGCCGCACGCGGGGCGGCGGATGGCGGGACGCTGGTGCAATGCGCCTTCGGGCCCTGTGGGGCCAATCCGGCACTCTACTCCAATCCCGGATATGACCTGTTGCGGGATTTCGCGCCGGTGATCCTGACCGGCGCGGTGCGCAACGTGATGACGGTGCGGCGGGACCTGCCGGCCGCCAACGTCCAGGAGTTCATCGCGCTGGCGCGCCGGCAGACGCTCTCCTTCGCTTCCTCCGGCGTCGGGGCGTCGAATCATCTCGGGCCCGAATTGCTGCGTTCCATCACGGGGATCGAGATGACCCATGTGCCCTACCGCGGATCGGGCCCGGCCATCACGGACCTGGTCGCGGGGCGGGTCGATGTGTTCTTCGACAACCTGCCCTCGATCCTGCCGCATATCCGGTCGGGCTCGGTGCGGGCGCTCGCCGCGGTGAGCGACCAGCGCATTCCGGAACTGCCCGATGTGCCGACCTTCGCCGAACAGGGCGTCCAGGGCATGGCGATCGATTCCTGGTTCGGCTTCATGGCCCCGGCCGCCACGCCGCCGGCCGCCATCGCCGCGCTGAACGCCGCCTTCAACCGGGCGCTCGACGACCCCACGGTCCGCCGCCGCCTGGCGGAACTCGGCGCCACGCCGCTCGGCGGCACGCCGGAGCAGATGGGCACGCATATCCGGGCCGAGGTCGCCCGCTGGTCCGAGGTCGTGCGCAAGCAGGGGATCCGGGCGGAATGATGCCGGCGCGGCAAGGTTGGAGGGGCTCTGCCCCTCCAAGCCACCCCGCCAAATGACCGTGTCATTTGGAAAGCCGGCACTTGGCGCCGGGCAGGAGGGCATCGCGATCCCCTCCAGGCGCCCTTGGTGCGCGAAGGCGGGTTTCGGCGCTTTTTCGGCCAGCCGCGCACAGCGCCAGGTCGAGGTTTCCAAAGGCCTTTCGGCCTTTGGCGGGGCGGGTCCGGGAGGGGCGGCGCCCCTCCCGGTTCCACCGATCAGGATAAAGGGCTGTCTTGTATGAGTCGCATCCGTTCCATCCGCACCATCCGCATCGGGGAGCGGCCCAATCTGCTCTGGGTCGAGATCGCCACCGATGAGGGCCTGACCGGGCTTGGCGAGGCTTTCCGTGGTGCCGCGGCCGTGGAGGCAGTGATCCACGAAAGTGCCGCGCCCCTGCTGATTGGCCGCGATTCCCGTGACATCGAGGCGATCTCCCGCGCGCTGCTGACGCCCTATGTCGGCTTCGGGGCATCGTCGGCGGAGACGCGCGCGGCGTCGGCCATCGACATCGCGCTGTGGGACCTCAAGGGCCAGCGCCACGGCATCCCGGTGCATGAGGCGCTGGGCGGCAAGGCGCGGGACCGGGTGCGCAGCTACAACACCTGCGCGGGCTACGACTACAACACGAAGTCGGCGCAGCGGCGCGACATCGGCAACGCGGATGTCGCGCGCGGCCCCTATGACGACCAGGTCGCCTTCATGCGCGATGCCGGCCAGCTCGCGGAAAGCCTGCTGTCCGAGGGCTTCAACGCCATGAAGATCTGGCCCTTCGACATCTACGCGCCGGCGACGCAGGGCGTGTCGATCACCCTGTCGGACCTCAAGAAGGGGCTGGAGCCCTTCGCCAAGATCCGCCGGGCCGTGGGCGACCGGATGGAGATCATGGCGGAACTCCATTCGCTGTGGTCGATGCCGGCGGCGCTGTCGATCTGCAAGGCGCTGGAAGACTTCGACATCACCTGGGCCGAGGACCCCATCGCCAAGATGGACGACGTGGCCTCGCTCGCCGAGCTGCGCCGGGCCGTGCGCGTGCCGATCTGCGCGTCGGAGACGCTGGGCGGCAAGGTCGCCTTCCGCGACCTGCTGGTGGCCGGGGCGACGGATATCGTCATGCTCGACCTCGCCTGGTGCGGCGGCCTGACCGAGGCGCGCAAGATAGCCGCCCTGGCCGAGGCCTGGGCGCGGCCGGTCGCGCCGCATGACTGCACGGGCCCCATCACACTGGTCGCCTCGGTGCATCTGGCGATGCACGCGCCCACCGCGATGTTCCAGGAGGTGGTTCGCGCGACTCTCGCAAGCTGGTATCGCGAGCTGGTGACGGTGTTGCCGCGCGTGGAACAGGGGTGGGTGTTGCCGATGGATGGGCCGGGACTGGGGTCGAAGCTGCTGCCGGATGTCGCGGCGCGCGAGGACGCGATCGTGAGGACCAGCGGCGCATGATGGTCGCGCTGGATGTGATGCCCTGGGCGGCGCCGGCGCTGCTGACGGTGCTGGTGGGAGCCGGGGTGATCCTGCGGCGGGGGCGCCATGCGCGGGCGGCCTCGGTGGTGCTGGGGGCCGCGGCGGTGCTGGCCGCGCTGTGGGTCGTTTCCTCTGTCGTGATGGCGCTGCGCGCCGTCGCATGACCGATGGCGCCGTCCTCGCCGCGGCGCTGGTCGCGGCGCTGGCCGGGTTGGCGCGCGGCTTCTCGGGCTTCGGGGCGGCGCTGATCTTCATCCCGCTGGGCAGCGCGCTGCTTGGCCCGCGCGTCGCGGCGCCGCTGCTGATGCTGATGGACAATGTGCTCGCGGCGCCGCTGGTCCCGGCGGCGTGGCGCCAGGCGTCGCGGATCGAGGTCGCGACGCTCGCTGCCGGCACGCTGGTGGGCACGCCGATCGGGGCCTGGCTGCTGCTGCACGCCGATCCGGCCGCGCTGCGCTGGGCGATGAGCGGGCTGGCGCTCGCGATGCTCGCCCTGCTGGCCTCGGGCTGGCGGTATCGGGGGCGGCCGACGCTTGCCGCCTCGCTGGGGGTGGGAGCGACGGCGGGGCTGTTCTCGGGCGCGGTGCAGATGGGCGGGCCGCCGGTGGTCGCCTACTGGCTCGGCGGGGCCATCCCGGCGAGCCGGGTGCGCGCGAACATCGTGCTGTTCTTCGCGGTGAGCGGGGTGATCAGCGCCGTCGTCTACCTTATCGGCGGGCTGCTGGACGGGGAGGTGCTGCGGCTCGCGTTGCTGGTCGGGCCGGCCTATGGCGCGGGGCTGTGGATCGGCAGCAGGCTGTTCGGGTTGGCGAGTGAGAAACTGTTCCGGGGGATCTGCTTCCTGCTGATCGCGGTGGCAGCGGTGCTGGGGGCGCCGGTGTGGCGGTAGAGCCGATCTGGCAGGGTGGAATCATGCCGGTAGGCCTTTGGCCGCGTGAGGTTTGGCGCGGGGCGCAGCCTTCTCCAATCTTCCGGCACGCGCCTATCCTTTCGGGCATGGGGCGCTGTCGCTCCTCGACCGGGGCGCATCGCGCGACGAGATCGGTGGGCCGTGGACATGCCTGTCGCACAGGCATGCGGCAGCCATCACCGCCCCAGGGGGTTTGCGTCCGCTGGCGGGACGATCAGCCGCCCATGGCGCCAAGCGCCAGCTTCGCGTAACGCAGCCGCCTGTCCAGCGCCCGCACGCCCGAGCGTTCGAAACGGCGGTCGAAATCCTCGACCGCGGCTTCGAGCGTGGCCTGCTTGACCAGGGACGCGAAGGCGGTCGCTTCCGATGCCTTGGGGCCTCGCAACTCATGCACCAGGAAGGCGTAGTTCGGCTCGTCCTCGCGCCAGTCGCGGCCCATCGCCTTGGCGAAAGCTAGGAAGGCCAGGCGCCGCGAGCCGTCCCATTGGCACCACCCGTGGCCGCCGAGCCCCTCGGGCATGCCGATCTGGTGGAGGAACCTGAAGCCCCCGCATTCATGTCCGATATTACCGAGAATTGCGGCTGCCTGGATGAGGTTCAGCGGCGGCAGGTCCCGCATCAGCCGTTTCATGATGCCTGGCGCTTTTTCGAGGAACAGCGCGTCGCCTGGGCGCGGATCCGTCGTCGTCACGATCTCCACTGGCGCCGGTGCCCCGGCCATGTCGAGCCAGCGGATCGCCGAGACTTCCGCCACCCTGAAATGCACCTCGCTGACCTGCCCGGGATCGCCTTGGTTCCCGCCCAGGATCCGGAGATGGTCGGCATTCGGCCTGCCGACGAGGAAGCCGACATGCTGCCCGCCGGTGGTGAAGCGCAGTACGACGATGCTGCCGAGCGGCGCCGGGTCGGGCGCTGTCCGGCCCCAGCCCTCCCAGCTCAGCGCGAGGGCGGGCGAGGGCGGCACGCTGGCCCCGGCCGCGCCGGCGCCACAGGTCTTGAGGCAGAACGCGACGAAGGAGCCGCACCATGGCGTCTCGTCGCGCTTGTCCTTGACCCCCGCCACCTCATGGTAACGGCTGATGCGTTCCTCATTCGCCTCGCCGGGCTGTTCGGCGACGCCGCGCGTCATTTCCTCCCGCGCGATGCGCAGCCAGGGCGGTTCCTCCCCGGCCGGGCGGACGAGGCGGATCTCGGGCGGCTGCCGGTCAATGATCGGCAATGCCTGGGCGTAGGCCGCGACCAGGCGTTCCTCAACCTTGTCGAGGGCTTGCCGGACGGTCAGCGTCCCGCCCTTGAGCGACGCCGCCGCGCTGCCGGGCGCCGGGGTGCCGGGGATGGCATCGCGGCAGGGTTCGTCGCGCGGGCGCGCCAGCGCCTCGATGCCGCCGTCGCCAACGGTCTGGAGGAAGAACAGCTCGGGGAAGCTTGGCGCACGGTCGAAGGCCTGTCGGAAACGTTCCGCGGCCTCCGCGGCCAGGGCGGCGGCGACATCGGGCTGGTGGTTCCAGTCGAGCCGGTTCTCCCGGGTCTGGCCCATCCCGCGCGCGGGTCCCTCGGTGATCGCCTTTTCCCAGGCCGCAGCCGTGAAGCGGAAGGGGCCGGCGCTCTCGGCATTGCCCATGTCCTTGAGGCCGTCGCTGGCGTCATAGGCGATGGCGAGAAGGTAGTCGCGATCCGCCCCCGTGCCGCGCAGCCAGCCGACATGCCGCGCAGCCTCGGTGACCATGGCGCAGAAGGTCATGTCGTCGTCCAGCCGCATCGGCCGCGGAACCGGGGCGGCGCCCGGCAGTTCCAACGCGTCGAAGATATCGACGAAGCCCGGTTTCGCGGCGAGTTCCGCAGTCTCGACGAAAGCATCCTCCGCGACGACGCTGCCCGAGAACTCGGTGCCCCGCCGCACGGTCAGCAGGGACGCTGCGTCGCGCGCCGGCGCCGCGCGCAGTGGCGTATCGGCGATCGCCCGGTACTTCTTCATGCGGCTGTTCCCCGACGATGAGGCGGCGGTGGCATCGGCGCTACGACCCGCCCGCCGGGCGCGGACCGGCAACGAAGTCGAACAGCGCGGAATCGAGGGCGTCCGAACTCCCCACGGGCTGGGGCGGGTCCGCCCGCCGGCGCGCGGTCGCGATGCCCTCGCGCAGCAGGGCGACGCGCTCTCGGTCCGGATCGGGGCGCGTCTCAAGCGCATCGAGTTGTTCGGTCGTGATTCCCGAATCCAGCAGCCGCGTGAGCCTGCGAGTCACCGAGGCCCGCGTCTGGTCGAGCGTGGTGTAGGCGGGGCTGGCCCGCGCATCGCCAAGCAGCGCGCGCTCAAAGGGCCCACGAAGCGGGCTAGCAGGCCCTGGCGCGCCCAGCGCACGCAGCGTCCGCCAGGTATTGTTCTCGAGATTGCCGCTGGTATCCGGCCAGACATCGGCGCCGAAACGCCGCTGCGCACCGAGCTGGAACTCCCGGATCGCGGCGCGCGTCGCCGGGTCGAGCGCGCCGCTCGCGCTCGCGACACCAAGCGCGACCTGGATGCGCCTGACATCCGTCTCGGTCACGTTGGGACGGTCGCCCTGCCGCCACCCGACGGGACGCGACCCGACAGGCAGTTGCTGAATCGGCACGGCGGATCCCTCGTTGCCCGCGATGGGCCTCGCGCGTTGCAGCAGCACGACCGCCGGGGCGGCGAGCCGCGCGGCGGCCTGCCGCTGGTCGCGGTCGCCGAGCGTCACCGCATAGGGCGATCCATTGGCCGCATTGTTGACATTCGCCTCGATGGCCGCCGGCGAGCACTGGGTCAGATAGCCCTGGAGGTAGATGAGCATGTCCGGCCGCGACAGGATCCGGCTCTGATCCACGCTGTCGAGATAGGCCTGCCGCCCCTGCAGCACGATGTTGCGCACCGCCGAGGGCTCCATCGAGAACAGCACCGAGTTCACGCCGGAATCGAAGAGGCTGCCCGCCAGGCCAAAGGAGGCGGCGGTGATCGCGATGGCCGAGGCTGCGGCGTTCGCCAGGCCCAGTATCGCGCCCGTCGCCCCCGCGACGGCGGACAGCCCCTGCTGTGCCGCGCGCTGTTCCCGCCCGAAGCGGAACAACGCATCGAGATACATGTCGCATTGCCGGCCGACCTCATAGACGCCGGCGCGGAACACGACGGCCCAGTCCGGGCTGCCCAGGGGCGGCTGCTGCGTCAGCCCTGCATCGACCACCAATTGGCCGACCAGCGCGTCGCGTGCCCGGAATACATCCTGCGAGGGGAGCGATTCGATGGTCGCCGGAATGCCGCGGATGCTGACCCGCGACGGGCTCGCCTGATCGCGGGCCAAGTCGCACGCCGTCAGGTTGAGGACGGCAACCGCGGCAGGGATCCATTGGCAGCGCATCGTGGCACCGGCATCATACCGATATCGATACAATAGCGCGGCCGAGCCTCAATCGTCACGCGGGAAATTGCGATCACCCGTCAAGCGGAGATTGTGCCCCTAGCCTCGGGAACAGGGCTTGCTCAGGCGTTGCCCCGTTCCCGCCGGCCCGCGGCGAACCGCACCGCCTCCTCCGCCGCGCGGAACAGCGCGCGGGCCTTCTGCCGCGTCTCCTCGTACTCCGCCTTGGGGTCGGAATCCGCCACCACGCCGGCACCGGCCTGGACGTGCATCACGCCATCCTTCACCAGCGCGGTGCGCAGCGCGATGCAGGTATCCATGCCGCCATCGGCGCCGAAATACCCGATGCCGCCCGCGTAAAGCCCGCGCCGCGAGGGCTCCAGCTCCTCGATGATCTCCATCGCCCGGATCTTGGGTGCGCCGGAGAGCGTGCCCGCCGGGAAGCCGGCGGCATAGGCGTCGAGTGCATCGAGCCCCTCCCGCAGACGGCCCTGCACCTCGGAACCGATGTGCATCACCTGGGAATACCGCTCGATTTGGAACTGCGCCGTCACCTTCACCGAACCGATCGCGGCGACGCGCCCCACATCGTTGCGGCCGAGGTCGAGCAGCATCAGATGCTCCGCGCGCTCCTTGGGGTCGGCGAGCAGTTCGACCTCCAGGGCGCGATCCTCCTCGGGCGTCGCGCCGCGGCGGCGGGTGCCGGCGAGCGGGCGGACCGTGACCGTGTTGTCGCGGCAGCGCACCAGGATCTCCGGGCTCGCCGCGACCACCGAGAAGCCGCCGAAATCCCCGAAGACCAGGAAGGGCGCGGGGTTGATCCGCCGCAGCGCGCGATACAGCGCGAAGGGCGGCAGCGCGAAGGGCACGGAGAACCGCTGCGACGGCACGATCTGGAAGGCGTCGCCGGCGCGGATGTACTCCTTCGCCTTCTCCACCGCGGCGATGAAGCTCGCCTCGGTGAAGTTGCTGCTGGGCTCGCCGAGCTTCGGCAGCACCGCCGGCGGGGCGGCGCGCGGCACCGGGCGGTCGAGCGCGGCCTCGGCCTCGTCGAGCCGCGCCTGGGCGGCCTCGATGGCGGCATCCGGCTCGCCCCCCGGCCAGATCGGGGCGCAGAGGGTCAGCGTGTCCCGCACATGGTCGAACACGGCCATCAGGGTCGGGCGCGTCAGCACGGCGTCCGGGATGCCGAGCACGTCCGGATTGGTCTCGGGCAGCTTTTCGATCAGCCGGACCATGTCGTAGCCGAGATAGCCGAACAGCCCCGCCGCCATCGGCGGCAGGCCGGGCGGGACGGGCATGCGGGCGGCGGCGATCAGCCGGCGCAGGCTGTCCAGCGCCGGTCCGGATTCGGGCTCGAAGGCATGGGGGGCGGACAGGGCGTGGCGGTTGATCTCCGCCTTGCCGCCCTTGCAGCGCCAGACGAGGTCCGGGGCCATGCCGATGCCGGAATAGCGCCCGCGCGCCGCGCCGCCCTCGATCGATTCCAGCAGGAAGGCGTTGGGCTGCGCCCCGCCCGTCAGCTTGAGGAAGGCGCCGACCGGCGTGTCGAGGTCGGCGACCCGCTCCCGCACCAGGATCGCGCCCCGGCCGGCTTCCAGCGCGGCGCGCGCCGCGGCGATATCCGTTCCACTCATCGGCCGGTCACCTGGTCCAGAATCTGGGTATTGATACGCACATTCGCCCGGTCACGGATCGCGCGGGCGAACTGGTCCTCGAGCTCGTCCTGCATCCGCTGCTCGACCTCGCTGCGCACGCGCGCACGCGCCGCCTCGTCCGAGGTCGGGTCGAAGGGGGTGATGCTGGTCAGCCGCGCGACCGCGAAGCCTTCCGCGGTCTGGGCCATGGTCACCTCGCCGACCTTCAGCTCGAAGACCGGGGCGACGATCTCGCGCGGCACGCTGCCCGACTGCGCCGGGTCGCGGCTGAAGGGGCCGAGGGCCTCGACGGTCAGGCCGGCCTCGGTCGCGGCCTCCTCCATGGTCTTGCCGCCGCGCACCGCGGCCATCAGGGCGGCGGCCCGCTCCTCGGCCTCGCGCCGGCGGGCATCGGTGATCCAGGCGCTGCGCAGCGTCCCCTCGATGCTGTCGAAGGGGCGGAGCGCGGGGGGGATGACCTGCTTGAGCTCGACGGCGACGAAGGCGTCGCCCATCTCCGCCATGCGCGGGGCCTCGCCCTGGCGGGCGGCGAAGATGCTGCGCAGCAACTCGGGGCGCTGGGCCTCGGGCACGGGCAGCGTCGCGGGCTGGCCTTCCTGGTCCTGGCCGAGCTGGTTCAGCGTGACGGTGGCGAGCGCCAGGCCGAAGCGCTCGGCCGCCTCGGTGAGGCTGGTGCCGCCGGCGAGCGCGTCCTCGACCCGGTTCGCGCGTTCATAGGCGAGGTCGAGCGCCCGTTCATGGGCCAGTTCCCGGCGAAGCTGGTCGCGCACATCCGCGAAGCCGCGGGTCACGGCGGGCTCGATCCGCTCGACCTTGATCACGTGCCAGCCGAAGGGGGTCTGGACGGGGTCGGTCACGCCGCCCTCGGGCACCGAGAAGGCGGCCGCTGCGACATTGGCGTGGGGCAGGGTGGCACGGTCGAGCAGGCCGATATCCGACGCGCCGCCGTCATCCGCACGGGCCTGCGCCTCGATGGCCGCGAGGTCGGCGCCGTTGCGCCAGGCCTCGGCGATGGAGCGCGCCTGGGCTTCCTGGGGCACCACCGCCTGGTAGATCTGCCGCTTCTCCGGCGTGTCGAACTGGGCGCGCCGGGCCTCGAAGGCCTGTTCGAGCGCGGCGTCGTCGACCTGAACCTCGCTGGCCAGCGATTCCGGCGACAGGACCAGGACCGAGGCCTCGCGGAATTCGGGGGAGGAGAAGCGGTTCGCGTTGTTCTCCTGGAAGCGGCGGAGCTGGGCTTCGGTCGGCGCCTCGGGCTCGGGCATGGCGGAGCGGGCGATCTGCACCACCTCCGCGCTGCGGCGTTCGAAGGCCCAGGCGAGCAGCGGCGTGGTGATGGCATCCGGCGCGGCGGCGCCGGCGCGGATGGCGCCCGAAAGCTGCTCGCGCAGGACCTCGTCCGCGACGACCTGGAGGAACTGGGCTTCCGTCAGCTCGTTGTTGCGCAGGAAGCTGTCGAGGACGAGGCGCGAGAAGCTGCCATCCGGCCCGCGCAGGCCGGGAATGGCGAAGACCGCGTCCCGCACGACCGACGCTGGGGCGGCGAGGCCGAGGTGATTCGCCTCGTTGCGCAGGCTGTACTGGGCGATCAGGCGCTCGAGCGCCGTGGCGGCGACGGCGCGGCGGATATCGTCGTTGGGCTCGAAACGATTGCCGAGCTGGCGGGCGATGCGTGCCATCTCCCGCCGGGCGGCGGCCTGTGCCTCGGGCAATTCGATGCGCTCGTCGCCAACACGGGCGACCGCGCTGTCGCGGCCGAAATTGCGCACGACGTCCTCGATGCCCCACATGGCGAAGGAGGCGAGGAGAAGGACGAAGAGAAGCCTGGCAGGCCAGGTGCCGGCAAGGCGGCGCATCGCGGTCAGCATGGGGCGCGTGCTTAGCCGGGGAGCGGCGGCGGCGGAAGGGGCGGGGAGGCAGGCATGGGACGCGACACGGGGCTTTGGCCCCCTTCGCGCCGCGCTCCGCCACGGGTCGGAAGGCCCTTGGATCCCATGTCCGGCGCTGCTGTGGGGCCGTGTTACCGCCGGCTACGGGGCCTTGCCGTCCCGCCAGGCAGCGCGCTCGGCGAAGATGCGCGAGACCTCGGCCATGTTCTCGCTTCCCCAGGTGCATAGCGGCACGAGCGCCTGCGCGAGGCTGTGGCCCAGCGGCGTGAGCGCGTAGTCCACGCGCGGCGGGACTTCCTTATGGTCGGTCCGTTTGACGACGCTGTCGGCCTCCAGCTCCTTCAACTGCTGGATCAACACCTTGTCGCTGACGCCACGGACCGCCCGCTTCAACTCGCCGTATCGGTTCGGACCCTGGAGCAGGAAATAGAGGATCAGCGGCTTCCACTTGCCCGCGATGAGGCGAAGCGTGGCGTCGAGGCCGCAGGTGAAGCCGGCAAGCGCGGGTGAGGTTTCAGACATAGCCAAGGTACTTACCAAAAGGTGCATACTTGTCGATAGGTGAGTATCCCGCCAGCTACGTGCGACCGTGAACAAGGAGCACGACATGAAAAGACTGGCAGGCAAGACGGCCGTGGTGACGGGCGGGGGCAGCGGCATCGGGTATGCCGCGGCGCAGCGCTTCATCGAGGAAGGGGCCTTCGTCACCATCTTCGGGCGCCGGCGGGAGGTGCTCGATGCCGCCCTGGCGACGCTCGGCGAGAATGCCCGCGCGGTCACCGGTTCGGTCGCGGACCTGGCCGATCTCGACCGGTTGTTCGAGACGGTGAGGACGGAGCGCGGCAGCCTCGACATCCTGTTCGCCAATGCCGGGACGGGCGCGCTCCTCCCGCTGGGCGAGATCACGCCCGAGCATTACGACCAGACCTTCGACATCAACGTCAAAGGATTGCTGTTCACCGTCCAGAAGGGCTTGCCGTTGATGGGCGAAGGCGGGTCGATCATCCTCACGGGATCGAGCGCCGGCGTGATGGGGACGCCCAGCTTCAGCGTCTACAGCGCCACCAAGGCCGCGGTCCGCAACTTCGCGCGGAGCTGGGCGCAGGATCTGCGCGGCACGGGCATCCGCGTCAATGTCCTGTCGCCGGGGCCGACGCGGACCGAATTGGCGCTCGACGTGGTCGGTGCCGAAGCCATGGTCGCGATGGGTGCGGGCACGCCGATCGGGCGGCTCGGCGATCCCGCCGAGGTGGCTGCCGCGGCGGCATTCCTGGCATCGGCGGATAGCAGCTTCATGACCGGGAGCGAGGTGTTCGTGGATGGGGGCGTGGCGCAGATCTGAGGGCCGGGCGCGCGCGGGTCATGGCCCGCGCGCTTCAGGGCAATGCCCGTGCCGCTTCCGTGGTCGGCTCGCCCGAAAGCCGGTCGGCCATTGGCCGCCGGGCACGGCTTTGCGCGCGGTCATCGGCCATGGCCCCATGGACAGGCCAATCCCCCCCGGCTAACCGGAATTCCTCTTGCCGAGGGAGATCGTCGTGACGCCTGGACTGCGCCCACTCATCGCCGGGAACTGGAAGATGCATGGCACGCTGCGCGAGGCCGCGACGCTGGCCGAGGGCGTGCGCGCCGGTGCTGCTGGGCTGAAGGCGGAACTGCTGGTCTGTCCGCCCTTTCCCTATATCCATGTGGTCGCCGCCGCGATGCTCGGCCAGCCGGTCGCGGTGGGCGCGCAGGACTGCCACCTGGCCGTGAAGGGCGCCCATACCGGCGACGTGGCGGCCCCGATGCTGCGCGATTGCGGCGCGACCTATGTGATTCTGGGCCATTCCGAACGCCGCGCCGATCACGGCGAGACCGACGCCGTGGTGAAGGCCAAGGCGGTGACGGCGATGGCCCATGGCCTGACGCCCATCGTCTGCGTGGGCGAGACCCTGGCCCAGCGCGAGGCGGGCGAGGCGGAGTCGGTGGTCCGTGGCCAGATCGCCGGCAGCCTGCCGGATGGGTTCGCGGCGGCGGGCGGCGTCGTTGCCTACGAGCCCGTCTGGGCCATCGGCACCGGCAAGACCCCGACCGAGGCCGACATCGCCGCCATCCATGCCGCACTGCGGGAGGCGGTGGGGCCGGCGACGCGGCTGCTCTATGGCGGATCGGTGAAGCCGGGGAATGCGGCGGCGATCCTCGGGCTGCCGAATGTGGATGGCGCGCTCGTCGGGGGCGCGAGCCTGGTCGCGGAAGATTTCCTGGCGATTGCCAAGGCTGTGGGGTGAGGCGGGGGGCTCGGCCCCTGCCGACGCCTTACCTCGTCAGAAGCGTTCCTGATGGTCGGAGGGGCGCTGCCCCTTCGGACCACCCCGCCGGGTTCGCTTCGCAACGTCGATGGGTCCGCTGGCCGCAGTGCGGCCAGGACCTGGTGCCGGTCGCGGTATGCGCGCCCGGGCATCGCGGCGCGCAACGGGCGCAAGAGCGGCTTTCGGCATCATCCTGCCCGCGGCGCGCGGCGCCATAGCGAGGTCTCCAAGGGCCTTTCGGCCTTTAGTAGGGCGCGAAGCACTGGCTCGCGGTCCGGGGAGGGGCAAAGCCCATCCCCGGTCTGCCGCCACGCCCGGTGGCGGTGCTCCCCCGCCCAGCGCACTTCAGCACTGATTCTGTCCTGCCGGCGCTGATGTGCAATGCTTCGTTCGTATCACGAATGCCATGGGCAATCATGGCGCTGTGTGACAGCCATTGAACATGACGATTCGAACCATACTCGCCCTGATCTGTGCGTCGCTTCTCATCGGCAGCATCCTGATGCTTGCCGAGGCCTCCGATTTGTTCGGCGCCGTGGCCGCGGTGTCTCGCGGCGAGCCGGCGCTCCTCCCGGAGGACATCTTCGTGGGCACCGCGGCCTTCATGGCTGCCTTTTCGATCAGCGCCGGCGTGCTGTTCTGGCCGATCGCGGGTGCGATCGAGCGGCGGAACAAGGCCGCCGCGGAGAAGCTCGCGGCTGACCTCGCCCGCTTCCAGCGCGAGGGCCGTACGCGCGACAAGGCGCGCCGGGCGGTAGTCATGAGGGAGAGGGCCCAGTGGCAGGCGGAGTCGAAGGTGTCGCCAATCGCGTCTCCGCACTGGGCCGGCTGGGCCGGGGCGCTCCTGGCCGCGTTGCTGATCTCGGGGATCGCCGCGGCCGTTGCGCCCGGGCTTTTTCCGCGCTGGCTCAGCTCGCGCGGCTATGAGCCCTGCGAGGCCCTCGATGCGACCCGGTGGCTCCAGACGCGACACAGCCGCGGGGAGATTCAGCAGTCCGGCTGGGCCCTGCCGGGAGACTGCCCGACGACCCCTCCGAGCGGGTGAGGGCGCGCTCCTGGGGGTGCGGCGCGACGCGCGCCGCCCTCGGGTCGCCGGGGTCCGCCGGCATGGCTCGCGAGGGCGCGAGGCCCCGCCGCATTCAGGCATTCCCGTCCTGTTCGCGTTACGCTAGAAGCCCGCGCCATGACCACCGTCCTTCTCGTCCTGCATCTTTTCGTCGCCCTGGGCCTGATCGGCCTGGTCCTGCTTCAGCGCAGCGAGGGCGGTGGGCTCGGCATCGGCTCCTCCCAAGGTATGGGGGCCTTCATGGGCGGGCGCGGGACGGCGAACCTGCTGACGCGGGCGACCGCGATCCTCGGCACCGCTTTCTTCGTCATCGCGCTGGTGCTGGCGCTGATGACCCGTGGCGCCGGCCAGCAGAGCCGGTCGATTCTCGATTCGCCGCCGCCCGCCGCGGCGCCGGCCGCCCCCGCGGCCCCGGCGCTGCCGGCCGTGCCGAACAACTAGGCCCGTCGTTTCAACCACTTCCGGGCGCGTGGCTGCCCCGCCGCAGGCGTGGGTGGCTTCCACGCGCGCGTCTTGTTAAGGAGGCCGCCCATGGCGCGGTTCGTATTCATCACCGGCGGCGTGGTCTCCTCCCTTGGCAAGGGTATCGCTTCCGCCTCCCTCGGCGCGTTGCTCCAGGCACGCGGCTACAAGGTCCGGCTCCGGAAGCTGGACCCCTATCTCAACGTCGATCCGGGGACGATGTCCCCGTATCAGCACGGCGAGGTCTACGTCACCGATGATGGTGCCGAGACCGACCTCGATCTCGGCCATTATGAACGCTTCACCGGTGTCGCGGCGCGCAAGCCCGACAACTGGACGACGGGGCGTATCTATTCGGACGTGATCGCGGCCGAACGCCGGGGCGACTACCTGGGCGGGACCGTCCAGGTCATTCCCCACATCACCGACAAGATCAAGGAAGTCATCCAGGCCGAGACGGATGCCTATGACTTCGTGCTGGTCGAGATCGGCGGCACCGTGGGCGACATCGAAAGCCTGCCCTTCCTGGAAGCGATCCGTCAGCTCGCCAATGAGCTGGGGCCGCAGCGCAGCCTGTTCATGCACCTGACCCTGGTGCCCTACATCCCTTCGGCCGGCGAGCTGAAGACCAAGCCGACGCAGCATAGCGTCAAGGAACTCCTCGGCCTCGGCATCCAGCCACAGATCCTGCTCTGCCGCTGCGACCGGCCGATCCCGGAGAATGAGCGGCGCAAGATCGCCTTGTTCTGCAATGTCCGCCCCGAAAGCGTGATCCCGGCGCTCGATGCCAGCAGCATCTACGAAGTGCCGATCAAGTATCACGAGGAAGGCCTCGACCAGGAGGTGCTGCGCCATTTCGGGCTCTCGGCCTATGGCGAGCCCGGCATGGAGCGCTGGAAGGGCATTGTCCACGCGGTGAACCAGCCGGAGGGCGAGGTCACCATCGCGGTGGTGGGCAAGTACACCAACCTGCTCGACGCCTATAAGTCGCTGGCCGAGGCGCTGACCCATGGCGGCATCGCCCATAATGTGAAGGTCAAGCTGGACTGGGTGGACAGCCAGATCTTCGAGAACGACGCCGAGGCGGTGGAACGGCTCGAGAAGGTCAACGGCATCCTCGTCCCCGGCGGCTTCGGCGAACGCGGGGCCGAAGGCAAGATCGAGGCGGTGAAGTTCGCCCGCGAGCGCAAGGTGCCCTTCTTCGGCATCTGCTTCGGCATGCAGATGGCGGTGATCGAGGCGGCGCGGAACCTGCTCGACATCAAGGGCGCCTCCTCGACCGAGTTCGGCCCCTGCGCCGAGCCCGTGGTCGGCCTGCTGACCGAATGGCTGCGCGGCAACGAGCTGGAACGGCGCAACGCGTCGGGCGACCTTGGCGGGACGATGCGCCTCGGTGCCTATCCGGCGAAGCTCACCGAGGGCTCGCTGGTGCGCGAGGTCTATGGCGCGCCCGAGATCCAGGAACGCCACCGCCACCGCTACGAGGTGAACATCGCCTACAAGGACCGGCTGGAAGCGGCGGGGCTGCGCTTCTCGGGCCTCTCGCCGGACGGCGTGCTGCCGGAGATCGTGGAATACCCCGACCATCCCTGGTTCATCGGCGTGCAGTACCACCCGGAACTGAAGTCGAAGCCCTTCGACCCGCACCCGCTCTTCTCCGCTTTCGTCGGCGCGGCGGTGAAGCAGGCGCGGCTCGTCTGACGCCGGCGCTGCCCCGCCCGGTCAGGCCGAGGCGCTGACCGGGCGGGGGCGCTCGACACTGATCAGTGGGGCGTCGGGGCGCGGGGGCATGACCTCGGCCCGGGGATCTCTACCGGCGAGAGCCTTCCTTCGTGGCGCCGCCAGTCGGCTTCGGTGCCGTGGCCCGCGGTCGCGATGCGGCGCGCCATGTCCGGGGTCTGCCCGTCGCCACCGCCGGTCGGGGCGGGCGTGACGTCCGTCACCGGGCCGCGTCGCCACCGCAGCCCCGCCATGCTGCACCCGCCGCATGGCGATCCGTCGAGGACTGTCCTACATCGCGCTGCGAGAGTTTCCACAAAGGCCCCCGCATGCATCACGTCACCGTCGGCCCGGTCACCATCGGCAACGACCTGCCCCTGGTCTTCCTCTCCGGCCCCTGCCAGATCGAAAGCCGGGCGCATGCGCTGGAGACGGCGGCGGCGCTGAAGGAGATGGCGGCCGCGGCCGGCGTGCCGCTCGTCTACAAATCCTCCTTCGACAAGGCGAACCGCACCAGCGTCTCCACCCAGCGTGGCATCGGCCTGAAGGAGGGCCTGGCCATCCTCGCGGAAGTCCGCGAGGTCACCGGCCTGCCCACCCTGACCGACGTCCATGCCCCCGAGCACTGCGCCCCGGCCGCCGAGGCGGTGGATATCCTGCAGATCCCGGCCTTCCTGTGCCGCCAGACGGATCTGCTGATCGCGGCGGGCGAGACCGGCCGGGCCGTGAACGTGAAGAAGGGTCAGTTCCTGGCCCCGTGGGACATGAAGAACGTGGCGGCCAAGATCGCCTCGACGGGCAATGAGAAGATCCTGCTCTGCGAGCGCGGGGCCTCCTTCGGGTACAACACGCTGGTGGCCGACATGCGGTCGCTGCCGATCATGGCGCAGACCGGATACCCGGTGGTGATGGATGCGACCCACGCCGTGCAGCAGCCCGGCGGGCAGGGGACCAGCAGCGGCGGCCAGCGCGAATTCGCCCCGGTGCTGGCGCGCGCCGCCGTCGCGGTCGGTGTCGCGGCCGTCTTCATCGAGACGCATCAGGACCCGGACCATGCCCCTTCGGATGGCCCGAACATGATCCCGTTGCGCGAGATGCCGGCGCTGATCGCGCGGCTGAAGGCCTTCGACGCGCTGGCCAAGGGCGGCTGACAGGCCGATGCGGCGCGTCGCGCGGCCGGTGCTGGGCGTCTCGGCGGTGCTGCTGCTGCTCTCCTTCGCCGGCTTCGGCCTGGGCGAGGGCGGTGTGGTCGCCGGCATCTTCGGGGTCGCGCTGGGCGCGGTGCTGCACCTGGCCGGCGGTGCGGCCGGCAGTGATGACGATGGCATCGATGGCGACGCGGCGGAGGCGGGTGACGGCGACAGCGGTGGTGGCGAATGACCCGCCCGCCAGGCCTGCCTCCGATTCCGCGCCGCCCCGTGCCGGCGGTGCTGATCCTGGCCCTGATCGCGCTGTTCCTCTGGTACGCCCTGCCCGCCGGCTGGCGGACGCTGGTGCTGTCCGGCTGGCATTGGGAGACGGTGCTGGCCGTGATCGGCGCGCATGCGGTCGTGGTGGGCGGGCTGGGCTGGATCGCGTGGCTGTTCTGGGCCGGGCGCCGCCCGGGCGATGGCGGCTGATCCGCCGCGCCGGGCAAGAATTCCTTCACGTTCCGGAATGACAATCCGGCTCCGGACCACCGGGCGGACGGGGAGGCGGCATGCGGATCAGCTATCTGCGCAATGGAACGCCCGTGCCGCTCTATGAAGCGGGGGACCTGGTCTGCCTGTTGCGGGATGAGCCCGGCCCGGACCCGATGGCGGTCGCGGGCGAATGGGGCCGCGTGCTGCGTAACCGGGGGCGGGATGGGCTGGACATCCGCCTTGCCGGCTTCTCGCGGCCGCGCACCAGCGACATGCCGGATATCACGGGCCTGCCCGCACGCCTCGTCGCGCCCTGCGACCGGCAGGGGATCAGTCTCTCCCTGCAGCGCGACCTGCGGCGCCAGCGGTGACGGCGCGCATGGAAGCGCTTCCTTCACCATCGGCCGCGAACACTGCCCCCGACGTACCGCGACCCCGGAGGCTGGCCCGATGCTGATCCGCTATCGACTCGATGGCACGCCGGAGCCGCTCTACGAGCCCGGCGACTTCGTGCGCCTGGTGCGGGACGAACCGGGCCCGCTCGTCACGGCTCATGCCGGGGAATGGGGGCAGGTGGTGCGCAATGCGGGCCGCGGCGGCCTCGATATCCGCTTCGCAGGGTATTCCCGCCCGCGCCATGCCGCGCTGCCCCTCGCCACCGCCGTGCCGGCGAGCTGCGTCGTGCCCTGCGACCGGCGCGGCGTGCCGGTGCAGCTCCAGCGTGACCTCAAGCGGAAGACGGAGCTGCTCTGACCGGCGCGCCCAGGGGTTACGCGACGCGCCCGCAGTATCGTATCAGGGCGCGCGCTGATCTGCCCCGGAACACGAATGACCGAGAACATCTTCACCCTGTTGACGCAGGAAGTGCGCGCCGCCCTGGCCGCCCTGGTGCCCGAACTCCCCCCCGAGGCGCTGGCCCGCGTGCAGGTGGAGCCGCCGCGCGATGCGTCGCATGGCGACATGGCGACGAATGCGGCGCTGGTCGCGGCGAAGCCGGCGCGCATGCCGCCGCCGAAGCTCGCCGCCGGGCTGGCGGAAAAGCTCGCCGCCCTGCCCATGGTGGCGGAGGCGGCGCCCGCCGGTCCTGGCTTCGTGAACCTGCGCCTGCGGGAGGATTTCCTCCGCGCCCAGGTCCCGGCCGTGCTGCGCGCGGGCGAGGCCTATGGCGACAGCACCCTCGGCGCCGGGGTGAAGGCGAATGTCGAATACGTCTCCGCCAATCCGACCGGGCCGATGCATGTGGGGCATTGCCGCGGCGCGGTGGTGGGCGATGCGCTCGCCAACCTGATGACGAAGGCCGGCTGGGCGGTCACCAAGGAGTACTACATCAACGACGCGGGCAATCAGGTCATCGCGCTCGGCTGGGCGACCTATTGGCGCTATCTCCTCGCGGTCACCGGCGATACCGACCATTGGAATGCCGAACAGACCGAGCGCCGCTTCGGCGTCACCCTGCAATATCGTGGCGACTACCTGATCGCGGTCGGCGCGGCGCTCGCCGAACGCTTCGGCGACAGCCTGATGCCGCGCCATATCGGCAATGACGAGCTCTCGCCCGAGGAGACGATCACCGCCTTCGGCCCGGCGCTGGCGAAGGGCTGGCTGGTGAAGTCGAGCTGGATCGACACCTGCCGCGAGACCGCGGTCGCGATGATGATGATCGAGATCCGCGAGGATCTGGCGCTGCTCGGCGTGAACCAGGACGTGTTCCGCTCCGAACGCGCCCTGGTCGAGGCCGGCGCCGTCGAAGGCGCGGTCAGGCTGCTGGAAGGCAAGGGCCTGATCTACGAAGGCGTGCTGGAACCGCCCAAGGGCAAGACGCCCGATGATTGGGAACCCCGCCCGCAGACGCTGTTCCGCGCGACCGATTTCGGGGACGACGTGGACCGGCCGCTGCGCAAGTCGGATGGGTCCAACACCTATTTCGCCAATGACATCGCCTATCACGCCGACAAGGTCGCGCGCGGCGAGGCATTGCTGATCGACGTCTGGGGCGCCGACCATGGCGGCTATGTCCCGCGCATGACGGCGGCGGTGAAGGCGGTCTCGGACGGCCGCGTGCCGCTCGAGATCGTGCTGTGCCAGATCGTGCACGTCATGAAGGCCGGCGAGCCGGTGCGCATGTCGAAGCGGGCAGGGACCTACATCACCCTGCGTGACCTGATCGAGGAAGTCGGCCGGGACGCGGTGCGCTTCACCATGCTGACGCGCAAATCCGACGCGCAGATGGAATTCGACCTCGACAAGGTGGTCGAGCAGTCGCGCGACAACCCGGTCTTCTACGTCCAATACGCCCATGCGCGCTGCCGGTCCGTGCTGCGCCAGGCGGAGGCCACCGACGCCGCGCTGGTCGCGGACCTGGCCTCCGTGCCGCTCGATGCGCTGACCGATGCGGCGGAAATGGCGCTGATCCGCCGACTGACGACCTGGCCGCGCACGGTGGAAGCAGCCGCAACAGCGCGTGAACCGCACCGGATCGCCTTCTTTCTCCAAGACTTGGCCGCTGACTTTCACGTATTGTGGAACCGTGGCCGGGACGATTCGACGCTCCGCTTCATCCGGGTGGAGGATCCGGCGGCCACGCGGGCCCGGCTGGCGCTCGTCGCCGCCACGGCGACGGTCATCCGTTCGGGCCTCGGCGTCATGGGGGTGACGCCGGTCGAGGAAATGCGCTGACGGGCTAGCCCACGGCCCAAGGGGGGAGTTGGGCATGACAGACGTTCCGGTGCCGTCCTATCGCGTGCGGCCCTCGGATGACGGCGGGCCGCCCTGGCGGATGCTGGCGATCGGCGGGGGAATCGCCGGGGCGCTGGTCGTCGGCGGGGCCCTGGCCTGGGGGATCATGCGCGTCTCCGGCCCGCGCAGCGTGCCGGTGATCGAAGCCGATCCGCGGCCCTTCAAGGTCCGCCCGGACGATCCCGGGGGCTTGCGCGTGCCCAACCAGGACGAACTGATCTTCGAACGCAGCCGCGGCAGCAGCGCGCAGCCGCCCGGCGCACGCCTGGCGCCGGAACCCGAGGCGCCGAGCATCGACGCGCTGCGGGCGCAGGTGGCCCAGCCTTCCCGCCCGGCCGCGCCGGCGGAGAGCATCCTGGCGCCGCAGGCCCCGGCGCCCCCTGTCATCGAGAACAAGCCCGCGACGCCCGAGCAGGTCACGCCATCGATGACCTCGCCGACGCCGATCGGCCGGCAATCCCAGAACAATGCCGCGCCGGCGCCCGCTACCAATCCCGGCAACTCGGCCTCGGTCGAAATTCCGGTGGCGCCCGCCGCAGCGGTGCCGCCGCCGACGAGCAGCGACATCACCGGCGCGCTATCGGGCACCAGCCGCGCCAAGCTCGGCGTCATCCAGGTGCCGCCGAGCGAGAAGCTGCCCGACGGCATCGGCGGCCCCGCCTTGCGCAGCGCCGCGATGAAGGGCGATCCGACCGCGGCCTACGAGATCGGCTTGCGCTTTGCCGAGGGCAAGGGCGTTGCGACCAACTACGACGAAGCCGCCAAATGGTACGACCGCGCGGCGCAGGCCGGCGTCGTCCCCGCCACCTTCCGGCTCGGCACGCTCTACGAAAAGGGCCTGGGCGTGAAGAAGGACGCCGACATCGCCCGCCGCTACTACACCCAGGCCGCCGAGCGCGGCAACGCCAAGGCGATGCACAATCTCGCGGTGCTCGATGCCGATGGCGGCGGACGCGGGGCCAACTACAAGAGTGCGGCGCAGTGGTTCCGGAAAGCGGCCGATCGCGGCGTCGCCGACAGCCAGTTCAACCTCGGCATCCTCTATGCCCGCGGCATCGGCGTCGAACAGAACCTCGCCGAGTCCTACAAATGGTTCAGCCTGGCGGCCGCGCAGGGCGATGCCGACGCCGCCGGCAAGCGCGACGACGTCGCCAAGCGGCTCGATCCGCAATCGCTCGCCGCCGCCAAACTCGCGATCCAGACTTTTGCGGCCGAGCCGCAGCCGGATGATGCCGTCAATGTTCCGGCCCCGAACGGCGGCTGGGACAGCGCGCCGCAGGCGAGCGCCAAGCCGGCGCCAAAGCCGGTCGCAGCCAAGCGTTCGGCTTCGGCCGCGCATTAAAGACCAAGAGCTTTAGGCAGACAGAACAAGCTACGTGCTCGGTGCACCTCTCCCGCTTGCGGGAGAGGTCGCGGAGCGAAGCGACGCGGGTGAGGGCTTTCTCCTCTGGGGGAGTCCCACTGCGGAGATACCCTCTCCCCAGCCCTCCCCCGCAAGCGGGGGAGGGAGCGCAGCTTCGTCGTCGCGGGCATCGCGGATTTCACTGCACTCACGCCCCCATTCACCACGCCCGAATTCTAGGGTCCCTCCCCGCGCCGAATTCCGCTATTGAGGGGCGCGGCAATCGTTCCGACCGTCCGGCGGGCATTTGCGCAATCGGTCCGTCTCGCCGGAGCGTGGTCCTTCGATGCAGCTTTATCTTCCGATCGCCGATCTTCCCGTCAACGTCTTGCTGGTGCTGGCGATGGGGGCCGCGGTCGGCTTCGTCTCGGGCATGTTCGGGATCGGCGGCGGCTTCCTGATGACGCCGCTGCTGATCTTCATCGGCATCACGCCCGCGGTCGCGGTCGCCTCGGTCACCAGCCACATCGCGGCCTCCTCGTTTTCCGGCGCGCTGTCCTATTGGCGGCGGCGCGCGATCGATCCGGCGCTGGCGAGCGTCCTGCTTTGCGGCGGCGTGACCGGCACGGCGCTCGGCGTGTGGACCTTCACCCAGCTGCGTGCGCTCGGCCAGCTCGATCTGATGATCGCGCTCTCTTACGTGGTGCTGCTCACCACCGTCGGCAGCCTGATGTTCTCGGAAGGACTGCGCGCGCTGATGCGGACCCGGCGCGGCGCGCTGCCGCCACGCCGCACGCACAATTGGATCCACGGCCTGCCGCTGAAGATGCGGTTCAAGCGCTCGAAGATCTATCTCTCGGTCATCCCGGTGGTGGTGGTCGGCATCGTGATCGGCTTCATCGGCGCCATCATGGGCATCGGCGGCGGCTTCATCCTGGTGCCGATCATGATCTATCTGCTGAGGGTGCCGACCTCGACGGTGATCGGGACCTCGATGGTGCTGACGCTGGTCACCATGCTGTTCGCAACCATGCTGCACGCGGCGACCAACCACCTGGTCGACGCCGTGCTGGCGCTGATCCTGATGATCGGGGGCGTCACCGGTGCGCAGTTCGGGGCCCGCGCCGGGCAGAAGATCCGCGGCGAGCAGTTGCGCCTGCTGCTCGGCCTGCTGATCCTCTCGGTCGGAATCCGCTTCGCGATCGAGCTGGTGATCCAGCCCTCGGACCTCTTCACCATCCGCGAGCTCGGAGTGAGCGGATGATGCGCACGCTTCTCGCCATCCTTCTCGTCCTGCTGCTCGGTGGCGCCGCACGCGCCGAGCGGCTGATCGTGTCGGTCTCCAACCACCGCGTCACGGTGACGCCGAACTATTCCGGCGAGGAGCTGGTGCTGTTCGGCTCGGTGGAGAAGGATGCGACGACGCCTGCCGACCGCACCGCCTACGATCTCGTCGTCACCGTGATGGGCCCGCGCGCCGACATGGTGACGCGGCGGAAGGAACGTACCTTTGGAATTTGGATCAATACCGACTACCGTCAGTTCCTGCAGGTGCCGAGCTATCTGGCGCTGTTCGCCAACCGTCCCTTCGAAACGATCACCTCGCCCGAGATCGCACGGCGGCAGCAGATCGGGCTGAACAACGTGCTGCTGACGCAACGGGTCAGCGGCGACTTCGCCGACGTGGTGCCGAACGACGCGTTCCGCTCGGCCTTCATCCGCCTGCGTACCCAGCGCGGGCTCTATCGCGAAGACGGCAGCGCCGTCACGTTCCTGACCCCGACCCTGTTCCGCACCGGCATTCCACTGCCGGCCGAGGTGCCGATCGGGACCTATGAGGTCGAGATCAAGTTGTTCGCGAACGGCGCGTTCATCGGCAAGACCGAGACCGCGTTCGAGATCGTCAAGGTCGGCTTCGAGCAGTTCGTCGCCACGACCGCGCGGCACAACGGGTTCCTGTACGGCCTCGCCACGGTGGCGATGGCACTGATGACGGGCTGGATGGCGTCGATCGTGTTCAGGAAGGATTGAGGGCGCGTCACTCCGTGCGCATCCCTCTCCGCTCGTCATCGCCCGGCTTGACCGGGCGATCCAGTATTCCAGAGGCCTTCGTCGGAGAGCTCGCTCACAACAACCGCCGCGGCGTACTGGATGCCCCGGTCGAGCCGGGGCATGACAGTTGAGGTTGTGGCGCCCTGCTCACGCCGACACCCTCGCCGGCCGCGTCACCAGATGGATGCCGAGCGCGACAGGAATGATGCCGAGCAGATCGCGCGCCTCGACGTGCTCGCCGAGAACGAGATACGCAAACAGCATGCCGAGCGGCGGCATCAGGAAGTGATAGGCGCTGGCGGCGGTGGCGCCGCACACTTTCAGCAGATGAAACCAGAGCCAGTAGGCCAGGATCGAGCCGCCGAGCACGAGGAAGGCAAAGGCGCCGATCAGGCTCGGCGTGACATCGACCGCGTGAATGTCGGCGAAAGTGAGCGCGATCGGCGTCAGCACGATGCCGGCGACGAGGTTCTGCACGCCGTTGCCGATCCACAACGATCCCTTCGGCGCGAGCAGCTTGAACAAGATGGTGCCGGCGACGATCGAGGCGAGCGAGGCCAGCGTGAAGACGATGCCGTGCAGGCTGTCGGTGCCGACCGACAGGCGGTGCCAGACAATCGCCGTCACGCCGACGACGCCGAGCACGAGGCCGCTTGCCTTGCGCCAGGTCATGCCTTCACCGAGCAGCAACGCTGCCAACGCGGCTGTGAATACCGGATTGGCCGAGACGATCAGGCCGCCGAGGCCGGCGGAGACCGATTGCAGGCCGGTGTAGCCGAGACCGAGATAAAGCGCGTTGTTGGCGATGCCGAGCACGGCGAAGATCGCGGCATCGCGCCAGGAGAGTGACCAGGCAGCGCCGCGGATCAACGTTGCGCCCAGGATCAAGATGCCGGCGAGCGAGAAGCGCCCGGCGAGCAGGATCAGTGGCGGGCAATGGGTGACGCCGATCTTGCCGGCGACGAAGGCGTAGCTCCAGAGCAGGCAGAACAGGCCGATGGCGAGCGGCAGCGTGTTGAAGCGGGTGTCTGGGACCGAAATCGAGGGGCGAGCGACATGAGGGGCATTCTCGGGATGTTCTTGTTCCGGCCCTCGATCTAGGGACGCCGCTTGTCATTTGGAAATTAAATGATTAACTTCCGATCAGTTGATTTTCGAATGGAAGCGGCA
>JAYSDS010000073.1:0-29070 GCA_041914265.1 Roseomonas sp.
CCCCCCCCCCCCCCCCCCCCCCCCCCCCCCCCCCCCCCCCCCCCCCCCCCCCGCACCTCCGCACCGCGCCGCCCTCTATGACGTTCTCCCCGCCGTCACCGCCTGCGCCGCAGCAGCAGATGCACCGCCCCTGTATTCGCCCGGTGCGGATGCGCCGCCCCCAGGACGATGCGGCGCAGGTCCGGTGCGTTCAGCCAGTGCGGCAGTTCCCGTCTCAGCACCCCGCCTTCGGGCGAGGAGCCGCGTCCGGTGATCACCGCAACGCAGCGGAGCCCCTCGGCGAAGGCGTCGGCCAGGAAGGCGTGGACGGCGGCGTGCGCGTCCTGTGCGCGGCGGCCGTGCAGGTCGATGGTGCGTTCCGGCTTGATCTTGCCGCGCCGCAGGTCGCGCCAGCGGCGATCGTCCAGCCCGGATGGCGGCGTGTTCACCGCGACGGGCGGCGGCGCCCAGCGCCCGGGCGGGGCCGGCGGCGGCGGTGACGCGGCGGCGGACGGCGGGGCGGCCGGTGGCGGGGGTAACGCTTCGGGCGGCAGCTCGCGACCCGGCAGGGGCACGATCTCGGCGGCATAGGCGCGCCACAGCGCGCGGTCGGCCTCCGTGAGGCCGCGCGGGCGGCGGCGGGTCATGCCTCGGGCAGGGCGGCGGGATCGTCGTCGATCAGGATGATGTGCAGGCGCCGCGGGCCATGGGCGCCGAGTTCGAGCGTCTGCTCGATATCCGCGCTGCGCGACGGCCCGGTCACCAGCATCACGTTGCGCGGCATGAAGCCGCCGGTCACGGGATCGCTGCGCTCGCGCCGCAGCCGGTCCCAGGCTTCCTCATAGGCGCCGGCCACGGCGGAGGCGCGCAGCACGACGATCTCGGTCTCGGCAAGGATGTTCAGCGTCGTCGGGCGCTGCGCGTCGGACGGCAGCATCAGCGTCCCGGTTTCCGCGATGCCGGCATAGCCATGCTGGACGGACACGGTATCGGTCGCGCGGGCGCGCCGCGCTTCGAATTCCAGCAGGGGCTTGTCGCCCCAGGGCAGCTCGGTGAGTTCCTCGTTCGGCGCCAGCACGAAGCGGGGCGCGAGATTCTGCGCGGCGAGATACTCCGCCACGGCCTCCGGCACCTCCGCGCCCGATGGAACGCGCGCGACCGAGCCGAATTCCTTCTCCACGTTGCGGATGAAGAGCGCGATCTGCTCGGGGCGCGGCACGCGCGACCGCGCCGGGATCAGGTGGCGCGGATGCGTGGCGAGGCGACCTTCCAGCATGGCGCGCTGATCGGCCGGCAGCGGGCCTCGCTTCAGGCCACGGCGGATCGAATCGAGGATGGCGTCCTTGCTCATCGCTCAACGTCCCCCGCGCTGCATCTTCGCATAGCGCGCCATGAAGGTGCCGCCCGGTTCCGGCGCCGGCAGGTCGCGCCCCGCGGTCCAGCCGCCCGCGAGAGGCATCGTCCGGAACCGCCCCTTCCCGCGCGACAGCCAGGACATCGCGGCCATCGCCGTGCGCGTCGCCGCGCGATACATCCCCGGCCGCTTCGCGAACCAAGCCCAGATACCGAGATTCCGCCGAACCGCCGCCGGCGTCAGGTGGCGCTCGAATTCCCGTTCGCGCCAATGTCGCATCAGGTTCGGCAGCGGGATCTTCACCGGGCAAACGCTCTCGCACTTGCCGCAGAAGGTGGAGGCATTGGGCAGCAGCGCCGATTTGTCGATGCCCACCAGGGATGGCGTCAGCACCGACCCCATCGGCCCCGGATAGACCCAGCCATAGGCATGCCCGCCCGTCACGCCATAGACCGGGCAGTGGTTCATGCAGGCGGCGCAGCGGATGCAGCGCAGCATCTCCTGGAAGTCAGAGCCGATCATGTTGGACCGGCCATTGTCGATCAGGACGACGTGGTATTCCTCCGGCCCGTCGAGGTCGCCGGGCCGCCGCGCCCCGGTGCTGAAGGTGGTGTAGACGGAGAAATCCTGCCCCGTCGCCGACCGCGCCAGCAGCCGCAGCAGGGAGGTCGCGTCCTCCAGCGTCGGCACCACCTTCTCGATACTCGCCAGCGCGATATGCACGCGCGGCAGGGTCTGGGTCAGGTCGCCATTGCCCTCATTGGTGACGATGACCGACGATCCGGTCTCCGCGATCAGGAAATTCGCCCCCGTGATCCCGACATCGGCGGCGAGGAAGCGCGAGCGCAGCTTGGTGCGCGCCTCGGCCAGGATGTCGCGCCGTTCATTGAACACGCGGTTCGGGTCGAGATCCGTGTGCATGCGGCGGAAATCCGCCTCCCAATCCTCCCGATTCAAATGGAAGGCGGGGGCGATGATGTGGGACGGATGCTCCTTGCGGAGCTGGATGATGTATTCGCCGAGGTCGGTCTCGACCGGGGTGATGCCGTGCTTTTCCAGGTGGTCGTTGACCGAGATCTCCTCGGAGATCATCGACTTGCCCTTGGTGACGGTCTTCGCCCCCGCCCTGCGGCAGATCTCCAGCACGGCGGCGCGGGCGTCATCCGCCGTGGAGCACCAATGCACCGTGCCGCCCGCACGCTCGACATTCGCGGCGAATGTTTCGAGATAGAAATCGAGATTGGCCAGGGTGTGGTTCTTGATGTCCCGCCCGATGTCCCGGAGCTGTTCGAATTCCGGCAGGCGGGCCACCGCCTCGGCCCGGCGCTGGAGGAAGGCGCCCTTGGCCTTGCCCAACGCTTTCTGCAGCCCCGCATCGGCCAGCGCCCGCGCGGCGTTCTGCTTGAAGGCGGGGGAGGTGATCTGGACCACGGGGACGTCCTCGATGGCTGCGGGCTGTCTCATCTAGCGCGATTTCGCCGCTCGCGCGAAAGTCCGCCGCACCCGTTGTTTCGTTGCCGATCCTTCATGCGGCGCCACGGGGCTTGCCCTATGCCGCCCATGGCGCGAAAACGCCGCGCCCCTTCGGGTAACCCCGATCCGCCCATTTATACGGACACGCGCCGGTGATCACGCGTCGTTCCCTCTTCGCCGCCGGCGGCGGAGCCCTGGTCCTCGCCGGTTGCGCGACGGAGCAGGTGACCGCCGATGGCCGCTTCCCGATCATGAGCGTCCTCGGCATCCAGCCGGATGTCTCGGATTTCCGGTCCGCGCTGCGCCGCGCGGGCCTCGATGAACTGCTGGCCGGCCCCGGTCCCTTCACCGTCTTCGCGCCGACGAACGACGCGTGGGAAGCCGCCCCGGCCCAGCTCCGCACCGGCGGGGCGGACGTGCTGCGCAGCCTGATCGCCAGCGGCCGGCTGAGCCTGCGCGACATGGCCGCGCGCGGCGGCCGCATCCGCATGCTCAGCGGCATCGACATCCGCACCGTCGGCGGCAGCCCGACCGCGCCACGCATCCAGGCGGCGCGCGCCGGCGGACAGCCCTCGGGCGCGTCGGCCAGCATCGTCCGGGCGAACCTGCTGTGCTCGAACGGGCTGATCCACATCGTCTCCGGCGCGTTGTTCCCGGCGGCTTAAGGGCGACCGGAGAGGGGCGGCGCCCCTCTCCAGACCTCACCCCGCCAGGACTTGGCGCCGGGCATGAGGTCAGCGCCAAGCCCTCACAGCGCGCTTTGGGCGCAAACACGGGTTCCGACACCGTTCCATCAACGGCGCCCGGCACCAGGTTGAGGTTTGCAAAGGCCTTTCGGCCTTTGCTGGGGTGGCTTGGAGGGGCAAAGCCCCTCCAACTCGCGCAAGGCCTCCGAGGGCACCCAGTCCCTCCCTACTCCGCCTCCCGCGCCCGCCGTCCCCGTGGGGGCGGCGCCAGGATTCCGCTGAGCATCATCTCACAGAAGTCCAGCGCGATCTCGGGCGCCGTCAGCTTGCCCTTCGGATCGTACCAGCGCGCCATCCAGTTGACCGCGCCAAGCATCATCCGCCCCGCCACGGCGACATCCATGGGGCGTAGCTCGCCCGCCGCGACGCCGGCTTCCAGGATCTCCCGCAGCAGCCTTTCGTAGCGGTCTCGCCAGCCGATGCGCTCCCGCCGGAAGCGCAGTTCCGGATCGTTCCAGAAGGTCGAGGCCGAAGCGATCCACGCCCAGCGATGACGGTCGAAGAAGCGCGCCGTCTCCCCGATCAGGCTGCGCAGGCGGTCCGGCGCGGGCTGGGTGGAATCATCATGCCGCGCGACATGCAGGTAGAGCGCCTTGGTCACGCCCATGGCGAGCGGCCGCAGCAGCGAATCCTTGTCCGGAAAGTAATGGTAAAGTGTCGCCTTGGAGATCCCGCATTCCAGCGCGATGTCGCGCATGGACACGCCGTCGAAGCCGTTCTGCGCGAACATCCGGCAGGCAACCTCGAAGATCTGCACGATGCGGCCCTGCGCCGGCTGGTCGTAGCCCCCGACCTCGAGGATGGAGACCAGGTCCTCGGTGCGCGCGGCGGGGCGGCGGCGGGGGCGGGCGGGGGCGGCCTGCGGTGCTTCCTCGGTCTTCGGTTTGGGCGCGGCGCGGGCCAAAAGCTCTCCTCCGATGGGTTTGGGCGCATCCTTGCACGGTGCCGGCCATGCGCAAGCGGATGGACCCGGCGCGGCAGGCGCCACGGGACAAGTTCCGTTCGCTCGCGCACACGGCCCGAGCCCCGGCTTCCTGATTGATCGCGTGTTTCACGCCTGCGGTGATTCCACCTCCGGCGATCACGCTCTAGCATCATCGCCCATGCGATCCCATGCCCGCGGGGCCGGATGAAGCCGGCCGCCTTCGACTACCACGCCCCAGGCACGGTGGAGGAAGCGCTGGCGCTGCTCGCCGCGCATGGGGAGGAAGCGCGGATCCTCGCCGGCGGGCAGTCGCTCGTGCCCACCATGGCCTTCCGCATGGCGCGGCCCGGCGTGCTGGTGGACATCAACCGCATCGCCGGCCTGGCCTTCATCCACCCCGGGGACGGCCTGCTGCGCATCGGTGCCCTGGCCCGGCATGCGCGCTTCGAGGCGCCGGTCGCGCCCGGGCCGGTCGGCGCCTTGCTGACGCGCGTGGTGCGGCACATCGCCCATGCCCCGATCCGGCAGCGGGGCACCTTCTGCGGCAGCCTCGCCCATGCGGACCCGGCCTCGGAATGGTGCGCGACGACGCTCGCCCTGGGCGGCAGCCTGGTGCTGGCCGGGCCGCAGGGCAGGCGGGAGGTCGGGGCCGAGGATTGGTTCCAGGGCGTCTTCACCACCGCGATCCAACCCGGGGAGATGCTGGCGGAAGCCCGCCTGCCGCTCCTCGGCCCGGACTGGTGCTGCGGCTTCGCCGAATTCGCCCGCCGCGCGGGGGATTTCGCGCTTGCCATGGCCGTGGTGGCGATGCGCCTCGACGCCGGACGCGTGGCCGAGGCGCGGATCGCCCTCGGCGGCATCGCCGGCCGGCCGGCGCTGGCACCCGAAGCCGCCGCCGCGCTGATCGGCCACGCGCCGCGGGACGGCGCCGAGGCCGCCGCCGAACGCGCCGCCGCCTGCTGCGACCCGCAGGAGGACATCCACGCCCCGGCGGAATACCGACGCGACCTGGTGCGCGTCATGCTCCGCCGCGCCATCGAGGACGCGATCGCCGCATGAGCTGGGTCGGACGCCGCCTGCGCCGCTTCGAGGATCCCGCCCTGCTGCGCGGGGAAGGCCGCTTCACCGCCGATGTCGCAGTCGGCGCGCGGGCGGTGCGCTTCCTGCGCAGCCCCATCGCGAATGGCCGCATCGCCGCTCTGCGCGCACCGGAGGAGATGCCGCCCGGCGCGATCTTCGTCGGCGCGGCGGAGCTCGGCGCCATCGGCACCATCAAGCCGATGCTCTACCGCTTCGCCTACCGGCCGGTGGAACAACCCGTGCTGCCCGCCGATCGCGTGCATTTCGTCGGCCAGGCCATCGCTGCCATCGTCGCGCCTTCCGCGGCGGAGGCCGAGGACCTCCTGGAGGCGGTGACGCTCGAGATCGAGGCGGAACCCGCGCTGGTCAGCATGGCCGAGGCGCTGGACCCCGCCGCCGCGCCCGTGCATCCCATCGCGCCCGGCAATGTCGCGGTCGAAGGCGTGGTGGACTCCCCCGAAGCCGCCGCCGCCTTCGCTTCCGCTGCCCATGTGGTGGAAATCGCGTTGCGGTCGCGCCGGCAGAATGCCTCGCCCATGGAGGCGCGCGGCGGTTGCGCGCAATACGACCGCACCACGGGACGGGTGCGGCTCACCGCCTCGGTGCAGATGCCGCACATGCTGCGCACCGGCATCGCCGAGTTGCTGTCCATGCCGGAGGCCGACCTGCAGGTGATCGCCCCCGATGTCGGCGGCGGCTTCGGGCAGAAGATGGCGCTGTTCCCGGAATATGCGGTGCTGGTCTGGCTCGCGCGGACATATCGCGGCGACTTCGCCTGGATCGAGGACCGCAACGAGAACCTGATCGCCTCGGCCCATTCGCGCGACCAGGAACACCGGCTGCGCGGCGCCTTCGCGGCGGATGGCACGCTGCTCGCGCTCGAGGCCGACATCCTGTCCAACATCGGCGCTTTCTCCGCCTATCCCACCACCTGCGGCGTCGAGCCGCTGATGGCCTTCGCGGAGTATCCGGGGCCCTACAAGGTGCCGGCCTACAGCGCGCGGGCGCGCGGCGTGCTGACGCATACCTGCACCATGGCGCCGTATCGCGGCGTGTCGCGGCCGGTCATCACCTTCGGCCTCGAACGGCTGATCGACATGGCGGCGAAGCGCATCGGCCTGGACCCCGTGGCGATCCGGCGGAAGAACCTGGTGGACAGCTTTCCGCATCGCAGTGCGACAGGCCTCACGCTGGATGAGGCGAGCTACATCGAGACGCTGGATGATGCCGCCGGATATCTCGACATCCCGGCCTTCCGCGAACGGCAGAAGGCGGCCTGGGCCGAAGGGCGCCATCTCGGGCTCGGCCTGTCCGTGTTCAACGAGCGCACCGGCTACGGCACGCCCGCCTTCGCCGCGCGCGGCATGGGCGTGGTGCCGGGTTACGAGGTCGTGGACATCGCCATGACGCCCGGCGGCGAGGTGGAGCTGCGCATCGGCGCCTCCCCGCATGGGCAGGGGCTGCGCACGGCGCTGGCACAGCTCGTCGCGGATCGCCTGGGCATCGCGCCGGAGGCGGTGCGCGTCATTCATGGCGACACCGACCGCACGCCCTATGGCTGGGGCAGCTTCGCCAGCCGCGCGATGGTGATCAGCGGCGGCGCATCCCAGGAAGCGGCCGACAAGCTGGCCGCGCGGCTGCGGGCCGCGGCGGCGCGGGTGCTGCAATCCACCCCGGCCGAGATCACGCTGCGCGAGGGCGAGGCCGTTGCGGCGAACGGGTCGTCCATCGCCATCGCCACGCTCGCGAAGCAGGTGCATCAGCGCAGCGACCTGTTCGACGGCTTCAACCTGGCCGAGAGCGCCCATTACGATCCGCCGGGCACCTTCTCCAACGCCTGCCACGCCGCGATCGTCGAGGTGGATGCGCAGACCGGCCATGTGCGCATCGAGCGCTACCTGGTGGTCGAGGATGCCGGACGCATCATCAATCCGCTGATCGCGGACGGCCAGGTGCGCGGCGGCGTGGCGCAGGGCATCGCCAATGCGTTGTACGAGGAGGTCGTCATCGCCGAGGACGGCAACATCCTGACCGGCACGCTCGCCGACTACACCATGCCGAGTGCCATGGAGATCCCCGAGATCGAGATCCACCACCGCGAGACGATCAGCCCCTTCACCCTGACCGGCGCGAAGGGGTTGGGCGAGGGCGGGTCCATCGGCGCGCCGGCGGCGATCGCCAATGCGATCAGCGACGCGCTCTCGCCCTTCGGTGTCGAGATCCTGGAGATCCCGGCGACGCCGCCACGCATCCGCGCCGCCATCCGCGCGGCGGAGCAGCGCGCATGAGCCGCCATGTCGTGACCTTCACCGTGAATGGCGCGGCACGGCGCATCGAGGTCGAGGCCCGCACGACGCTCGCCGACGCCCTGCGCGAATCATGCGGCCTGACCGGCACGCATCTCGGCTGCGAGCATGGCGTCTGCGGCGCCTGCACGGTGCTGGTGGACGACGTCCCGGCACGCGCCTGCCTGATGTTCGCGGTGCAGGCCGAGGGGACGGCGATCCGCACGGTGGAAGGTCTCGCCGCGCCGGACGGCACGCTGAACGGGCTGCAACAGGCCTTCCAGGACCATCACGGCCTGCAATGCGGCTTCTGCACCCCGGGCTTCCTGATGCTGTCCACCTGGCTGCTGGAACGGCAGGAGATGCTGACCGAGGAGACGCTGCGCGAGGCGCTGGCGTCGAACATCTGCCGCTGCACCGGCTATCAGGGGATCGTCGCGGCGGTGCGCGACGCGGCCCGGAAGACAGGCCGCTGGATCGAACAGGATCGCGGCACGGCGTGACGGCGCGCCGCGATCAGATGGTGGGATCGCGTGCCGCGCCGCGCAGGAAGACATCCACGGCGTCGCTGACGCGCGCTTCCATCTCCGTCGCGGTGGGTGGGCCCTGCAATCCGAGGAGCAGGAACATCTGGGACGCGCCGATCGCCATGCCGAGCAGCATGTGCGCTGCTTCCTGCGCATTGGGCAAGGCCAGCCGCCCTGCCGCGATCTCGGCACCCAGGCGATACTCGAGCGCGCCGGCGCCCTTGCCCGGCCCGGCCCGGTGGAACGCATCGGCCAACTCCGGGGACCGATTCACCTCGGCGATGATCAGGCGGAAGATGGCGACCTGCCGCGGCTGGAAAAGGTGACGCATGACGGCCAGCAGGATGTTGCGCAGCGCCCGGGCGAGGTCGGCGTCATCATCCAAGGGCACATCGTCCATGAAGGGGCGGAGGCAATCCTCCATCACGGCCTCGAACAGCGCCGCCTTCGACGGGAAGTGCTGATACAGCGTGCGCTTCGACATGCCGGCCAGATGCGCGACATCGTCCATGCGCGCCGCGGCATAGCCGTCGCGGAGGAAGATCGCCTCGGCTGCCTCGCGCAGAAGGCGAAGGCGATCCGCCTCGCACAAGCGGCGTCGCGGCGCGATCTCCGCCGTCGCGCTCATCGCGCTGTCGATGCTGTCTGCGCCACCGCCCCGCTCCGTTCCTGCCAGCCGCCACCAAGGGCACGATAAAGTGAAACCCGGTTCTGCTGGCGAAGCAATTCCTGCGCAATCAGTTCCTGCTGCGCCGTGAAGAGCTGGCGCTGCGCGTCGAGCGAGGCCTGGTAGTTGTCGAGCCCCGTGCGGAAGCGCATCAGCGCGAGGCGATAGGCATCCTGATAGGAGCTGACCAGAGCCCGCTGCGCCGCGATCTGGCGGTCATAGGTGCCGCGCGCGGCGAGCGCATCGGCCACTTCCCGGAAGGCGGACTGGACGGTCCGCTCATAGGTCGCGACCTGGATGTCGGTGCGCAGTCGCGACGCATCCAAATTCCCCTGCAGCGTGCCGAAGGTGAAGATCGGCAGGTTGATCTGCGGCGCGAAGGTCCAGGCGCCGCTGCCCGCGCCGAACAGGTTCGATAGGCTCGCACTCGATGCCCCCGCGCTCGCGGTCAGCGTGATCGAAGGGAAGAAGGCCGCGCGCGCGGCGCCGATCTGCGCATTCGCGGCCACCAGGTTGCGCTCGGCGGCCAGCACGTCGGGGCGGCGCAGCAGGATGCCCGACGACACGCCGGCGGGCACGTCCGCGACCGGCTGCTGCAGTCGCGACAGCGAATCCGGCAGCATGTCCTGCGGCACCGGCACGCCCAGCAGCAGGGCCAGCGCGTTCACATCCTGGGCGCGGAGCCGCGTGTAGCGCTCGAAGCTCGCCCGCGCCGTCTCGACGGAGGTCTGCGCCTGGCGGAGCGCGAGTTCGGTCGTCGTGCCGCCCTGATAGGCGGCGCGGGTGATGCCGAAGGCTTCCTCCTGATTCGCCAGGGTCTGGCGCGTCAGGTCCAGCGCCTCCTGATCCGCGGCGATGGCGAGCCATGCCTCGGCGACCTGGCCGATCAGGCTGATCTGCGCCGCGCGCCGTGTCTCGGCATAGCCGAGATAAGTCTGGAAGGCCGATTCCGTCAGGCTCTGGACGCGCCCGAAGAGGTCGATCTCATAGGAGCTGATGCCGACGCCGGCCGAGGAAATGCGCCGCGTGACGCCGCCCGTGGCATCGACCGGAACCGAGGTGGAGGCGACGGGCAATGGCGTGCGCGTCGCGCTGTAGCTCGCCGAGGCCCCGATCTGCGGGAACAGTTCGCCGCGCTGGGCACGGTACTGCGCCTCCGCCAGCGCGACATTCAACACGGCGATGCGCAGATCGCGATTGTTGGCGATCGCCGTGTCGATCGCGCGTTGCAGGCGCGGGTCGTTGAAGACGTCGCGCCAGCCGATGGCATCCGCCTCGCGCGTTGGATCCGCGGCCGTCGTGCCCGCCGTGCTGCGATAGGCCGGGCCGTCGGGCCAGGCGGCGGAGACCGCGGGGTTGGTCTCCGGCTGGTCCGGGATCAGGCTGCAGCCCGCGAGGAGGAAGGCGGCGAAGGAAACGACAGGGAGTCGGATCATGGTCACTCTCCGGCCTGCGGCACGGCAGCCGGCGTCGGCGCATGGGGGGCCGGGCGGCGCCGCGTCCGGAACAGGCGCAACACCACCAGGAAGAACAGGGGCACGAAGCTGATGGCGAGCACGGTGCCGGCGGCCACACCACCCAGGACGCCGATACCGATCGCGTTCTGCCCGCCCGCCCCCGCGCCGGAGGCGATGGCGAGCGGCACCACGCCGAGCCCGAAGGCGAGCGAGGTCATGATGATCGGCCGCAGGCGCTGGCGCGCCGCATCGGTCGCGGCCTCGACCAGCTCCATGCCGCGGTCGAAGTTCTCCTTGGCGAATTCGACGATCAGGATCGCGTTCTTCGCCGACAGGCCGATCGTCGTCAGCAGGCCGACCTGGAAGTAGATGTCGTTGGACAGGCCGCGCGCGAGCGATGCCGCCACCGCACCCAGCACGCCGAGCGGCACCACCATCATCACCGCGGCCGGGATCGACCAGCTTTCATACAGCGCGGCGAGGCAGAGGAAGACGACGAGCAGCGAGATGGCGTAGAGCGCGGGCGCCTGGCCGGAGGATTGGCGTTCCTCGTAGGACAGGCCCGACCAGGCGGAACCGAAGCCGGGTGGGAGCTGCGCCATCAGCCGCTGCATCTCGGCCATCGCCTCGCCCGTGGTGTGACCAGGCGCTGGCGCGCCGGCGATTTCGCGCGAAGGAATGCCGTTGAAGCGTTCGAGACGCGGCGAGCCATAGACCCACTCGGTGCGCCCGAAGGCGGAGAAAGGCACCATCTGCCCCGCCGCATTGCGCACGAACCAGCGGTCGAGATCCCCCGGCAGCATGCGCGATTCCGCATCGCCCTGGAGGTAGACGCGCTTCACGCGCCCACGATCCATGAAGTCGTTGACATAGGTGGAGCCCCAGGCGGTGGCGAGCGTCGTGTTGATGTCGTTCACCGTGAGGCCGAGCGCGCTCGCGCGTTCCCAATCGATGACGAGGTGGAACTGCGCCTCGTCGTTCAGCCCGTTGGGACGCACCGCCGCCAGGACCGGGCTCTGCCCGGCGAGGCCGAGGAGCTGGTTGCGCGCGGCCATCAGCGCCGCATGCCCCTGCCCACCCTGGTCCAGCAACTGGAAGGTGAAGCCCGTCGCGTTGCCGAGCTCCGTGATGGCCGGCGGGGCGAAGGCGAAGATCATCGCGTCGCGGTAGCCGCCGAACCGGGCCATGATGCGCCCGTTCAGCGCCTGCACGCGCTGCGCGGCCGCCTTGCGGTCGTCCCAGTCGCGCAGCCGGATGAAGGCCATGCCGGCGTTCTGGCCGCGCCCGCTGAAGTTGAAGCCGTTCAGCGAGAAGACCGAGGCGACGGTGTCGCGTTCCTCCTCGATCAGGTAGCGCGTGATCTGGTCGAGCGCCGCCTGGGTACGACCGGCCGTCGCCCCCGGCGGGGTGACCACCTGCACGAAGGTGATGCCCTGGTCCTCATCCGGCAGGAAGCCGCCGGGCAGGCGCATGAAGCCGATGCCGAGGGCGCCGAGCAGCACGGCGTAGAACAGCAGCATGCGGATCGGCCGGCGCAGGCTGGCCGTGACGAAGCGCGTATAGACCGCGGTCACGCGCGCGAAGCCGCGGTTGAACCAGCCGGCAAAGCCCTTCTGCGTCTGACCGGGCTTGTGCGGCTTCAGGATCGTCGCGCAGAGCGCAGGGGTGAAGACGATGGCGGTGAGCACCGACAGGCCCATCGCGGTCGCGATGGTGATGGAGAACTGGCGATAGATCACGCCGGTCGATCCACCGAAGAAGGCCATCGGCAGGAACACCGCTGCAAGCACCAGGCCGATGCCGATCAGCGCGCCGGTGATCTGGTCCATCGACTTCCGCGTGGCTTCGAGCGGCGAAAGATGCTCCTCGGCCATCACGCGCTCGACATTCTCGACCACGACGATGGCGTCGTCGACCAGCAGGCCGATCGCCAGCACCATGCCGAACATGGTCAGCGTATTGATGGTGAAGCCCGCCATGCTGAGCACCGCGAAGGTGCCGAGCAGGACGACCGGCACGGCGATGGTCGGGATCAGCGTCGCGCGCAGGTTCTGCAGGAACAGCAGCATGACGAAGAAGACGAGCACCACCGCTTCGAGCAGCGTATGCACCACGCTTTCGATCGACAGCTTCACAAAGGGCGTCGTGTCGTAGGGGTAGATCACCTCCAGCCCTTCCGGCAGCAGCGGCCGCAGGCTGTCGATGGTCGCGCGCACGGCCTCCGCCGCGTCCAGCGCATTGGCGCCGGAGGCGAGCTTGATGCCGATGCCCGCCGCCGGGTGGCCATTGTAGAGCGCGCTGACGGCATAGTTCTCGCTGCCGATCTCGACACGCGCCACGTCCCGCAGGCGCACCTGCGCACCGTCGGTCTGCACGCGCAGCAGGATGGAGCCGAACGCCTCGGGGGAGGTCAGGTAGGACGGGCCGATGACCGTGGCGTTGAGCTGCTGACCCTGCACCGAGGGCAGCGCGCCCATCTCGCCGCTCGCGACCTGCACGTTCTGCGCGCGGATCGCGTTCGCCACGTCGCCGGGCGTCAGCCCATAATTCACGAGCTTCGCCGGATCGAGCCAGATGCGCATCGCGTACTGCGCGCCGAACACCTGGTAGTCGCCGACGCCCGCCGTGCGGCTGATCGGATCCTGCACGTTGGTGACGACGAAATCCGAGATGTCGGCATTCGTCATTCGCCCGTCGGCGGAGACGAAGCCCACCACCAGCAGGAAGTTGTTGGTCGCCTTGGCGACGCGGATGCCCTGCTGCTGCACCGTCTGCGGCAGGCGCGGCACGGCGAGCTGCACCTTGTTCTGCACCTGCACCTGCGCCGTGTCAGGATTGGTGCCCTGCGCGAAGGTAAGGGTGATGGTCGCGCTGCCGTCCTTCGCCGCGTTCGAGGAGAAGTAGAGCAGGTTGTCGATGCCGCTGAGCTGCTGCTCGATCACCTGCACCACGGTGGACTGCACCGTTTCGGCCGAAGCGCCCGGATAGGTCACCTGGATCGAGATCGCGGGCGGCGCGATGGACGGATATTGCGCCACGGGCAGCGAGCGCAGGGAAAGCAGGCCGGCCAGCATGATCGCGATGGCGATCACCCAGGCGAAGACCGGGCGGTCGATGAAGAAACGGGCCATGGGGAAATGCCTGGATCAGCCGCCGGTGCGGGCGGGGGTGGCTTCGGCGGTGGCGGGGGCCGGCACCTCGGTGGCCGTCACCTTCGCGCCGGGGCGGATGCGCAGCACGCCTTCCATCACGACCCGGTCGCCGGGGCTGAGCCCGGCCGAGACGAGCCAGTTGGTGCCGATGGCGCGGCTGGTCTGCAGGATGCGCTGTTCGACCGTGCCGTCGGGCTTGACGACATAGGCCATGGGCTCGCCGCGCGGGGTGCGCAGCACGGCCTGCTGCGGCACCAGCAGCGCCCGGTCGATGATGCCTTCCTCGACCCGCGCGCGCACGAACATGCCCGGCATCAGCAAACCGTCGGGGTTGGGGAACACCGCGCGCAGCGTGACCGAGCCGGTGCCCTGGTCGACGATCACCTCGGAGAACTGCATCTCGCCGCGATGGGCGTATTCCGTCCCGTCCTCGAGGATCAGCACGGCGGCGGCGCGGTCGCTCGCATCGCGCTTCAGCACGCCCTCGGCGATGTCGCGCCGCTGGCGGAGCAGGGCGGCGCTGGGCTGCGTCACGTCGACATAGATCGGATCGAGCTGCGTCACGGTGACGAGCGCATTGGCCTGGCTGGCCGTGACCAGCGCGCCGACCGTGACCGACGCACGCCCGGTGCGCCCGGCGATCGGCGAATTGACCACCGTGTAGCCAAGGCTGATCCGCGCCGTGTCCACCGCCGCCTGGGCCGAGGCGACATCCGCCTGCGCCTGGCGCAGCGCGGCTTCGGCCGCATCGAAATCCTGCTGGCTGACCGCGCGCGCCCGGACCAGCGGGCGATAGCGGTTGACCGTGGTCTCGGCCTGGTCCGCCGTGGCCTTGGCGCGGGCGAGCGAGGCCTCGGCCGTTTCGAGCGCGGCCTGGAACGGCGCGGGGTCGATGCGGAACAGCGGCTGCCCGGCGGCGACCTCCTGGCCCTCGGTGAAGAGCCGTTCGCGTAGCACGCCGCCAACCTGCGGGCGGACCTCGGCGACCTGGAAGGCCGTAGTCCGGCCCGGCAGGATCGTGTTCACCGGCGTGGCCTGCTGGCGCAGGGTCAGGACCGTGACATCGACCGGGCGCGGGGGCGGCGTGGCGGCGTGGGCCCCGCCCTGGCCCGGCGCATCGTCGCACGCCGACAGCAATGGCAGGACAGCCGCCATGGCCAGGAGGAGGGTCGCGCGGCGGGGCGTCCGGCGGTCAGCCAGATGCGGCATAAGGCACCTCTATGGAAACCAATCAGTTTTCACGCGCGAAACTGACGAGTTTCCGTGGCCCGGTCAATGCCGATTGCTGCAGCGCAACACATTGATACAGCCCCGGTCGGGCGACGCGACCGTGCCTCAGCCTCCGGCCGATGGGTCGCGGAGCCGGCGCCGGAGCTCCGTCAGCACGCGGATCGTCGCTTCCAGATCCTCGCGCGCGAGCCCCTGCAGCAGGGCAGCGTTCAACGTCTCCGCGACGCTGACCATGCGTTCGACCACGCGGCTGCCACGCGTCGTGACGAAGACACGATTCAGGCGCCGATCCGCGGCATCGGCACGGCGCTCGACCAGCCCCGCCGCTTCCAGCCGGGCGATCATCGCCCCGGTCGCGACCTTGCCGAGGTCGAGCGCACGGGCCAGCTCGGCCTGGGTCAGGCCACCCGCCGGGTCATGGCGGATCAACTGGCCCAACGCCCACCATTGGGCATGCGTCAGGCCATGCGGCCGCATCTTCTCGGTGAAGAAGGCCTGACGCAGACGGGAGACGTCGTGAACCAGATAGCCGATGCGAAAGCCGGCGCTGCCGCGGCCACGGGGCTTGGCGGTCATGGGGGTGGCGCGCGCATGGGAGAGGGGCGCCGGTCCTGCCTTCGGTGCCGGGCGCTAGGCTGAGGTTTGCAGAGGCGTTCCTGATGACAGCGATGCTTCCACGGTGGAACCGAGAGGGGCTTTGCCCCACTCGGGCTCTCCCCGGCAAAGACCGAAAGGCCTTTGCCGGGGAAGGACAAAGTCACTCCCCAGCGCGTCGCGCCGCCCATCAATAGGATTTCGGCTGGCCGAGCACGCGCTCGGCGATGAAGGACAGCACGAGCTGTTCGGAAACCGGCGCGATGCGGCAGATCAGCACCTCGCGCAGCAGGCGTTCGACCACGTACTCCTTCGCGTAGCCCATGCCGCCATGGGTCAGCACCGCCTGCAGGCAGGCATTGTGTCCCGCGCGGCCGCCGAGCAGCTTGGCCGCATTCGCCTCCGCCCCGCAGGGCTTGCCCGTGTCGTAGAGCCAGGCCGCCTTCATCGCCATCAGCCAGGCCGATTCCAGCCCTGTCCAGCATTCGGCGAGGGGATGCTGGATCGCCTGGTTCTGCCCGATCGGCCGGCCGAACACGCTGCGGTCCCGCCCGTAGCGCGCGGCGCGATCGAGCGCATCCTGCCCGATGGCGATGGCTTCCGACGCGATCAGGATGCGTTCCGGGTTGAGGCTGTCGAGGATGTAGGAAAAGCCACGGCCTTCTTCCCCGATGCGATCCTCCTCGGGGACGAAAAGGTCGTCGATGAAGGTCATGTTCGAATCGACCGCGGCACGGCCCATCTTCGGGATGCGCTTGATCTCGACTTTGCTGCGATCGATGTCCGTGTAGAAGAGCGTGATGCCCTCGGTCGGCTTGCGCGCATCCTCCTTCTTGGTGGTGCGTGTCAGCAGCAGGATCTTGTTCGCCACCTGGCCGGTGGACGTCCACATCTTCCGCCCGTTCACGCGATACCCGCCGGGCACTTTCGTCGCGAAGGTCGTGATCGACGTCGTGTCCAACCCGGCATTGGGTTCCGTCACCCCGAAACAGGCCTGGTCAGTGCCGGCGATGAGCGGGGGAATCCAGCGCGCCTTCTGTTCGGGCGTGCCATGCACCACGATGGGGTGCGGGCCGAACATGTTGATGTGGATGGAGGACGCCGCGGCCATGCCGCCGCCATGGCGCGCGACGGTGTGCATCATCAGCGCGGCTTCCGTCACGCCAAGGCCCGCGCCACCCTGTTCCTCCGGCATGGTGATGCCGAGAAAGCCGGCTTCCGCCATGGCGCGGTGGAATTCGCGCGGGAAGCGTGCCTCATCATCGCAGGCGCGCCAGTAATCGTCGCCGAAGCGTCGGCAGATGGCGGCGACGCCGTCCACGATCGCCTCCTGCTCCGGCGACAGGCCGAAATCCATGATGCTTCCTCCGATGGCTTGCCCGATGATCGTACGCATGCTTACGATCTGCAAGACGCCAAGCAAATCGGGGGAAACGCCATGGCCGGCCTGTATTTCGAGGAATTCACCGTCGGCCAGGTCTTCCACCACGCCATCCGGCGGACCATCACCGAAACCGACAATGTCTGGTTCTCCGCCATCACCCACAATCCGGCGGCGCTGCACCTCGACGAGGAGTATGCGAAGGGCACCGAGTTCGGCACGCGCATCGTCAATTCCTGCTTCACGCTGGGACTGATGGTCGGCATATCGGTGGGCGACACGACGCTGGGAACGACCGTCGCCAATCTCGGCTGGGATGAAGTGCGCTTTCCGAAGCCGCTATTCCACGGCGACACGATCCGCGTGGAATCCGAGGTGCTGATGATGCGCCCCAGCAAGTCGCGCCCCGGCCAGGGCATCGTCGAATTCATGCACCGTGCCTACAACCAGCATGACGTGCTGGTGGGGCATTGCCGCCGCCAGGCGCTGATGCTGGGCAGGCCCGCGGCATGATCCGCTCCTGGCTGTTCATCCCAGGCGACAGCGACCGGAAGCTCGCCAAAGGAGCTGACAGCGGCGCGGATGCGCTGATCCTCGACCTCGAGGATTCCGTCGCCGCTGCGCGTCGGCCTGTCGCGCGCGACATGGTGGTGGATTACCTGACGGCGCATGCGGATCAGCGCCCGCAGATCTGGGTGCGCATCAACCCCCTGGATTCCGAAGGGCTGACGGATGTCGCGGCGGTGGTGCGCGCCGCGCCGGATGGGCTTGTCGTGCCCAAGGTGAACGGGCCGGACGAGCTGCTGCGCCTGTCGCATTGGCTCGATGCGCTGGAGATGCGCGACGGCGTGACACCGGGCAGCATCCGGCTGCTTGCCGTCGCGACGGAAACCGCCGCGGCCGCGCTGCGCCTCGCGGAGTATGCGACGGTTCCGGTACCGCGCCTCGCCGGCCTGACCTGGGGGCAGGAGGACCTGCCCGCCGCGCTCGGCGCCAGCGGCAATCTCGATGCGAGCGGCGCCGTCGCGCTGACCTATCGCTATGTGCGCTCCGCCTGCCTGCTCGCCGCCGTCGCGTCGGGCACGCAACCGATCGACACGGTCGAACCCGATTTCCGCAACGAAGCGGCCCTGCGCGCCGCCTGCACCGCCGCGCGACGCGAAGGCTTCACCGGCAAGATGGCGATCCATCCCGCCCAGGTCGCGCCGATCAACGCAGGCTTCCGCCCGACGCCCGAGGAAGTCGCCTTCGCGCGCCGCATCGTCGAGGCCTTCGCCGCCAATCCGGGCCTCGGCACCGTCGCGATCGAGGGGAAGATGATCGACATGCCGCATCTGAAGCAGGCGCGGCGCATCCTCGATGCCGAAGCGCTCTTCACGGGCGGCGGCGACCCAGCCTAGCCTGACGACCGGGAGAAACATCCATGCGCATCACCCGCCGCCCGCTGATCGCCGCCGCACTCGCCACGCCCTTCGCCGCCCGCGCGCAATCGCGCGCCTGGCCGAACCGGCCGGTGCGGATCATCATTCCCTACGCACCTGGCGGGCCGGTCGAGATCCCGGGCCGCTTCATCGCGGAACATCTCTCATCGCGTCTCGGCCAGCCCTTCGTGGTGGAGACGCGCCCCGGTGCGGGCGGCGCGGTCGGCACCAAGCAGGTCATCGCTGCGACCGACCAGCACACGCTGCTGATGGTCACGGGCGCGGTCGCCATCCAGCCGGCCGTGCAGCCCGATATCGGCTACGATCCCATCGCGGAGCTCGTGCCCATCTCCACCGTCTCGGAAGCCAGCCTGGGGCTGATGGTGCGGCCCAACGCGGCCTTCCGCGACCTGCCCGGCCTGGTCGCCGCGGCCAAGGCGCGTCCCGGCGAGATCACCTACGGTTCCTCGGGCAATGGCACGACGACGCATATGTCGGCGGCGCTGTTCGGCTCGCGCGCCGGGATTACCTGGCAGCACGTGCCTTATCGCGGCGGCGGGCAGCTCATCAGCGGCTTCCTCGCCGGCGATGTGGATGTGATGAGCGGCGACCTCGCCACGCTGCTGCCGCATGTGCGGGAAGGGCGCGGCGTGCTGATCGGCGTCAGCGCGCCGCAACGCCTGCCGATCCTGCCCGACACCCCCACCTTCGCCGAGGCCGTGCCCGGCACCGGCATCACCATCTGGTTCGCGCTCTTTGCCCCGCGCGGCTTCCCCGAGGATGCCATCGGCCGCATCACCGCCGAATTCGGCACGCTGCGCGATTCACCGCTCGCCGCACGCATGGCGGAAGCGGGCGGAACGCTGCTGCTGACCGGGCCGGACGACCTGTCGGCGCGACTGCGCCGCGAATTGCCGCTGTGGCGCCAGGTCGTCGCCGATGCGGGCATCAAGCCGGAGTAACGCCACCATGCTGCCTGTGCTGTCGGGGCTTCGCGTCCTCGACCTGACCACCGTCATCTATGGCCCGCTGATCGGACAATTGCTGGGCGATCTCGGCGCGGATGTCATCAAGGTCGAGGGCCCCGAGGGCGACCTCGCCCGCGCCATCCAGCCGCGCGGCCCGCAGGGCGACAGCGCCATGTTCGTCTGCAACAACCGCAACAAGCGCAGCATCGTGCTGGACCTCAAGACAGCAGCGGGGCGGGAGGTCTTCGACAAGCTGATCGGCTGGTCCGAGGTCTTCCTGCACAACATGCGCCCGCAGGCGATCGACCGGCTGGGCTACGGCTTCGCCAAGGTCGCCGCGATCAATCCGGAGGTCATCTACTGCGCCGCGCTCGGCTTCGGCAGTGGCGGGCGCTACGCCGGCCGCCCGGCCTTCGACGACGTGATCCAGGCCGCCGGCGGCATCGCCGCGCTGCCCTCCTATCGCGGCGCCGATCCAGCGTATGTGCCCGGTGTGATGGCGGACAAGGTGGCGGCGCTGACCGCGACCTACGGGTTGCTCGCCGCCATCGCCTCCCGCGCACGCGGCCGCAGTGGCCCGATCGAGGTCGAGGCCGCGATGTTCGAATCCGTCGCCGCCTTCGTGCTGAACGAGCACCTGGCCGCCGCGGCCTTCGGCGGCCCGCCGGATAGCGCGGGCTACCACCGCATGTTCGCCCCCGACCGCCGGCCCTATCGCACGCGGGATGGCTGGATCGCCGCCTTGCCCTACACCGAGGCGCAATGGCGGCGGCTGCTGGAATTCACCAACCGGCAGGACGTGCTGAGCCAGCCCTGGTTCAGCGACCCCGGCCAGCGCAGCGCGCATATCGCGGAGCTGTACTCGGTGCTCGCGGATGAGATGCTGCGCTTCACCACCGAGGAATGGCTGCGCGCGCTGCAATCCCTCGACATCCCGCATGCGAAGGTGAACCGGCTGGAGGATCTGCTGACCGACCCGCATCTCCAGGATGTCGGCTTCTTCGAGCCGAATGGCACGGGGCTCGCCCGCGCGGCGCGGCAGCCCGTGCTGTATCCGGGATATGAGGCGCAGCCGGATCGGCCGGCGCCCGTGCTCGGCGCGGACAATGCGGCAGTGGCGGAGATGCTGGGCTACGACGCGGCCGCGATGAACGCGCTGCACGATGCGGGAGCGTTCGGGCGGGCCGGCTGACAGGTTGGTGCGTCGGTGAAGGAACCGGGGATGGCCTTTGCCCCTCCCCGGACCCCGCCCCACCAAAGGCCGAAAGGCCTTTGGAAACCAATACCTGGTGCCGGGCAGAAATGTCGGTCGGGTGCCGGTGGGCGCCTGCCGTGCCCGCACCAGGGCGATCAATCAAGGCGTTGCGCGCAGGCCGCGCTTCCCCTCCCTGAGACACCCGCTGCGCACCGCGCCAAGTCGAGGTTTCCAAAGGCCTTTCGGCCTTTGGTGGGGTGAGGTTTGGAGAGGGGCAAAGCCCCTCTCCAAGACACGCCCCGTGTCACCGCGCCGGCAGGAACCCCACGATGTCCCGCGCCTTCGCCACGATCGGCTCGGCGACGGCGGAGGCGCGTTCCGCGCCGGTGCGCAGTGCCGCGTCCAGCGCCGCCGGGTCTTCCAGCAGCCGCTTCAGCTCACCCTGGATCGGCGCGAGATGCGCGACCAGCGCATCCGTCAGCGTGGTCTTGAACTGGCCGAAGCCCTGCCCGCCATGCTCGCGCAGCACGTTCTCCGGCAGGGTCCCGGTGATGGCGGCGAGGATGCCGATCAGGTTGCGCGCCTCGGGCCGTCCTTCGAGGCCGGCGAGATGGTCCGGCAGCGGCTCCGGGTCCGTCTTGGCGCGCTTGATCTTCTGCGCGATCGCATCCGCGTCGTCGTTGAGGTTGATGCGCGACTGGTCGGAGGGGTCCGACTTCGACATCTTCTTCGTGCCGTCGCGCAGCGACATCACGCGCGCGGCGACGCCCTGGATCAGCGGATCGATGTTGGGGAAGAAGTCCACGCCGTAATCGTGGTTGAACTTCTGCGCGATGTCGTTGGCCAGTTCCAGATGCTGCTTCTGGTCCTCACCCACCGGCACCTTGGTCGCGTGGTAGGCGTGGATGTCCGCCGCCATCAGGTTCGGATAGACGTAGAGGCCTGCCGAGGAGGCCTCCTGGTTCTTGCCGGCCTTGTCCTTGAACTGCGTCATGCGGTTCAGCCAGCCGAGCCGCGCGACGCAGTTGAAGATCCAGGCCAGTTCCGCATGCGCGCGGACATGCGACTGCACGAAGAGGATGCAGCGCTTCGGATCGAGGCCGCAGGCGATCAGCGTCGCCGCCATCTCACGCGTCTGGCGGCGCAGGTCGGCGGGGTCCTGCCATTGCGTGATCGCGTGCAGGTCGACGACGCAGTAGATCGCCTCATGCGTGTCCTGCAGCGGCACCCAGTTGCGGATGGCGCCGAGATAATTGCCGAGGGTGGGCACGCCCGAGGGCTGGATGCCGGAGAAGACGCGGGTCATGGGAAGCCTTGGCTGAAGCGGAACCGGGGCGTGCATCCCGCCTGCGCGCCCCGGCGTCAAGCCTCAGCCGCGGTCATTGGCCTGGCGCCAGCGCTCGATCTCGGCGATCGCGGTCGCGGCGTCGATCACATCGGCATAGCGGCGATCGACATCGGTCAGGTTCTGCTGATGCGCCGCCGGATCGTGGTCCCCCACGCAGTCGTGCGGGACCATCACCCGGAAGCCGAGGGAGAAGGCATCGATCACGCTCGCCCGCACGCAGCCCGAGGTGATGCAGCCCGTCACGATCACCGTGTCGACCCGTTCCTTGGTCAGGATGGCCCCGGCGGGGGTGGCGAAGAAGATCGAGGGCGCGGACTTCATCAGCACCACATCCGGCCCGGCCGCGGCGATGCGCGGGTCGAGTTCCACCGAAGGCGTGCCGGCGATCAGGTCGTAGACCGGGTCCGCCTTCCAATGCGGCACGGCCATGCGGCTGTGATAGCCGTTGACGCAGGCGACGACCGGCAGGCCGGCGCGCTTCGCGGCCTCGATGAGCGGGACGGTGTTCCGGACGGCCTCCTCGACCATCGGCGCGCCGGCCATGGGAAAGGCCGGATCGGTGAAGCCGCGCTGGAAGTCCACGACCACGACGCCGGGCTTGGCGCCGAAGCCCTGCTTGCGGCTGCCATAGCCGCGCGCTGCATAGATGTCGGACATGCCGGGCTCCTCACACTGGTCACACCGTTCGCCCTGCAACGCCTGTGCCCCGGCGCCGGGTGTTCAGGCGCAGATCGGCGCGAGGCGCCCTGGACCACGCCGCCGGGGGCAGCCGTCGCAGCGCGCCCCGTCTTACGCCGGCGTGGGCCGATGCCCGAAGATCGCCGTTCCGACGCGGACATGGGTGGCGCCCTCGGCGATCGCGGCCTCGAAGTCGCCACTCATGCCCATGGAGAGGATGGGCAGCCCGTGCCGCGCAGCGAGATCGCGCAGGAAGGCGAAATGCGGCCGGGGATCGCCCTCGGCCGGGGGAATGCACATCAGCCCCGTTACGGGCAGGCCGTACTCCTCGCGTGCGGCCCGGATGAAGGCATCGGCCTCGGCGCGGGGTACGCCGGATTTCTGGGTCTCGTCCCCCGTATTGACCTGGACCAGGCAATCCGGGCGGCGCCCGGTCTTCGCCATGGCGTCGGCGATCGCGGCGGCGAGCTTCGGCCGGTCGATGCTTTCAATCACATCGGCCACGGCGACCGCGTCGCGCGCCTTGTTGGTCTGCAGCCCGCCGATGATATGCAGCCGCATGGACGGGTGGGCGGCGCGCAGGCCGGGGAACTTCCCCTGGGCTTCCTGCACCCGGTTCTCGCCGAACTCGATCTGGCCGGCGGCCAGGGCGGCGACGACCGCTTCCTGCGGATGGGTCTTGGAGACGGCGACCAGGGTCACGGCCCCAGGGTCGCGGTTGGCACGGATGCAGGCCTCGGCGATCCTGGCACGGATGGCGGCCAGGTTGGCGGCGATGTCGGTGACGGTGGTCATGGGATGGGCAGGCTAGGCCAGATCGGCGGGATCCGGAATCCACCACATGAATAATGTGTCGGCCCTGGCCGCAAGGATGCGGCGGCTGGCCCCGGTGCAGCGGCGCGGGCGCGCATTGCCGGCACTGTGGCTCGTCTCGGATCCGGTGCGTCTGCCGGACCCCTGCGCGGCGGCGGCGCGCCTGCCGAGGGGTGCCGGGGTGCTGGCGCGGGGCCTCGCGCCGCCGGTGCTGGCGGCACTGGTGCGGCTGGCCCGGCGACGGGGCCTTGTCCTGCTGCTGGCGGCGGATGGGCGCGCGGCGCTGAATGCGCGGGCGGGGCTGCATATGCCCGACCGCCGGGCGACCCGGGGGCTCCTGGCCTTCCGGATCGCCCGGCGGGCCGGCGCGCCGGGGGCGCTGCTGAGCCTCGCTGTCCACGGGGGCGCCGCGGCGGCGGCACGGGCGCGGCGCCTCCGCCCCGACCTGGCCTTCCTTTCCCCGCTCTTTGCCACGCGCTCCCATCCCGGGGCCGGGGCCCTCGGGCCGCTGCGCTGGGCGGCGGCCGCGCGACGCCTCGGGGTGCCCGCGGCGGCGCTGGGGGGAGTGTCGGCCGCGACGGCCAAGCGTGTGCCCCGGCGCGCCGCGGGGTTCGCCGCGATCGACGGGCTGGCCCCGGAGGCTGTGGCGCACCCGCCACACTGTCTCAGGTAAGTCGCGGCGCGGTCGAGAGGGCGGTTGCCGCGCGGCGCCACGCCGAGACATAGTCCGGCCAGGCCACGACGCCGCCCTTCCGCCCGTATTGGGAGGAATGCGGCGGCGGTCCCTGTCCGGGGGGGCAGGGCGGCCGTCGGAACTGCCGGCACGCCGGCGATGAGGAGGACTAGAATGCGCAAGATTCTGCTGGGGACGACCGCTGTTGTCGGCGCCGCCCTGCTGGCGCCGGGGGCTTTCGCCCAGACGACGCGTGGCGGCGGTGGTGCGGTTGGCCAGGGCGTGACCGTTCCTACCGCTCCTGGCACCGTCGGCGTTGCCCCGACGCCGCTTTCGGTCGGTGAGCCGGCGTCCACCCAGGTGGTCGTTCCGCCCAGCCCGGCCGTGGCCGGCGCCGGTGGCCTGACGATCCGCCTCGGCGGCTACTTCGCCTTCACGGGCGCGTTGGTCCAGGACGACTGGGACTATGCCCGCAGCCGTAACTCGTCCGGCTTCGCTGGCCCGAACGCCCGCGCCCGTTCGCGCTATGACTTCCGCAACGACGCCGAGCTGAACGTCTTCGTCGACGGCCGCACCTCGAACGGCATCACCTACGGTGCGGTGTTCGAGTTCCAGATGGACAACATCGTCGCCAACTCCGGCGACGGCACGACGGTGTCCTTCGACGAACTGTACGGCTACCTCGGCTTCGACGGCCTCGGCACCTTCCGCTTCGGTCAGGAAGACAGCGCCGCCTCGCTGCTGCAGGTTCGCGCCCCGGCCTCGCAGGCCCTCGGCGGCGACGCCGAGTGGGACGAGTTCATCGTCCAGACCGGCCTGGCCGACACCTCGCCCTACATCATGTCGGGCATCAACGACGGCAGCGACGCGACGAAGATCATCTACCTGTCGCCGCAGTTCGCTGGCTTCGACTTCGGCCTGTCCTACGCGCCGAACGCCTTTGAAGGCGAGCGTACGAACATCGACGGCTCGACGACCCAGGCGCAGCGTGACCGCACCGGCATCGAGAACGAGATGTCGGCGGCCATCCGCTACCGCGGCACCTTCGGCCCGGTGGGCATCAACGCCGGCCTCGGCGGCATGTGGGCCTCGCCCCCGACGCTGAACGGCGCTGGCGTTGCCTACGGCGCCATCGGCAACCCGCGTGCCCAGAACGTCTACGCCTACACCGCCGGCCTCGTGCTGACGGGCTACGGCTTCTCCTTCGGTGGTGAATACACCTGGGGTCAGTACCGTGGTGCGTCCGTCGGCCGTCAGGCCGTCAACGCCGGCGTCGACGAATCCCGCCACTACCTGCTCGGCCTGACCTACACCATGGGCCCGCTCGTGTTCGGCGCGGTCTGGGGCCAGGGCTGGCAGGGCAACGGCGAGCGCAACGTCGGCACCGCCGCGACCCCGGCTTATGTCTCGGTCGCCGATCGCCGTCAGGACCTCTGGGGCGTGGGCGTGGCCTACAACCTGGCTCCGGGCCTGGTGCTCTTCGGCCTGTACAACAACATCACCGACGACAACGTGCCGACCTCGGCGCCGACCAATGCCCGCTACACGGGCGGCACCGGCACGACGCTGGCTTCGTTCAACGGCAGCAACACCCGCACGATCAACATCGGCGTGGTGGGCATCCGTCTCGCCTTCTGATCCTTCGGGATCGAAGCAACGGGGGCGGCAGGGGAAACCCTGCCGCCCTTCGTCTTTCAGGGGCCCGCACAGGCCCGGATCACTGGACTGGGGAGCCGAGAATGGCCGCCGTCGATCTGCGCCAATGCGTCTCCCTGCATCAGGCCGGCCGGCTTGACGATGCCATCCAGTGCTATCGCCGCGCGCTGCCGCAGGACGGCAGCGGCATCCAGGCGAACCGCCTGCTCGGCCTCGCCCTCTTCGCCAAGGGGGCGTCGGCGGAAGCGCTCACGCATATCCGCGCCGCCGTCGATCGCGCGCCGAAGGACCCCACGCTGCTCAACGACATGGGCAATGTGCTGCGCGCGCTCGGCCGCCAGGCCGAGGCCGTGCAGGCCTTCCGCCAGGCCATCCAGGCCGATGGCGGCTTCGCCTTCGCCTATTTCAACCTGGCGGACGGGCTGCTCGAAATGGGCCGCCATGCGGAGGCGCTCGAGGTTTGCCGCACCATCCTCCTGCGCCGCTTTCCCGGCATCGATGCCGATTTCCACAATAATGTCGGCACGAGCCTCATGGCCCTCGATCGGGCAGAGGAAGCACTGCGCGCCTTCCAGGCCGCGCTCGCCGCCGACCCTGCCCATCCCACGGCGGCGGCGCATCTCGGCGCGGCGTTGCAGCGGCTCGGCCGCAACCGTGAGTCCGTCGGCTTCCTGCGCGACCGGGTGCAGCAGCGCGGCGCGACCATCCAGCTCCTGACCACCCTGGGGCAGGGATTGCTGAACCTGACCGACTACGCGCCTGCCCTCGCCGTTTTCGAGGAGGTGCTGCGCCGCGAGCCGGATCTCGAACGTGGCCTGACCGGGCAGGCCCTGGCCCTCACCGGCCTGCGCCGCTTCGAGGAAGCGGTGGCCGCGACCGATCGCGCCGCCACGCTGCATCCGGGGTCGCGCTCGGTGCAGCTCGTCGGCGGCAATACGCGGCTGGCGGCCAAGGATGCGGAAGGCGCGGTCGCTGCCTTCGCCCGCGCCGTCACCCTGCCCGCGCCGCGGAGCCCGGATGCTGCCGAGGCCATGCTGCTGTTCAACCGGCTGCGGCTTTGCGACTGGACCGATTTCGCAGCAACGCGCGCGAAGGTGCTGGCAGGCGCGGCCGAGGGCACGCTGCGCCTGCCGCCCTTCGAGGCGCTGTGCATCGCCGACGATCCCGCCCTGCATCTGCGCTGCGCCAGCACCCATGCCCGGGAAAACCAGCCCGCCCGGCGTACGCCGCTGCCGGCGCGACGCGAGGTCGGGCGCATCCGTATCGGCTATGTCAGCGGCGAACTACGCGAGCACGCGGTCGGCCATCTGATGGCGCGCCTGCTCGAGCTGCATGATCGCGCGGCCTTCGAAATCCACGCGATCTCCCTGGGCAAATTGACCGGCGATCCGGTGCAGGCGCGCATCCGTGCCGCGGTGGAGCATTTCCACGACATCTCCACCATGGCCGACGCCGCGGCGATCGAGCATGTCCGGGGGCTCGGGCTCGACATCGCGCTCGACCTCAACGGCTATACGGGGGATTCGCGCACCACCCTCTTCGCCCACGGCATCGCGCCGGTGCAGGCAGTGTTCCTCGGCTATCCCGGCACGATGGGCGCTCCCTTCATGGACTACGTCATCGGCGACGACGTGACCCTGCCTGAGGGCGCGGAGCGCTTCTACGCCGAGAAGCCGGTGCGTCTGCCACACTGCTTCATGCCGACCGACGACATGCGGGAGATCACCATCGCCGGGCTGACCCGCGCGCAGTTCGGCCTGCCGGAGGATGGCATCGTCTTCTGCTGCTTCAACAACACCCACAAGATCCTGCCGGAAGCCTTCGACGGCATGATGCGCATCCTCGCCGCCGTCCCCGGTTCGGTGCTGTGGCTGCGCGAGGAGAACGCGCCAGCGACACGCCACCTGAAGGCCGAGGCGGCGGCGCGCGGCATCGATCCGGCGCGGCTGGTCATGGCCGGGCGGGTCGATCATGCCGACCATCTCGGCCGGCATGCCCTGGCCGACCTCTTCCTCGACACCCTGCCCTACAACGCCCACACCACGGCCTGCGATGCGCTCGGGGCCGGGCTGCCGGTGCTGACGCAGGTCGGCCAGGCCTTTGCGGGTCGCGTCGCTGCCAGCCTGCTGCAGGCCACCGGCCTGGACGGGATGGCGGTCGACAGCCAGGCCGCCTTCGAGGCACGGGCGATCGCCCTGGCCCAGGATCGCCCCGCGCTCGCCGCCATCCGTGCCCGGCTGGAGGCCAATCTGCCGGGTTGCGCGCTGTTCGATACGCCCCGCTACGCTCGCGGGTTGGAGCAGGCGTTCCGGCTGATCCAGGCCCGGCACCAGGCCGGCGAGCCCCCCAGGACGCTCCATCTGCGAGACGTTTCAGTCGGCTGACCGGCTTCGCCTTTTCACGACCACGCTTCCGGGGCTAAAAGACGGCCCCATGATCCGTGCCGTCCCCCCTCGGCGCCGCCCTGCGGCCCTGTTGGTTGCCCTCGCCGCCGTCACCGCGCTCGGCGCCTGCGGCGATTCCAACGAAGTCCGCAATGTTGGACGCGATGAATACACGTCCCAGTCCGGTCGAGACCGGGTCCGCGGTCGCCTGACCGGCCAGGATGACGGGATCGTGTTGTTCGGCACCTCGCGGCCGCGCAGCGACGACGGTACCGGCGGCGGGAGCGGCGGCGGTGGAGCCGGCCTCGGCGTGAACGCCTATCTGTGGCGCGCCACGCTCGACACGCTGTCCTTCATGCCACTGGCCTCGGCCGATCCGTTCGGCGGGGTGATCATCACCGATTGGTACTCGCCGCCCGGCACAACGACGGAACGCTTCAAGGCGACGGCGTATGTCATGGGACGGCAGCTCCGCTCCGACGGCGTCCGCATTTCCGTGTTCCGTCAGGTGCGCCAGGGCAACAACTGGTCCGATGCGCTGGTGACACCCGCGACCTCGGCGGAGCTCGAGGACCGCGTCCTCGCCCGTGCGCGCGAGCTGCGCAGCCAGTCCACCGCTGGCCGCTAATCCCGCGGGGTGCGGCACTCACCGCAATCGGGCGATTCGTCCCGGTTGCCGCGTGAGGCTGTCGCGCCGCCGGGCGTGATGACACCAGCCGTTCGCCGTTGCCGCGACAGGGCGAGCAACGGGCGTGTGCGGTCTACCTGGCCCTTACAGGCACCGGCAGGCTTCGGTCCGGCTACCTGATCCTGGCGGCATGCTGGAGGCGCCTGTGCGCGTGGCAGGCACGCCTCGCCGCACCTTCGTCACCCCCGCTCAATCTGTCTCGCCCCGCCCATGGAGGGTTGGTCGGCCTGATGATCGAAGCGTGCCGGCAACACGGCCGCATGAGTCTTATCGCCCATAGCCGCGATGCGCCAGGCGCTTGATGCCAATGGGCAGGGAACTTGACCGGTGCGGATGGGATGTGGAGGGGCGCCGCCCCTTGTAAGTCTCGCGAGCGGTGCCTGTTGCCCGGTAGGG
>JAYSDS010000074.1:0-29042 GCA_041914265.1 Roseomonas sp.
CTTGGGCGTGCGCATGCCAGCGCCAATGCGGACCAGACCGGCGTCAGCGATCTTGGAAATCTTGGCCATGGGTTGGGTCTCCAGTGGGTTCTTGGTGCGGCTCGGCCGCGAAAAGACCCCCTCAACTTGGCGTTGATTTCCCTGGAGAACAAGGAAACATTCCTACTTGTCAGGAATTAGTTTCCCAATAAGCTATATAAATAGGAAATTGATCAGGCGTTGTTTCTGGTGAGCTGTTTAAAGGCCTTGACCATGACTCAGGCGAACGGGAGTTTCATGCACGTCTAACGTGGTTCACGCGCAATTCACGGAAGGATATACAACCAATGGGCGAATTAGGAGTTGAATATTTCGCCCGCTTGGATTGCGTGAGACTCTTCTAGCGGCGTGAGAGGGTGTCGCTGCCCCTGGAAGAGCAGTACCAGCGGTAGAAGAGCCGATTACGGCCGTTGGTGAAAGCCCGGCCGCACGTTAAGAGAGCGTGATCATGTCTGACTTCGCCGTCCGCCCAAGCAAGGACAGCATACCTTCCAGCGTCCCCGATTTGTCGGGGGTCGCCATGGCTGCGCTGCCAGCCATCAGGCTCCGCATCACCATGCTGGGCCGGATGGATGTGCGGGCTGTCACAGGGGAACCGTTGCTGCCGCGCTCGCGCAAGACGCGAGGCGTTCTGGCGATCCTCGCGCTCGAGTCGCCATCCATCGTCTCCCGTCAACGCCTCGCCGACCTGCTCTGGAGTCGGCGGGGGGAGGAACAGGCCCGCGGTTCGCTCCGCCAAGCCCTGCATGAATTGCAGGAGACGCTTGGCCCGGAGGGTCGCGGCCTGATCGTCGCCACCCGTGAGACCGTCTCCCTGAACGATGAGGCCGTCTGGACCGATGCCCGGGCACTGCCGGCCCTGGCGCGCGACCGGGTGGAGGCGCTGACCCTGCTGCAGTCGGAGCTTCTGTCGGACCTAGACGGGCTCGACGTTGCCTTCGACGCCTGGCTGGCGGAACAGCGCCGGCGCCTGCGCGACCTGTCGCTGGAAGCCGCGACGGCACGACTCGCCTCCGCCGCGACGGCCGAGTCCCGCGCCGAGGAGGCGCGCCGCGTCCTCGTCATCGACCCGGCGCAGGAGCCGGTCTGGCGCATCCTGATCCGCGCCGAGGCGGAACGGGGCGATCGCGGCGCCGCCTTCGCGGCCTGGGAGGAGTGCCGCCGGGTCTTCGCCGAGCGGTTTCGCGGCGCGCCATCGCCCGAGACCGCCGCGCTGGCGGAGTCGCTGCGCGGCGAGGTGAGCATCCCGCAGCCCCAGCAGATCCGCCGCAGCGCCGCCCGGGGCGCGCGGCTCGGCGTACTGCCCTTCAAGGTGCTGGGCGATGAGGCGGATGCCGAGGTTTCCCTCGGTCTTTCGGGCGAAATCACCGCCGCCCTCGCGCGGTTCCGCTGGCTGGTGCTGGTTGATTCCGCCTCGGTCGCGGCGGCGGAGCGGCAGCAGAAGCCGGAAGGGGCGCTCGACCTCGACTTCACGCTGTCGGGTACGGTGCAGCGGGCCGGCGGCCGGGTGCGCATCACCCTGCGCCTGACCGACCATCGCCCGCCCGAGGCCGTGGTCTGGGCGGAACGCTTCGACCGCGACGCCGGCGACCTGCTCTCCCTGCAGGAGGAGATCGCGGCCGAGGTGGTGGCGCGCGTCGACCCCGAGATCCTGCTGATCGAGTCGAACCGAGCCGCCGCCCGTCACACCGTCATGTCGACGGCCTATGACCTGCTGCTGCGCGCGATCCCGGCGATCTATCGGCTCGACCGCGACTCCTACGAACGCGCCGGCGCCCTGCTGACCGAGGCGACCCGGATCGAGCCCGACTACGCGCCGGCCTTCGCCTGGCACGCCTATTGGCATCTGTTCCTGGTCGGCCAGGGCTGGGCGCCCGCCGGCGGGGATGTGCTGGCGAAGAGCGAGGAACTCGCTTCCCGCGCCGTGACGCTCGATCCGTCGGATGCGCAGGCGCTGACCATCCTCGGCCATGTCCGGGCCTTCCTGCATCATCGCGTCGCCGAGGCGGTGTCGCTGTATGAGCGGGCCCTGGCGCTGAACCCGAACCTGCCGATGGCCTGGGTCTTCTCCTCCCTCGCCTTGTCCTATCGCGGTGAGCATGAGGAAGCGCTCCGGCGGTGGGAGAAGTACAAGCGCCTCGCGCCGCTGCACCCGCACGCCTTCTTCTTCGACTCGGCACGGCTGGTGCCGCTGCTGATGCTGAAGCGGCATGAGGAGGTGGACGCGGCCGCCCGCCAGGTGACCGCGCTGCACGCCGGCTTCACCTTCCCCTACAAGGCCTGGGTCTCGGCCCTGGGTCATCTCGGGCGCCGCGAGGAAGCGATGGCGGCCCGGGACCGGCTGGTGGCCATGGAACCCGATTTCGACCTCGCCAAGGCGCGGGAGCGCATTCCGCTCGCCCGGCCCGAGGACCTCGCCCATTACCTCGCGGGTCTGCGCAAGGCGGGGCTGACCTGAGCGCCGTCACATCGGCCGGATCGCATCTCCCGGCCGGATGGTGCCGCCCTTCACGATCAGGCAGTTCAGCCCGGACCGGTTGATCAGCGGCTTGAACACCTTCTTGCCTAGCAGGTCCTCGAGATACTGACACGGCACGTTCAGCCGCCCGCCATGCAGGACGACGTCACCCACGCGGAAGTCGCGCCCGACCAGGTGGTTGAGTGGCACGCCGGCGGTGGTGAGATTGCGGCGCGTCTCGTGCGGCGGCAGGTCGATGCGGTGGTCGCGCGCCAATGCGTCGAGTGTCTCCATCTCGATCAGCGTCACCTGGCGGTCCGGTGCCGGTTTGTGGCTGTAGGTGCCGAGGCCGGTGGCGTAGCGGTCGCCCTCGATCCCCACGCCCTCGATGAGCCGCGCCGCGTCCAGCTCCACCATGGGCGCTGAGGCGCCGGGCGCGATGTGGATCGCGAGCAGCACGCCGGCGAAGTCATGCGCGCTCATCGCAGCAACTCGGCCGCGGCGCGGGTCAGGGCGCCGTCGGGCGACCACAGGGATTCCAGCACGCGGAAATGATCCGCGCCCGGGATCGGGATCAGCGGTCCCGGCGCCTGCGCCTCGGCGCGGATGCGATGGAAGGCGCGGGATTGCCGGCGCAACTCCGGCAGTTCGGCGCCGCCATAGACGACCGCGATCGGCTTCTGCACCACGGGGCGGCGGATCGGCGAGAGATCGGCGATCTCCGTCGCTGTCAGCGTCAGCTTCGCATCGAGGTAGGTGTCGCGGATCGGCGCGAGTTCGTAGATGCCGGACATCGCCATCGCCGCCGTCACCGCCGGATGTTCCGCCGCGAACGCCGCGAGGTGCCCGCCCGCCGACCAGCCTGACGCGACGATGGGCCCAACGATGCCGTGCTTCGGCCCTTCGGCCGCCAGCCAGTCCAGTGCCCGGCTGATCTGCCAGGTGATGGTGGTGAGCGATGCTTCGGGCGCGAGGGTGTAGCCCGGCAGGGCCGCCGACCAGCCCATGTCCAGCGCGCCTTGCGCGAGGATGGCGAAATCCTCCCGCCGGTTGCGCTGCCAATAGCCGCCATGGATGAAGACGAGGCAGGGCGCGCCGGCATCCGCGGCGGGGAACAGGTCCCATTTCTCGCGCTCGCCCTCGCCGTAAACGAGGTCGAGATGCCCCGCATGCGCGGCCCGGAAGGCGGCCGAGGCGGCGTTGCGTGCCGCGATCTGCTCCGCGCTGTCCGCCACCATGTCGGTGTTGTTGTAGGCGTCGTCGCGCTGCTGTTGGGGCCAGGACGACCAGCCTTCGGCGAGGGCATAGGGGGAGTTCACGGCGCGATGACCCGGATCGGGGCGCCGGCATCGAAGGCCTCGATGGCCTCCACGGCGCCGTTGAAATAGGCCGTGTAGTTCTGCTGGGTCACATAGCCCAGATGCGGGGTCAGCATGGTGTTCGGCGCGGAAAGGATCGGATGGTCCTTCGGCAGCGGCTCGGCGTCGTAGACGTCGATGCCCGCGCCCGCGATGGTGCCGGCCTTCAGCGCGGCGATCAGCGCATCCTGGTCGATCAGCGGCCCGCGCGACGTGTTCACGATGAAGGCTGTGCGCTTCATTTGCGCGAGGTCCGCCGCGCCGATCGTCCCGCGCGACCGGTCGGACAGGATCAGGTGCAGCGTCACCACATCGGCGGTGGACAGCAGCGTGGCCTTGTCCACGCGCGTCACGCCCACCTCGGCGGCGCGTTCCTCGGTCAGGTTCTGGCTCCAGGCGACGACCTTCATCCCGAAGGCGAGGCCCACCTTCGCCGCCCGCGCGCCGAGCTTGCCGAGGCCGATCACCCCGAGCGTCTTGCCTTCGGTCCCCGTGCCGAGCGTCGTCTGCCAGCCGCCGGCGCGCAGCGAGGCCTGCTGCGCCGGCAGGTCGCGCATCAGGTTCAGGATCAGCCCCCAGGTGATGTCCGTGGTCGGATCGCCGAAGGAGGGCGTGCCGCAAAAGACGATGCCGCGTTCCGCCAGCGCGGCCGCATCCACCGAGCGGTTGCGCGCGCCGGTGGTCATCAGCAGGCGCAGATGGGGCAGGCGCTCGATCAGCGCGCGCGGGAAGGCGGTGCGCTCGCGCATCGCGAGGATGCCGTCGAAGGGCGCGAGACGCTGCGCCAGCGCGTCCACATCCGTCAGTGTGTCGCGGAAGACGGCGATCTCGAGGCCCTTCAGCCGTTCCCACGGCCCCATGCTGGTGACCACGCCCTGGTAGTCGTCGAGGATGGCAAGCCGCTTGAGAGGTTCGTTGGGCATCGGGACGTCTCCGGTTATCGCCGTCTAGAACGCCTCAACCCCGCTCTTCGCGCAAGGCGCGCAAGGCGTTGAGGATGACGGCGACGTCGATCGCCTCCTGCAGCAGCGCACCCTCGACGGGGCTCAGATGGCCGAGGGCGGCGGCAGCCATGCCGAGGCAGGAGAGGCCGATGCCGGCGACGACGCTCTGCCGCGCGATGCGCAGGCTCCGCCGCGCGATGAGGATCGCGCGCACCAGCCGGTCGAGCCGGTCGACCAGCAGCACGGCGTCCGCTGCCTCGCTCGATGCCGCGGCGCCGCGCGCGCCCATGGCGATGCCGACGGCGGCGGCGGCGAGCGCCGGCGCGTCGTTCACGCCATCCCCGATCATCATCACCGGGCCGGCCGCGCTTTCCGCCTGGACGGCGGCGACCTTGCCCTGCGGCGTCTGCCCCGCGATCACCGCATCGAGGCCGAGCGCGTCGCCGACCGCGCGCGCCGGCGCCTCGGCATCGCCGGAGAGCAGCACGATGCGCTGGATGCCGCCGCGGCGCATGGCGGAGAGCATGGCGAAAGCGTCGGCGCGGATCGGGTCCTCGAAGACCAGCACGCCGCCCGGTGCGCCGTCGATGCCGAGGAAGACCAGCGCCGCGCCAGGCGGCTGGCCGGCTGGCGGAGCGGGGGTGGGGCCGCCGATCGCCGCGGCGACGAAGCGCGCGCTGCCGATCGCCACGCGCCGCCCATCGACCAGGCCGGCGATGCCCTCGCCCGGCGCTTCCTCGACGGCGGTGGGGGTGGAGAGCATCAGGCCACGCGAGGTCGCGGCCTCGACCAGCGCCTCGGCCAGCACATGGCGCGACGCCTGGTCGAGCGAGGCGGCGAGGCGCAGCGCCTCGTCCTCGGCCTCGCCATTCTCGGGCAGGATCGCGGCGAGGCGCGCGCGCCCGACCGTGAGCGTGCCGGTCTTGTCCAGCAGCAGGATGCGCGCGCGGGCCATGGTCTCGAGCGTGCCGCCGCTCTTCACCAGCACACCGATGCCCGCGGCGCGCGACAGGCCGGCGATGATGGCGACCGGCACGGCGAGGATCAGCGGGCAGGGGGTCGCGACCACCATCACGGCCAGCGCCCGCACCGGATCGCCGGTCGCCGCCCAGGCGCCGCCCGCGAGCAGCAGGGTGAAGCCGAGGAACCACAGCGACCAGCGATCGGCGAGGCGCGCCATCGGCGCCTTGCTGGCCTGCGCGGCCTCCACCAGGCGGACGATGCCGGCATAGGTGCTTTCGGCGGCGCGATGCGTCGCGATCAGGTCGAAGCTGTCGCCCGCATTGACACCGCCCGACGGTGCCGCCGCGCCGGGCGGCAGGCGCTGGGGCAGGGGTTCGCCGGTCAGCGCCGAGAGGTCGAGCACGGCCGCGTGGTCGGCGATGGTGCCGTCGACCGGCAATGCCGCGCCGCGCGCGATCAGCAGCCGGTCGCCGGGCGCGATGGCATCGAGCGGCACTTCCTCGAGCCCCTGCGCGCCGTGGCGCGTGGCGCTGCGCGGCACGCGGGACAGCAGCGCCGTCATCTCCCGGCGCGCGCGCTGGCGGGCGCGGGATTCGAGAAATTCACCGCCCGCATACATCAGCGCGACGACGGCGGCGGCGAGCGTCTCGCCCAGGACCAGCGCGCCGGCCATGGACAGGGCGGCGATCAGGTCGAGGCCGAACTCGCCGTGCCTGAAGCCGATCCACAGGTCGCGCAGCAGCATCCCCAGCACCGGCGGCGTACCGAGCGCGAAGAGCCAGCGCGCGGCGTCATTCCCGGCGAGGGTCGCGATCAGCCCCGCCGCCAGCCCCGCCGCGGCGATGCCGAGCAGCAGCGCGCGCTGGAGCGCTTCCTGGCCCATTCAGCCCGGCGTGATGCCGTCGAGCGAGGCGCGCAGCGGCGGGGGCAGGGGGGTCGGCTGCTTCTGCGTCGCGCGGTCCACATAGACATGGATGAAATGGCCCTCGGCGCTCGCCACCTCCTCCTCGTTGCGGAAGATGCCGATCTCGTACCGCACGGAGGTATTGCCCGCCCGGCCGCAGCGCAGGCCGGCCGTGATCGTGTCCGGGAAGGCGATGGGCGCGAAGTAGCGGCACTGGGTTTCCACCACCAGGCCGATCACCGGCGCGGTCGGGATGTGCAGGAAGCCCGTGTCCATCAGGAAGCGCGCGACCACCGTGTCGAACCAGGAATAGTAGGTGACGTTGTTGACGTGGCCATAGACGTCATTGTCCATCCAGCGCGTCGGGATGGTCAGGAAGAAGCGATAGTCGGCGCGCGTGCCGCGGTCCTTCGCCACTGGGGTCTCCGGGTACGGATGGGGTCGGCGGGGCGCCGTTGTCAGGGGCGCATCCTGCGGCAGCAACCACGGATTCGTAACCCTGCCGATTCGCCCCTGGCGCGGGCTGCGAACTTCGCGCCATAACCTGTTGCCCGGACAGGGGCGCCACAGGGCGCGCTTCGCTGGGACGAACCTCAACGCTATATCTGGTGGCTCACGGAGTCATGCGGCCACAATCCGTATGGCTCCAGCCGGTAGCCGCCCCCTCGGGAGACCCATGTCCGCCGCGCCCAGGCCCGAAACGTCGCCCCGACTGGAACCGTTCCGCCTGCGCGGTGCGAACTTCAACCTGCTCGTGCTGCGCCTGCTCGACCCGCGCCCCGAAGCCGTTGTGCCGGCGATCGGCGACCAGTTCCGTCGCGCGCCCGGCTTCCTGCGCTTCGCGCCGGTCGTGCTGGGACTCGATGACGTGACGCTGTCGGCGCATGAGGTGGATTTCGCCGGGCTGATCGCGGGGTTGCGCGAACTGACCATCGTGCCGATCGGGACCACGGGCGGCTCGCCGGAGTTGCGCACCGCGGCGATGGCGCTCGGCCTGCCGCCGGTGCGTTCGGTCGGCGGACGGGAGGATGAGGCGCCGCTTGCGGCGGCCGCCGCGCCCGTGGCGCCGGAACCCGCCGCGCCACCCCCGCCGCCGCCCGGCATGGCGCGCCCGACCATGATCGTCGAGCAGCCCGTGCGTGCCGGCCAGCGCATCTATGCCGCCGGCGGCGACCTGATCGTGACCGCGACGGTCAATGCGGGTGGCGAGGTCATCGCCGACGGCAACATCCACGTCTATGGCGCGCTGCGGGGCCGCGCCATCGCCGGGGGCGGAAACAATGCCGAGGCAAGGGTTTTCGCACAGAACTTTGATCCCGAACTCATCTCCATCGCCGGCTACTACGCGGTGCGGGAGGGGCTGACGGGGGCGCCGATCGGCAAGGCGGTGCAGGTGCGGCTGACGGGCGAGCGCATGCGCTTCGACCCGATCGGCTGACGCATCGCCACCAGGGGATTGAATCGAGGAGGCAGGGGAACATGGCTCAGGTCATCGTCGTCACATCGGGCAAGGGAGGCGTGGGCAAGACCACCTCCTCCGCCGCCTTCGCGACCGGCCTCGCGCAGCGGGGCAAGAAGACCGTCGTCATCGACTTCGACGTCGGGCTGCGCAACCTCGACCTCATCATGGGCGTCGAGCGGCGCGTGGTGTTCGACATCGTCAACGTGATCAGCGGCGAGGCGCGGCTGAACCAGGCGCTGATCCGCGACAAGCGCGTGGACACGCTGTCCATCCTTCCCGCGTCGCAGACGCGCGACAAGGATGCGCTGACGAAGGAAGGCGTCGCGACGATCATCGAGGAGCTGTCGAAGGAATTCGACTACATCCTCTGCGACAGCCCTGCCGGCATCGAGAAGGGCGCGCTGCTCGCGCTCTACTTCGCCGACCAGGCGATCGTCGTGACCAATCCCGAAGTGTCGTCCGTGCGCGACAGCGACCGCATCCTTGGCGTGCTGCAGTCACGCTCGAAGCGCGCGGAGGAGAAGCGCGATCCGGTGAAGGAACACCTCCTCGTCACCCGCTTCGACCCCGCACGTGTCGAGCGCGGCGAGATGCTGAAGCTGGAAGACATCCAGGAGATCCTGTCCATCCCGCTGCTGGGCGTGATCCCGGAAAGCGAGAGCGTGCTCAAGGCCTCCAACACCGGCACGCCGGTGATCCTCGATGCCGAGAGCATGGCGGGCCAGGCCTATGCCGACGCGGTGGCGCGGTTCCTCGGCGAGGACCGTCCGCACCGCTTCATCGAGGCCGAGAAGAAGGGGCTGTTCAAGCGCCTGTTCGGGGGGAGGGCCGCCTGATGTCATGGATCGACTTCTTCCGCGGCAAGCGTGCCGAGGCGCCGCCCAGCGCTTCCGCCGCCAAGGAACGGCTCCAGATCGTCCTCGCCCATGAGCGCATCGGCCGCACGCGGGAAGACTTCCTGCCGAAGCTGCAGCAGGAACTCGTCGCCGTGGTCGCGCGCTATGTCGCGATCGATCCGGGGAAGGTGAATGTGAACCTCGACCGCGGAGGTGACATGTCCACGCTGGCGATCGAGATCGAACTGCCCGCGCCGGCGGCCATGCGGATGGCGGCGAACGCACGCTGACGCGGCGGCTGCTTCCGGTCGAAGGCCGGGAGATTGTTCCGCTGTGGGAGTCGGAGGGGCGCTGTCCCATTGGCGCGGAGTTGAGCATCAGCGGCCGGATCAGGGAGGGGCTCTGCCTCTCCCCGAACCCCGCCTCGGCAAAGGCCGAAAGGCCTTTGCAAACCTCGACTTGGCGCTGTGCGCCACGGGCAGGATTGGTGCCGAAGCCCGCTCTTGCGCCCGGTACGCGCTGCGAGGGCGTGGCGCCCTGCGCCACGTAAAAGGCGGTCCAGGCCATACCGTGGCCTGCCGGGGAGACCTGAACTTCGGGTCCGGCGGGCGTTTCGAGGGCGCGAGACGTCCGTCCTGCCCAACGCCGGGTGATGGTTTGCACCGGCTTTCTGGCGGCGAGGGGCAGAGCCCCGCCCCCTTTCACAGCTTCGATTCAATCGGCATCCAGCGCAGCACTCGCGCCAGCGCGCGCAGCCCCCATGACGCGAATGGTTCGTGCCGCAGCGTCGTCGTGCCGTCCGTCCATTCCAGCGCGCCATTGGCGGCGAGGCTCACGCGCCAACTGCAGCGGGCGTCGATCAGCCGATCGTATTCCGCACGGACCAGGGCGGCGACGCGCGCATCCTCGACGAAGGTCCCCATTTCCGTGTTCAGCGCGATGGAGCGCTGGTCGAGGTTGAACGATCCCACGAAGCTCAGCTTGCCGTCGATGACGAAGGCCTTGGTGTGCAGGCTGGCGCCGCGCGAACCGAAGACGCTCATGCCTTCCTCGCCGCTCGGCTTCAGCTCGTGCATCTCGACCCCGGCGGCGAGCAGCCTTTCCCGATAGCGCGCATAGCCGCCATGGACCGCGGCGACATCCGTCGCGGCGAGGGAATTCGTCACGATGGAAACCCGCACGCCGCGGCCAACCATGGCTTCGATCCGCGCCGCGCCCTGCTCGCCCGGGACGAAGTAGGGGGAGATGATCAGCGCCTCCCGCTGCGCGCCAAGCAGCGCGTCCATCACGGCCTGGCCGAGGCAATGCGCCACTGGCACGGCGGCGCGGGCCTTGTCCGGCGGGTCGGCGACGACGCGGATCGCGTCATCGGACAGCGGCAGGAAGCCGCAGCCGGTATCGCCGGCGAGCAGCCGCGTGACGAGTGGCGCCTCCGCCAGGCGCTCGAAATAGGGGCGTGCTTCGGGCGAACCCCAGGCGGCATCCAGTCGCCTCACCAGCTTGCGCAGCGCGCGGCGGCGATAGGCCGCACGGCTGATCCGGCGCAGCGGCCGCGCGAGGCCATGCGACCAGTAGCGTTCGAATTCCGCGCGCATCGCCTGGACGGACGGCCCGCGCAGGACGAGGTCCAGGTCGCGGAAGTTGAAATGGCCCGAGGCGTCGAAATACTCGTCGCCGATGTTGCGTCCGCCGGCGATGGCGCAGTTGCCATCCACGATCCAGGCCTTGTTGTGCATGCGCCGGTCGAGGTGCCAGCCGCCGAACAGCATCTCCAGAACCAGCCCCGGCGGGCCGAAGCGCCGCCAGGAAGTGGCGTTGAACAGCCGCACCTGGATACGCGGATGGGAATCGATCGCGGCGAGGACGCGTTCCGCGCCGATCGCGTACATGTCGTCGAGCAGCAGCCGCACCGCGACGCCGCGATCGGCGGCATGGATCACCTCGCGCGCCAGCAGGGTGCCGGTCAGGTCGCCGTGCCAGGCGTAGTACTGAAGATCGGCGGTTCGCGTTGCGGCGCGCAGGGTGGCGACGCGGGCGGCGAAGGCAGTCAGCCCGTCGGTGATGAGCGCGACGCCGCTGGCCGCCGTGGTGGTCGGCGGTCCGGCGGCGGCTTGCGTCGCGGCGGACATGACACGGCTATGGTCAGGCCGCCACGGCCATCGTGCCGGCCCGCGCCGTCGCCAGGTCGAGCCGCGCGGTCAGCGGCAGATGGTCCGAGGCGATGCGCGCCAGCGGCGAATGATGCGCGGCGAGGTTGCTCAGCAGCCCATGCGGGCGGCAGAGGATGCGATCGAGGCTGAGCACCGGCAGGCGGGAGGGGAAGGTGGGCGGGCCGGCGTCGACCGAGCCGAAATCCCGTTCCAACGCCCGTAGGGAGGATCGCGGGCCCGGCCGCCATTCGTTCAGATCGCCGAGCAGCAGGATGGGGGTGTCGTCAGCCTCGGCGATGCTCTCGAGCAGCGCGTTGACCTGCTGGGCGCGATGCCGGCGCAGCAGGCCGAGATGCGCGGCGACGACGCGCAGCCGGCCGGCGGGCAGTTCCATCTCGACCAGGACGGCGCCGCGCGGTTCGCCGCCGGGCAGGCGCAGGCGGCGCGCCTCGATCATCCGGGCGTTCCGGGCCAGCAGCGCGTTGCCGTGCCAGCCATGGCCACCGCGCGACATGGCGAGCGGCATCATGGTCAGCCCGGTCTCGCGTTCCAGGGCGGCCGTATCGAGCAACCCCTCCCGGCGGCCAAAGCGGCGATCGGCTTCCTGGAGGGCAAGGACGTCGGCATCCAGCTCGCGGATCACGGCGGCGATTCGCGCGGGATCGAAACGATTATCCGTGCCCACGCATTTGTGCACGTTGTAGGAGGCGATGCGCAGCGCGCCGGGCGGTGCTTCGGTCGTGTGGACGGACCGCTGCGGCAGGCGCAGCAGGCGGCGGGTGAGGAAGTCGGTGAAGGCCTGAGCGCGATCCGAGGTAAACTGCCGGCGGGACATTCGGGTCTTCCAGGGTTGGCGCCGGCCAAACGCCCGGCATGATGGGTTTACATGGATGCGCCGCAGCGCGCGATCCAGCATTGCAACGCTTTGGTACGAAAGAGGTTACCCGTGGCATATGAAGGCATTCGGTCGCACCGCCCGCTGATCATGGGGCGCCGGGGGGCCGTGGCGACGAACCACCCCGTGGCCACGGCGGCGGGACTCGACATCCTGCGGGCCGGCGGGTCGGCCGCCGACGCGGCGGTGGCGATCTCGCTGACCCTTGGCGTGGTCGAGCCGCATATGTCCGGGTTGGGCGGCGATGGCTTCTATCACCACTGGTCGGCGAAGACGGGCAAGGCCGAAACCTTCGCCGGCACCGGCCCCGCGCCGGCGGCGGCGACCATCGCGCGCTATCGCGCCGAGGGCGGCATTCCGATCGACGGGCCACTGTCCGTGCAGACGCCCGGCAAGGTGGCCGGCCTCGCCGCGCTGCATGCCGCGCATGGGGCGAAGACCTGGGGTGCGCTGTTCGGCCCGGCGGTGGAGGCCGCCCGTGACGGCTTCGCCGCCACGGCGGCGCTGCGCCATTTCTGCGGGGAGAACCGCAAGCGGATCGGTGCCGATCCCACCAGCGCAGCGATCTTCCTGCCCGACGGGGCGCCGCCGGCGATCGGCGGGCTGATCATGCAGCCTGCCCTGGCCGCGACGCTCCAGCGTCTCGCGGCGGAGGGGCCGGAGGGCTTCTATCGCGGTGCGCTCGCACGCGACATCGCCGCGGATTGCGCGGCGATGGGCGCGCTCGTGGTGGCAGGGGACCTCGCCACCGTGCAGCCGCGCCTCGCGCCACCCATCGGCATCGCCTGGCGCGGCTTCGAGGTTCGTCAGACCCCGCAGCCGTCGATGGGCTTCGCGCTGTTGCAGATGCTGCGCATCGTCGAGGGCTTCGACCTCGCCGCCATGGGCTGGGGCAGCGCGGAACTGCTGCACCTGATGATCGAAGCGAAGAAGCGCGCCTTCCTCGACCGCGAGGCCGAGGCCGGACGCGACGAGCCCGACTTCGCGTCCCTGCTGTCCGATGCGCGGGCGACGGTCCATGCGAAGGCGATCGGCGAGCGCGCCGCGTCGCTGCCGGTGCGCGCGATGGCCGAGGCGGACACGACCTATTTCTGCGTCGTCGATGCCGAGGGCAACACCGTTTCCGCCATCCAGTCGATCAACGGCGCCTTCGGGTCGGGCGTGACCGGGGCGCGCACCGGCATCCTGTTCAACAACCGCATGGCCTATTGGCACTTGGATGAAGGGCACGCCAACAGCCTCGCGCCGGGACGGACGGTGCGCCACACCATGAACGCGCCGATGGTGATGAAGGACGGCAAGCCCTGGATGGCCTTTGGCACGCCCGGCGCGGACAACCAGGTGCAGGTGAATTTCCAGGTGCTCGTCTCCTGCGCCGTCTTCGGCCTCGACCCGCAGCAGGCCCTCGAGGCGCCGCGCTGGACCTCCTCCCAGCCCGGGCAGGAGTCCAACTATCCGCACGGCGGCAACGCGGTGGTCACGATCGAGCGCGGCTTCGGCGAGGCCGCCATCGCCGGGCTGCGCGAGCGCGGGCATGAGGTGAAGGTGGTCGGCGACCTCGAAGGCGCGTGCAGCGTCGAGGCGATCCGCCTCCTCGACAACGGCGTGCGGATGGCCGCTTCCGATCCGCGGCGCGACGGCTGGGCTGCGGCCTATTGATCTCGCGGCAGCGGGCCGCCTAGGCTCGCTGCCGGGATGCTTCGCTTCTTCCTTCGCCGCTTCGCGGTCGCGGTGCTCGTCGCGCTGACGGTGCTGACGCTCGCCTTCATGCTGACGCGCCTGTCGGGCGACCTTGCGGTGTCCATCGCCGGGCCCAACGCGACGGCGGAGGATGTCGCGACGATCCGCCGTGTCTACGGCTTGGATCGTCCGCTCTACGTCCAGTATTTCGACTGGCTCGGCAACGCGCTGCGCGGGGATTTCGGCGAGAGCTACTTCTTCCGCGACCGGGTGGCGAACCTCATCGCCTCGCGCATGCCGGTGACGGTGACGCTCGGCATGGTCGGGCTGGTGCTGGCGCTCGTGGTGTCGCTGCCGCTCGGCATCCTTGCCGCCGTTCGGGAAAGCAGCTGGGTCGACCGGCTGGTCGGGCTCTTCGCCATGATCGGGCAGGCAATGCCGTCCTTCTGGCTCGGGCTGATGCTCATGGTCGTCTTCGGGCTGCAACTCGCCTGGCTGCCGATCTCGGGCGCCGATAGCTGGGACGGCTTCATCCTGCCGGGCGTGGTGCTGGCCTTCTCGGCCATTCCATCGCTGACCCGGCTGACGCGCTCCGGGATGATCGAGGCGCTGGCCTCCGACTATATCCGCACGGCGCGGGCGAAGGGGCTCCGGCGCTTGTCCATCCTGGTCAAGCACGGGTTCCGCAACGCGGCGATCCCGGTGGTGTCGATCGCGGCGGTGCAACTCGGCTTCATGCTCGGCGGCTCGGTGGTGATCGAAACGGTCTTCGCGCTGCATGGCGTCGGCTACCTGGCATGGGAGAGCATCTCGAAGAACGACTTCCCGGTGGTGCAGGCGGTCGTGCTGGTGCTGGCGCTGATCTACATCGCGCTGACGCTGATCGCGGACCTGTTCAACGCCGTGCTCGACCCGAGGCTGCGGACGGCATGAGCGGCGCGACGATGCCCGCCAGCCGTGCCGCGCGGCTGATGCGCAACTGGGGCTTCATGCTCGGCGTCGCCATCGTGGGCTTCGCGGCTGTCGTCGCGATCATCGCGCCGTGGATCGTGCCCTATGACCCCTTCGCGATCGATCTCGAGCGCCGGCTCGTGCCGCCTTCCTTCATGGAAGGGGGGGACCCGCGGAACTTCCTCGGCACGGACCAGCTCGGGCGGGACTATTTCTCGCGGCTGATCTACGGGACGCGCATCTCGATGGTGATCGGGGTGCTGACCGTCATCACCTCCGGGCTGATCGGCATCACCATGGGGGTGCTGGGCGGCTTCTATGGCGGCAAGGTGGATGACGCCGTCGTGTTCGCCATCACGACGCGGCTGTCCATTCCTGCCGTGCTCGTCGCGCTGGCCGTGGCTGCGCTGCGCGGGTCGTCGTTCCTGCTCGTCGTGCTGGTGCTGGGTTTCCTGCTGTGGGATCGCTTCGCCGTGGTGGCGCGATCGACCACGATGCAGATCCGCAACCTCGACTATGTCTCCGCCGCCTGGTGCGCCGGCGCCTCGCGCTGGTGGGTGCTGACGCGGGAGGTGCTGCCGAACATCGCGACGCATCTGGCCGTGGTCGCGACGCTTGAGATGGCGCTGGCGATCCTGCTGGAGGCGGCGCTGTCCTTCCTCGGCCTCGGCGTGCCGCCGCCACTGCCCTCCTGGGGGCTGATGATCTCCGAGGCGAAGGAATACATGTTCTTCAGCCCTTGGGTGATCGTGATTCCCGGCCTCGCGCTTTTCGTGCTGGTGCTGGGGGTGAACCTGCTGGGCGATGCGCTGCGCGACATGATGGGCACGGATCTGTCACGATGAGCGCGCTGCTGGAAATGCGCGACCTGCGCGTGACCATCGGCAGCACGGCCGCGGTGCGCGGGACGACCATCACCGTCGACAAGGGTGAGACGCATTGCCTGGTCGGTGAATCCGGCTGCGGCAAGTCGATCTCCGCCCTGTCCGTCATGGGCCTGTTGCCGAAGGGTGCGAGGCGCGAGACGAGCGCCCTGCGCTTCGCGGGCGAGGAGATCGGCGGCTACGGCGAACGCCAGATGGAGCGCCTGCGCGGCAACCGCATGGCGATGATCTTCCAGGAGCCGATGACCAGCCTGAACCCGGCCTACACCGTCGGGTCGCAGATGACCGAGGTGCTGCGCCGCCATCGCGGCACGCCGCGCGCCCAGGCGGTGGATCGCGCGGCGGAGCTGCTGGCGCGCGTCGGCATCACCGCGCCGGGGCTTCGCCTGGGACAGTATCCGCATCAGCTTTCGGGCGGGCTGCGCCAGCGCGTGATGATCGCGATGGCGCTGATGTGCGACCCGGAATTGCTGATCGCGGATGAGCCGACGACGGCGCTGGACGTGACGGTGCAGGCACAGATCCTGCGGCTGCTCGCCGGGCTGCAGAAGGATCTCGGGCTCGGCATCCTGCTGATCACGCATGACCTCGGCGTGGTGGCGCGCGTCGCGGATCGTGTGTCGGTGATGTATGCGGGCGAGGTGGTGGAAAGCGCGCCGACCGCCGCCTTGTTTGCCGCGCCGGAACATCCCTACACAAGCGGCCTGCTGACCTGCGTGCCGGTGCCGGGCAAGGTGAAGCGGGACGAACCGCTGGGCAGCATCCCGGGCATCGTCCCGCGCATCACGCCGGGCTTCACCGGATGCGGCTTCCGGGACCGCTGTCCGGAGGCGCATGCGGCCTGCACCGGGGCGATTCCGCGCCAGACCGTGTCCGATGGGCATGAGCTGCTCTGCACCTTGAATCCGGGCTGGGGCGGGAAGGCCGCGGCATGACCTCGCCGGCGATCGAGCTGCGCGGGTTGCGGCGCGAATTCACCGTGCGGCAGGGGATGTTCGCGCCGCCGCGGCAGGTGGTGGCGGTCGATGACGTGTCCTTCGAGGTGCCGGTCGGCAGCGTGCTGGGCGTCGTCGGGGAGAGCGGCTGCGGCAAGTCCACCCTGGCGCGGCTGATCCTCGGCCTGCTGGAACCGACCGCGGGCGAGGTGCTGGTCGATGGGCAGCGCCTGTCGGGGATGGATCGGCGCGCGCGGGCGCGGCTGATCCAGCCGGTCTTCCAGGACCCTTTCTCCTCGCTCAACCCGAAGCGGCGGATCCGCGACATCGTCGCCATGCCGCTGATCGCCCAGGGGAACATCGGCAGCGCGGAGCGTGAGCGCCGTGTCGCGGAGGCGCTGGAGCGCGTCGGCCTGTCGCGTGAGCAGGGGCTGCGCTTCCCCGCGCAGCTTTCGGGTGGGCAGCGGCAACGTGTGGCGATCGCGCGTGCGCTGGTGCTGCGGCCGCGCATCGTGGTGTGCGACGAACCGACCTCGGCGCTTGATGTATCCGTGCAGGCGCAGATCCTGAACCTGCTGGCGGAGCTGCGGCGCGACCTCGGCCTGACCTATCTCTTCATCAGCCACAACCTCGCGGTGGTCGAGCACATCGCGAGCGAGGTGGCGGTGATGTATCTCGGGCGCATCGTGGAACGGGCGGAGAGCGAGGCGCTGTTCGCAGCGCCGCGGCATCCGTATACGCGCGCGCTGTTGGCCTCGGTGCTGACGCCGGAACCGGGGCTTGGCGTGCCGGATGTGGGGCTGGGCGACACGATGCCTGATCCGGCGAACATTCCGCCGGGATGTCGCTTCCACCCGCGATGCCCTGCGGCGATACCGCGCTGTGCGACGGAAACGCCGAAGATCATGATGGATGCGCGTGGGCTCGTGGAGTGCCACCTGGCGTGAGGTGTTGGAGGGGCAAAGCCCCTCCAATTCTACAGCGCCTCTCCGCCTATCCTCATTTCCACTTCGCCAGATAGAAGCGCGGCAGCTCATCCGCGAAGGTTGGGAATTCGAGCTGCTTCTGGAAGGCGTAGGTGCTGACGTAGGTGAACAGCGGCAGCCAGTAGGCGTTTTCCGTGGCGCGTCGGATCGCCGCGTCGTAGGCGGCTTTGCGGGCGGCCTCGTCGGCGGTGTTGCCGCCGGCGTTGACGAAGGCTGTCAGTTCCTCGTCGCGCGAATAGTCATCGGCGCTGCCGGCGAAGTAGTTTGGCAGGATGGCCGAGACGTCGTTGATCGAATACGAGCCCCACGACCCCATCTGCATCGCCAACTCGCCGCGCTGCGACCGCTGGATCTGCGCGGCGACCTGCATCAGGTTCAGCCGCGCGCGGATACCGGCGGCCTGCAGGTAGTTCTGCACCGCCTCCGACCATTGGCGCGGCTGGATGTAGGAGGTGAACTCGATGTCGAAGCCGTTGGGGTAGCCGGCCTCGGCGAGCAGGGCGCGCGCCTTCGCTGGATCGTAATTGTACGTCACCGCCGCATCGCCGTTGCAGCCGAACTGGGAGGGAAAGCATGGCGCGGGCGGCACGCGCGACCCGCCGCCGATCAGGCGCGAGGCGATCGCATTGCGGTCGATGGCGTGCCAGACCGCCTGGCGCGCCTTCAGCTTGGTCATCGGGTTGTCGGCACCGCTGCGCCCGGCGGCGTCGAGGCTCAGATACGCGACGCGCATGGATTCCTGCTGGGTCGCCTGCAGGTAGGGCATGCGGTTCACATTGGCCATTTGGTCCGGGTTCATGTTCCAGATCCAATCCACGCGCTGGCCGAGCAGTTCCGTCAGTTCGGTCGCGGCGTCGCCGATATAGCGCGCGGTCAGCTTCTGGATGGCGGGCCGGCCCTTGGGACCGCCTTCATAGTAGTCGTTGAAGCGTTCGTATTCGACACCGGACGCGACATCGACCTTGGTGAAGCGATAGGGACCGGTGCCGATCGGCATGCGGGAGAAACCCTCGGCTCCCACGCGCTCGCGATAGGCCTTGGGCCAGATCGGCGTGACCATGGCGAGGTATTCGAGGGCCGCCGGCGTCGGCCGCTTCATGGTCAGCCGGACGGTGTTCTCGCCGGTCTTCTCGCAGCCATCGATCCAGGCGTAGTTGGACGGCGTCGCGACGCGCGTTTCCGGCTTCGACACCGTGTTGATGGTGTAGACGACGTCATCGGCGCCGAAGGCGCTGCCGTCGTGGAACTTCACGCCCTGGCGCAGGGTGAAGTCGATCGTCTTGCTGTCCACCCAACGCCATTCGGTGGCGAGGGCGGGGACGATGCGGAAGCTTCCCGGGTCGCGGTGGACCAAGCCGTCAAAGGCCTGGTGCGCGATGATCAGGCCGGTGCGCTGGCTGTTGAAATAGGGGTCGACGTTCGGCACGGCATCGCGGAAGGCGATGCGAAGCGCATTGGCGCTGCGCTGCGCCTCGGCCGGCCGGGCCATCAGGGCAGGAAGAGCGAGCCCGCCCGCCGCCACGGCGAAGCTCCGGCCCAGTTCGCGTCGTCCGATCGTCATTTTCCCAGCCTCCTTGGTTCCCGGGGGAGCCTAGGGAATGGATCGCGGGGCCTGCAAGCCTGCTTGCGCCTGCCTTCGCCTTGCCGCCAAATCATGCCGCAGGGAGAGGAAGCGGATGCGAACCCAGGTGGGCATCGTGGGTGCCGGGCCGGCAGGACTCCTGCTCGCGCAGATGCTGCACCAGCGCGGCATCGACAGCGTGGTCATCGAGGACCGCTCGCGCGAACATGTCGAAAGGCGCATTCGCGCCGGACTGTTGGAACAAGGTTCGGTCGAGACGCTGACGGAAGCGGGCGTCGCCGACCGTCTGCATCGCGAAGGCCTCGTGCATCACGGCCTGGCGCTGCGCTTCGGCGAACGGACACATCGGGTGGACCTGTCGGAGCTCACCGGCGGCAAGGCCGTGACCATCTATGGCCAGCAGGAGGCGGTGAAGGACATGATCGCCCTGCGCCTCGCCGCCGGCCTGCCGCTACAGTTCGAGGCAGCGGATGTCGCGGTGCATGACGTCGGGACCACGCGCCCCTTCGTCACCTTCCGCCAGGACGGCGCCGCGCGCCGCATCGATTGCGACATCATCGCCGGTTGCGACGGCTTCCATGGCATCTGCCGGCCCTCCATTCCCGCGGCTGCGCTGACCATCTTCGACCGGATCTATCCCTTCGCCTGGCTCGGCATCCTGTCGCGCTCGCGCCCGATGTCGGAGGAACTGCTCTACGCCCGCCACGCCGACGGCTTTGCGCTGGCCACGATGCGCAGCCGCAGCATCAGCCGGCTGTATCTGCAATGCGCGCCGGATGAGGACCTCGCGCAATGGCCGGATGACCGTATCTGGTCGGCGCTGCGCGAACGCCTCGGGGGCACGCTGGAGGACGGCCCGATCCTGCAGCGGGGCGTGACGGCGATGCGTTCCTTCGTCGCGGAGCCGATGCGCTACGGGCGGCTGTTCCTCGTCGGTGATGCCGCGCATATCGTGCCGCCGACCGGGGCGAAGGGGATGAACCTCGCCATCGCCGATGTGCGCGTGCTGGTGCGGGCGCTCGAAGCCTTCTTCGCCGGGCGGGGGGAGGCGCTGATGGACAGCTACTCCGCCACCTGCCTCGATCGCGTATGGAAGGTGCAGCGCTTCTCCTGGTGGATGACGCAGCTCCTGCACCGCTACGACGACCACGATGCCTTCGAGGAGCGCGTGCGCCGCGCCGAGCTCGACTACCTCGTGCAGTCGCGCGCGGCGCTGACCACGCTGGCGGAGAACTACGTCGGGCTGCCCTACGCCGATTGAGCGAGGATGCCCTCGACCACCTGCTGGACCTCGAGCGCCTCGCGCAGCGTGGCGAGGTGGTGCGGCTCGCCGCGCGTCATGGCGGCGACGCCGTCGAGCTGGCGCTGCAGCACCATCGGGCGCATGCGTTCGTTGGGCAGCGCATCCGGCGCGGCGGACCAGACACCACCGGCGCCACGGCGTTCGGCGAAGGACCAGTCGCGCAGGCGGATCGCGCCGGCAGGGCCTTCCAGCACCCAGGCGTTGTGATCGTCGGCGAGCGTGGTGCCGACGCCGCCCGACAGTGTGACGGGTACGCCGCCGGCGATGATCTTTGCCGCGATGGCGGTTTCGGATCGGTCGGGCGCGGCGAAGGTCGCGCGGGCCTGCTCCAGCACCAGCGGCCCGAGTTGCCGGCGGGTGAGGAAGAGGAAGTGCGACACCACCTCCCGCGTGAAGCCGCCCTGCTGCGGCCGGTCGAGCCAGGTATGCGCGCCGCGTTGCCAGCAGCGCGGCCAGTTCGCGAAGGCGATGGTGATGGAGAGCTCGCGCGGATCGCCCACGGCGCCTTCGGCGCGCCAGGCGTTGAGCTGCGCGACGGCCGGCGAGGACGCCATGGGGAAATTCACCGCGCCGCGCGCGCCGGCGGCCTCGGCGGCGGCGACGAAGGCCTGCGCCTCGGCGGTGTCCACCGACAGCGGCTTTTCGAGGAACACCGCCTTGCCCGCGGCGAAGGCGGCCTTCGCATGGACCAGGTGGAAGGCCGGCGGCGCGGCGATGTAGAGGCAGTCGCAGCCGGCGATGACGGCGGCGGGGCTGTCCAGCATCGGCACGCCGGGCGCGGCCTCGGCGAGGCGGATGGCCGCTTCGGGCGAGGGGTCCCACACGCTGGCGAGACGCACCTGGTCATGGCCCGCCCCGAACCGCGCCAGCCGTTCGCCCATGATCCCGAAGCCGATGATGCCGAGGCCGATCCGTTCCGCCATCGCCCTGTTCCTCTCTGCGTGGCCGCCGGTATCGCCGGTCAGGCGTCGGCGGTCCATCCCGCGCGGCGGCGCAGGCCGACCAGCACCGACACCACGGCGAGCTGCGCCGAAACCAGCAGCATCGGCAGCATCCAGCCGCCGGTCAGCGTCACCAGCCCCGAGAAGACTGACGGCCCCGCCACATAGCCCAGGAAGATGAACAGCGTGGTCCCCGAGGTCACGTCACCGACCCGGTCGGGCGGCGAGACGCGCGCCACCTCAGCGAGCGAGATGCCGTTCCAGGACGCGCCCACGAATCCGGCGAGGCCGCAGAGCAGCATCAGCACCGGCAACGGCGCATCGTTCGGCAGCAGGGCAAGCGCGGTGACGGTCGCGGCCGCGACCAGCCCCTGCACGGCGAGGTTGCGCGTCGCATTGCCCGTGCGGTCCGCGATCCAGCCAAGGAAGATCCGCGCGACCACGCCGGCCACCTGCATCACCGCGAAGGTGCTGCCGGCCTGCACCAGCCCCATGCCGCGCGTTTCCACCAGCCAGGTCACGGTGAAGGAGAACAGGTAGCCCTGGCACAGCGCGAAGGCGACCGACAGCGCGACCAGCGGCGGCAGCAGCGGATCGATGCGTAGCGCGGCGATGGGGGCGGCGACGGTCTGCGGCGAGAGCACGTCGCGCAACGCGATGCTGCGCCCGGCGTCGCGTTCCGTATCGAGCGCGGCCCGCAGCGGCTGGATCGCCACCGCGGCCAGCAGCGCCGTGATCACCGCCACGAGCAACGCCACCGGCCAGCCAGCGGAGGCCGCGATGGGCGCCGAGATCAGCCCCGCCAGTGCGCCCCCGAGCGGCGCGCCTGCCTGCTTCACCGAGAAGATCAGCGTGCGGTGTTCCTTCGGCGCCGTCGCGGCGAGGATGCGGCTGCCGGCGGGCGGGGAGGGGCCATAGCCGACGCCGAGCAGCAGCGCCGCGAGGGCGAGCGCGGGCACCGTGCCGAAGCCGGCGGCGAGCAATGCCACCGCGCAGATCACCGCGCCGGCCTGCAGCGTGCGCACCGGCCCCAGCCGCGCCAGGAATGGCCCGCCAAGCAGCAGGAACAGCACCGTGCCCAGCGCGGTCAGTGAGGAGAAATTGCCGACGCGCTCCGGTGCCAGGCCGGCGCTGGCGGTGATCAGCGGGGCCACGACCGGGAGTGATTGCGTCATGAAGGAGGCGACCGACTGCATCAGCAGCGTCGCGCCGAGAGCTGCGATCCAGGGCGCCATGCAGCCAGCCTAGGCGGACCGCGTGCCGCCGTTAAGGCGGCATCTTGCCATGGCGCGCCGGCCGGTCGAGCATCACGGCAACACAACACTGGAAGGAAACGGCCATGGCAGAGACTGCCGGACCCGTGGGATTCATCGGACTGGGCATGATGGGCCTGCCCATGTCGCGCAGCCTGGTCGCGCGCGGCTTCCGCGTGCTCGGTTGCGACCCGTCCGAGACCGCCCGCGCGGCGGTGGCCGAGGGTGCGCCTGCGGGGGCGGTGTCCTTCGCGCCCGATCCCACCGCGGTGGCCGCGGGCGCGGATGTCGTGGTGCTGATGCTGCCCAACAGCCGCGTCGTCGCGCAGGTGATGGAAGGGCCGGGCGGCGTCTTCGCGGGGCTGCGGCCGGGCGCGCTGGTGATCGACATGTCATCCTCGGAACCCGCGGAGAGCCGGCGGCTTGCCGCGCTGGCCGAGGCCAAAGGGGCGCGCTTCGTCGATGCGCCGGTGTCAGGCTCGGTCGCCAAGGCGAAGACGGGCACGCTCGCCATCATGGTCGGCGGCGACGATGCCGCCTTCGCCCAGGCCGAACCTGTGCTGAAGGGCATGGGGGAGGCGATCATCCGCACCGGCGCGGTGGGCAGCGCGCATGCCATGAAGGCGCTGAACAACTACGTCTATGCCGCCGGGCTTCTGGCGACCGCCGAGGCGCTGCGGATGGGCGAGAAGCTCGGCCTCGACCTCGGCATCCTGACGGATGTGATGAACGCCTCCTCGGGCCGCAACATCGCCACCGAGACCAAGGCGCGGCAGGAGATCATCAACGGGCGCTATGCCGGCGGCTTCCAGCTCGGGCTGATGCGCAAGGACCTCGACACCGCGGGCAGCATCGCCGCGGATACCGGCTTCCGGGCCGAGATGCTGGCGCTGTGCCGCGACCATTGGGCCAAGGCGGTCGAAGCGCTGGGCCCCACGGTGGACAATACGGAGATCCACCGCTTCATTGGAACAAACACGTCCAAGGGGTGAATGAGAATGACAGTGCTGAATCGTCGCGCGTTGCTGGGGGGTGGGGCAGGGCTGCTGGCCATGCCTGCCGTCGCGCAGGGCAACTGGCCGGACCGGCCGATCCGCCTGGTCGTCGCCTTTCCCGCCGGCTCGGTGACCGACACGTTGATGCGCCATCTGGCGGAACCGCTGACGCGCGAGCTCGGCCAGCCGGTCATCGTGGACAACCGGCCCGGCGGCAATGGCGTGGTGGGCACGGAAAGCGCGGCGCGCTCGGCGCCCGATGGGCATACCTGGGTGGTGCTGTCGGTGACCAACGGCGCGCTGAACACCTACACGGTGCGGCGCCTGTCCTATGATCCGATCAAGGATTTCGCGCCGGTCGGCTTCGTGGCGGAAACCGCCTATCTGCTCGTTGTGCCGGCGAGTTCGCCCGCGCGCGACCTGCGCGGCCTCATCGAGCACGCCAAGGCCGCGCGCACGCCGTTGACCTTCAGCCATGGCAATTCATCGGCGCTGATCGCCTCGATGACGCTGGCGCGCATGGCCGGGGTGGAGATGACCGGCGTGCCCTATCGCGGCGGGCCCGAGGCGTTGACCGACGTCATCGCCGGACGCATCGACAGCACCTTCACCGATTTCGCCGCGGGCATGCCCCAGGTGCGCGAGGGCAAGGTGCGCGCGATCGCGGTGACATCCGCCCAGCCCTTCGCGCTGGCGCCCGACATTCCCACGGTGAAGTCAGTGCTGCCCGGCTTCGACTTCGATGTCTGGTTCGGCCTGTCGATGCCGGCCGGCACGCCGGCGCCGGTCGTCACCCGCGCCAATGCCGTGCTGAACAAGGTGCTGGGCGATGCGGAGCTGAAGGAGCGCCTCGCGCGGCTGGGCTATACCCCGCGCGGGAGCACGCCTGCCGAATTCCAGGACTTCCTGCGCAACCAGATCGCCGTGCTGTCCACCCGCGCGCGGGAGGCGGGGCTGGAGCAGCAGTAGCGCTTCATTCCGGCGCGTCGCAGAGATAGCGCCGGATGTGATAGGGCTGCGCGGCGAAGGCCGGGCAATAGGAGGCGACGACCGGGGCAAGGCGTTCGAACAGCGCCTTGCGATCCGCGTTCAGCGCATCGAGGCGCTCGCGCGCTTCCTCCGCCTCCGCGGCCAGCTTCGCGAGATCGACCGTCAGCAGCCGGCGGTCCTTCACCACGAAGCGCCCGCCGATCATGACGTGGCGCAGGCTCGACCCATCCTCGACATGCACCATCTGGTTCACCGACCAGCGATGCGGGATCCAGTTGATGGCCGACAGGTCGAGGAAGACGATATCCGCCTTGTAGCCCGGCGCGATGGCACCGATGTCCTCGAAGCCCAATGCCTTCGCCGAACCCTGCGTGGCCGCCTGGTACACCTCCTCCACCGACGCCCAGGCGCGCGGATCGGGCGTGGCCACCTTCGAAACCAGCGAGGCGACGCGCATCGCCTCATACATGTTCTGGTGGTCGGAGGAGGAGGCGCCATCCGTCCCGATTCCCACCGTGACGCCCAGATCCAGTGCCTGGCGCAGCAGGAACATCCCGTTGCCGAGCTTCATGTTGCTGCCCGGATTATGCGCGAGCGCCGCGCCGGCATCGCGCAGCCGCTTCAGGTCGTCGCCATCCATCCAGATGCCATGCGCGGCGGTGAAGCCCGGCCGCACCAGCCCCAGCGCATCCATGTGGGCGAGCAGCGTCTTCCCGTAGCGGCGCATGCCGGTCAGCGCCTGCACCTTGCTTTCGCCGAGATGGGTGTGCAGCCCGACGCCCGCATCGCGCGCCAAGTCCCGGCAGCCGCAGAGGAAGGCATCGGAGCAGTGATGCGGAATGGTGGGCGCGACGGCGGCGCGGATGTCCTTCGCGTTCCAGCGCCACTGGGATAGCGCCTCGCGCATCGCCGCGAGGATCTGTTCATGCGGCGCAAGCCGCGCGCGGTCGACCTCGGCGCGCAAGGCCTCGGGCAGTGCATCGCGCAGGCCGGGGATGGCGTCGTAGAGCGTGGTGTCGGCCACCATTGGCGCGATGACTGCGCGCATGCCGATGGTCGCGTAGGCTTCCGCCGTCGCGTCCAGCCCATCCATGGTCGGCAGCGGCACTTCCGAGAACAGGTCATAGGCCGCGGTGCAGCCCTTCAGCACCAGCTCCGCCGCGTTGATCGTCGCGGACAGCTTCTTGTCCTGCAACCCACGCGAGCCCACCAGCCAGGGGGCGGCGGTGAGCGACATCTCGAGCGTCCAGCGGTCGGCGCTGCCGCGCGCGAGCGCGCCATGGCCATGGGTATGCGCGTTGATCAGGCCGGGATGCAGCAGGAAGCCGTCGGCTTCGACGATCCGCGCGTCTTCGGGCGCGGTCAGGCCAGGGCCCACCGCGAGGATCACGCCATCCTCGATCAGGATATCCGCGGGTTCGGCGCGGCGATGGGCGGGATCGGTCAGGCGTCCGCCGCGGATCAGGGTGACGCCGGGTTCGATCTCCGCCATGCCAGGGGCTCCGTCCGTTGAAGGCTAGATGTTGGCACCCTTCAGCGCGGCGATCACGGCTTCCGTCACCTGATTGGTCGTCGCCGTGCCGCCGAGGTCGGGGGTGAGCACATCGCCGCGCGCGGTCACCGCCTCCACCGCGCGCATCAGGCGCTGCCCGGCCCCGGCCTCGCCGAGATGCTCGAGCATCATGCTCGCCGTCCAGAAGGCGCCGAGCGGGTTGGCGATGCCCTTGCCGGTGATGTCGAAGGCCGAGCCATGGATCGGTTCGAACATGGATGGCCGGCGGCGCTGCGGGTCGATGTTGCCGGTCGCGCCGATGCCCAGCGAGCCCGCGAGCGCGGAAGCGAGGTCGGACAGGATATCGGCATGCAGGTTGGTCGCGACGACGGTGTCCACCGTGCCGGGCTTCATCACCATGCGCGCGGTCATGGCATCCACCAGCATCTTCTCGACCGTCAGCGCGGGGTATTGCGCGGTGATCTCGGCGCAGACCTCGTCCCACATCACCATGCCGTGGCGCTGGGCGTTGGACTTCGTCACCACCGTCAGGTGCTTGCGCGGGCGGGACATCGCGACCTCGCAGGCATGGCGGCAGATGCGGGCCACGCCTTCGCGGGTGAAGACGGCAACGTCCATCGCCACCTCGATCGGCAGGCCGCGATGGGCGCGACCGCCGACGCCGGCATACTCGCCCTCGGAGTTCTCGCGCACGATCACCCAGTCGATCTGGCTGCCGAGATCTTCGCGCAGCGGGCCGCGCACGCCAGGCAGCAGCTTCGTGGGACGTACGTTGGCGTATTGGTCGAAGCCCTGGCAGATGGCCAGGCGTAGTTCCCACAGTGTGATGTGGTCGGGGATGTCGGGCGCGCCGACCGCGCCGAAGAAGATCGCGTCGAAGCCTTCCAACTGCTTGAGCCCGTCATCGGGCATCATCTTGCCGACGCGACGATAGCGGTCGCTGCCCCAGTCGAAGGTCTGGAAGCTGCAGGAGAAGCCGCCCTGGGCCCCTGCCACCGCCTCCAGCACGCGGCAGCCCGCTTCGATGACTTCGGGTCCGATCCCATCGCCCCCGATGGCGGCGATCCTGTGCTGGCGCATGTGGCGACCCTCCTATTCTGCGTCTTCCCTGCCGCTGTCGCGCGCACCGCGCAAGGGGTTCAGCGACGGAAGCGCAGATCCATGCCACGCGACCGCCAGCCTGCCTCGATGGCGTCAAGGTCCGTCTGCCCTGCCGGGTTGGCGCGGGAGGGGCGGGTGAGCAGCGACGGTTCGGCTTGGACCCGCCACAGGGCCAGCAGTCGGGACAACTCGACCAGTGGTTCGGGATGGTCGTCGACGCGCAGGTTGATGTCGGGGAAATCCTCGGTCGAGGTCAGCATCAGCGCGGCGGATTGCCGGCCGCGCTTGTCGCCGCCCGCCGCCTGGCCGGCATGCAGGGCTTCCATCAGCCGCTCGGGGAGGGGCAGGTCGCGGCGCCTGGCGAAGACCTCGGCCGTATCCGCCACCACCTGTCCATTCGCCAGCATGTTACCGGCAACGCTGAAATCCTCCCCGGCGGCCGAACCGCACCATTCGACGCAGTTCGCCCCGGTATGCGCGGCGATGCGGCCCTGCGCGTCCACCACATGGATCTGCCGCAGCCCTTCGCCGTCGTCGCCAGCCAGCGCCGATCGCAGAGCGAGTTCCGCCGGGAGCCCGCGCGCCAGGCCGTCCAGCACCGCGGGGCCGAGGTAGCGGTTGCTCATGGATTGGGTGGAGACGGCACCCACCCCGCTGCGCAGGAAGGGGCAGGAGCCGCCGACCGCCAGGTTGCAGGTGGTGACCGCGACGGCGAAGGCGCCGGTCTCGGCATCGCGCGCGACAATGGACCAGGTCATGGGCGAAGGCTCCGCTGATCGGTTCAGGTTGACAGCGATGCGCCGGGCCGTCGATGTGAAGGGCAATAAGACGGGAGGAACAATGACATGACGATCGTGCTGTCACGCCGCTTGCTTGCCGCCGCGATGGCGGGGGTCCCGGCCATCGCGCGGGCGCAATCCGCCTGGCCCGACCGGCCGGTGCGGCTGGTGGTGCCTTTCGGCGCCGGTGGGGCGGTGGACACGCTCTCGCGCACGGTCGCCAATGCCTTTCCCCCGCATGCCAACGGCCAGGCCATGGTGGTGGAGAACCGTTCCGGCGCGGGCGGGACCATCGCCGGCGGCGTCGTCGCGGCCAGCCGGCCGGACGGCTATACGGTGATGATGGCCGACCTTGGTGCCAACGCCATCGGCAGGATGCTCCAGCCGGGCCTCGGCTACGATCCGCTGACCGCCTTCTCGCCCATCATCCATCTGGTGAACCTGCCGCTGGTCATCGTGACGAAGCCGGGGCTCGAGGCGCGCACGCTGCCGGAACTGATCGAGCTGGCGAAGCGGCGCAATGGGGAGATGACCTATGCCTCCCCCGGCGTCGGGCATGCGAGCCATCTGAGCGCCGAACTGCTGGCGCGGCGGGCGGGCATACGCTGGCAGGCGGTGCATTATCGGTCGGGTGCGGATGTCATGCGCAGCACCATCGCGGGCGAGACGGACTTCACCTTCCCCTCCGTCTCGACCTCGCTGCCCTTCATCCGGGAAGACAAGGTGCGCGCCATCGCGGTGAGCACCGCGGAGGCAGTGCCGGCCTTGCCGGGAATCCCCCCTGTGGCGGCGACCTATGCCGGTTTTTCCTCTGCCACTTGGCACGGCGTGGTCGGCCCGGCGGGGCTGCCGCGGGAGATCGTGCTGGCGGCGAATGCGGCGCTGCGGGCGATCATCACCACGCCCACGATCAAGGAACAGACGGAGCGCGTGCAGGCCGCGCAGATCGTCGCCGGCACGCCGGAGGAATTCGCGAGCTTCATCCGTGCCGAGGCCGCGAAGTGGGAACCGGTGATCCGCGAGGGGAATATCCGGGCGGAGTGATGGCGCACAGGGGGGGGGGGGGGGGGGGGGGGGGGGGGGGGGGGGCGCCCGCCCCCCGCCGCCGCGGCGGCGGGGGGGGGGGGGGGCGCGCGGGGG
>JAYSDS010000075.1:0-10960 GCA_041914265.1 Roseomonas sp.
TGGCGCGTCGAACAGGCGTGCCAGCGGATACTGCGCCTTCACCACCACCGGCCGGATCACGATGTAGCTGAAGTACTTTTCGATGTTCAGGCCGCGGTCGAGTACGGATTCCATCAGCGCCTGATAGGCGCCGATGCTGCGGCAGACGATCTTGAGGAGGTAGTCGTAGCCGCCGCTGACGAGATGGCATTCGACGATCTCGTCGACGCTGCGCACCGCGGTCTCGAAGCGCGCGAAATCCTCCCGCCGGTGGTCGCCGAGCGTCACCTCGGTGAAGACGAGCACGAATTCGCCGAGCTTCACCAGGTCGATCCGCGCGCCGTAGCCGGTTATGTAGCCCTCGCTTTCGAGGCGCCGGGTGCGCATCAGGCAGGGGCTGGGCGACAGGCCGACAGCCTGGGCGAGATCGACATTCGTCATCCGCCCGCTGCGCTGCAACTCGGCCAGGATGCGCAGGTCGATCCGGTCCAGCCGCGCCGGCAGGTCGGGCTGAGGCGGCTTGCGCCGGCGATCAGAAGCGTTCGGCGGCATAGGGGCCGAGATCCAGCGTCGGCCGTTCGTCCAGCATGGCCGAAGCGAGCGCATCGCCGGTCACCGCCGAGGAGGTGACGCCGAGATGCCCATGGCCGAAGCCGAACCACAGCCCGCCGAAACGCGCGCTGGGTCCGATCACCGGCATGGAATCCGGCAGGCAGGGGCGGTGGCCCATCCATGTCCGAAGGGGCGCCTGGCCGGCGAGCTGGGGAAAGGCCTTGGCGAGACCGGCCATCAGCACCTCCGCGCGGCGCGGGGAAGGGGGCGCGTCGAGCCCGGCCATCTCGACCGTGCCGGCGATGCGCAGCCCCTGCTCCATGGGCGTGATGAAGGCCTTGGCATCATAGGGCGCGACGATACGCGAAATGCCGAGGCTCCCGGGTGGCAATTCGACATGGTAGCCGCGCTGGGTTTCGAGCGGCATGCGGATGCCGAGCGGGCGCAGCAGGCGGGCCGACCAGGCGCCGGCGGCGATGACCACGGCGTCGGCCGCGAGCGCTTCCTTGCCGATGCGCACGCCGGTGACGCGCCCTGTTTCCGTGAGCAGCGCATCGACCCGCGCCCGCTCGAACACGCCGCCTCGCGTCGCGATGGCCTCGGCGATCAGCCCGCTGTAGCGGATCGGGTTGGCGAGATGCCCAAGCCCCGGCATGAACAGGCCGAGCTGGTAGTCCGGTCCGACTTCCGGCTCCAGCGCCTCGATGCCGGCACGGTCGAGGCGATGTACTTCGGTGCCGTAGCGCTCACGCAGCCCCCAGACCTTCCAGGCAGCGTCGAGCTGGGCCTGGTTGCGATAGACATGTAGTTGCCCGACGATGCGGAGCAGGTCGCTGCCGCCGATCTCGGCCGCCATCGCCTTGTGCCGTTCAAGGGCGGGCAGCAACAGCGGAGCGTGGCGCGCGGCGATGCTCTCGACACGGTCCGGGCGCGCTTCGGCGAGGAAGGCCACGAGCCAGGGCAACACCCGCCACCAATAGCGTGGCGGCAGGTACACGCCGTTCTCTGGATCGAACAGCATGCTCGGCAGGGTGCGCAGGATGCCGGGCATGGCGATCGGCGCGACCGACCCCGGGCTCAGCGCGCCCGCATTGCCATAGGAACACTGGCTGCCCGGCGCTTCCGGATCGACCAGCGTGACGCCGACCCCCCGCCGGGCGAGATGCCAGCCGATGGCGAGCCCCACCATGCCGGCGCCCACCACGACAACCTTCTTCGGCGCGGCAGCCATGCTCACACCCAGGAGGACGGCCGCAGCTTCGTGCCGTCGCTGAAGCGCGAGAAGCGGAAGGCGTGCGGATCGACGGAGGGCGTATCGCCTGCGACGAGGTCGGCCGCGAGACGCCCCGCGCCCGGTCCGAGGCCGAAGCCGTGGCCGCTGAAGCCCGCGGCGAGATAGAAACCGGGCAGCTTCTCGATGGGCGAGATCACCGGCCGCGCATCCGGGGTGGAATCGATGAACCCGCCCCAGGCGTCGGCGACCTTCAGATCCTTCAGCGCGGGGTAGTCGGCGCGGAAGCGCGCCATGGCGGTGTCGATCAGCCGCATGTCCGGCGGCGGATCGAAGACGCGGGTCTGCTCGAAGGGCGAGACCTGGTCGTTCGTCCAGCTCGCGAAGGTCTCGGGGCCGGAGAAGAAGGCGCGGCCGAGCCGCAGCCGCACCTTCTTGCGTCGCTTGAGGTAGAGCGGCACGAAAGTCAGCGCGTGGCGGAGGTTCTGCGGCGTCAGTTCCACCCGCCCCGCCCCGCCGACCGCCACGGTGTAGCCGCCATCGTCGCGGCGGCGGAAGGCATAGCCGGCATCCGAGATGCCGCCCTCGAACACTTCCGGCGCCGGGTCGGTCCGGCAGGCCGAGGCGAAGACGCCGGCCTGCGGGAAGGATAGCCCGTGGTGGCGCAGGAACATCGAGGACCAGGCGCCACCCGCGCAAAGCACCGCGCCGGCGCGGATGCGTCCCTTCTCCGTGATGACCGCCGAGACGGCGCCCGCCTTGGTTTCCAGGCCGCGCGCCGCACATCCCTGGTGGATGGTCACGCCGAGCTTGCGTGCCGCACGGGCGATGAGCGGCGCGGCCTTCAGCGGTTCGGCGCGGCCATCCGTCGCGGAGTACATGCCACCGATCCAGGGCGCCGAGGCGTCCGGCACCAGCGCCTTCAACTCCGCCGAGGACAGCATGCGCGCGTCGAGCTGGAAGGGGCGCGCGCGCTCGGTCCATTCCTCCCAATCCGCGAGCTCGGCCGGATCCTTGGTGACGACGGCGAGGCCGGTGCGGCGAAAGCCGGTATCGAGGCCAGTCTCGGCCTGCATGCCGGACCAGATGGACAGGCTGAGCTGCGCCAACGGTACCTCAGGCAGGCTGCGTCCCTGGACGCGGCACCAGCCCCAGTTGCGCGAGGATTGCTCGGCGCCGACGCGGCCCTTTTCCACCAGGGCGACGCGCAGCCCCTTCTTCGCGAGCTGATAGGCGGCCGATACGCCGATGATGCCGCCGCCGATGACGACGACATCGGCCTTTTCCGGAAGCTCCGGATCGCTGTCCACGGTCTCGATGGGCGGGAGGGCCATCCTGCGATTTCCTCAGGCGGAGAGTTCGGCGAGGGTATCGTCGAGCGCGCCGCGCAGCCGCGCGGCCATCTCGTGGATCTCCTCCTCGGTGATGATGAGCGGCGGGGAGAGCGCGATGCGGTCCGCCGTCGCGCGCAGGATGAGGCCGCGCTCGCGCGCATGGGCATCGACCTTGGCGCCGATCTTCTGCCCGTCGGGGAAGGACCGGCGCGCTGCCTTGTCCTGCACCAACTCGACGCCGCCCATCAGGCCGCGTCCGGAGAAGTCGCCGACCAGCGGATGGTCCTTCAGCGCGCCGAAGGCGCCGAGGAAGACGGGTTCCAGCGCCTGCACATGCGCGACGAGGTTCATCTCCTCATAGATGCGCAGCGTCTCCAGCGCGACGGCCGAAGCCACCGGATGCCCGGCATAGGTGAAGCCGTGCACGAAGGCACCGAGCCGGTCCGACTGCATCATGATGGAGTCGAAGATGCGCTGGTTCATCAGCACGGCCGAGATCGGCTGCATCGCCGCCGACAGCGCCTTCGCGCAGGTGATGATGTCGGGCGTGACGCCACAGGTCTCGCTGCCCCACCAGTTGCCGGTGCGCCCGAAGCCGCAGATCACCTCATCCGCGACCATCAGGATGTCGTACTGCTGCAGCAGCGCCTGGACCTTGTCGAAATAGCCGGCGGGCGGGGGCAGGGCGCCGGCGCCGCCACCCTGGATCGGATCGGCCCAGAAGGCGCCGATCGTCTCGGGACCTTCGCGCAGGATCATCGCCTCCAGCGCGTCGGCCATGCGCTGCGAGAATTGTTCCTCGCTCTCGCCTTCGAGGTGGTCGCGGTAGTAGTGCGGGCATTCCGTGTAGAGGAAGCCCTCATAAGGCATCCCGTAGCCCTTGTGGAAATCGGGAATGCCGGTGAGGCAGATCGTCGCGACGGTGGAGCCATGATAGCTCTGCTTGCGGGAGATGATCTTGCGCTTCTCAGGCTTGCCCTGCGCCGCCCAGTGATACCAGACGAGTTTCAGCGCGGAATCATTCGCCTCCGAACCCGAGCATTGCAGCAGGACCTTGGACATCGGGACCGGCGCGATCGACAGCAGCTTCTCGCACAGGTCGATGGCGGGTTCGTTCGAGGCACCGCGGAAGATGTGATAGTAGCCGATGTCGCGCATCGTCTCGTAGGCAACGCGCGCCAGGCGTTCGTTCCCGAAGCCGAGCGAGGCGCACCACAGCGCCGAGGCGCCTTCCATGTAGGAGCGCCCGCTGTCGTCGAGGATGCTGATCCCGCTGCCGCGGGAATAGATGACCGGCCCGGTTTCCAGATGCTTCCGCGCATGGGTGTAGGGATGCAGCACGGAGGCGACATCCCTCGCATGCGGGCTGTTGGGGACGAGGTGGGTCATGGATGGTGGGTCCTCATGCGACCGGGCTGCCGGTCATCGCAGGTCGCTGCGCGGGTCGAGCGCATCGCGCAGTCCGTCGCCGACGAAGTTGAAGCTCGCCACCGTCAGCGTGATCATCACGCCGGGCAGGATGGCCAGGAAGGGCGCGGTGGTGAGGTATTGCTGCGCCTTCTCCAGCATGTTGCCCCAGCTCGGGATGGGCGGCTGGATGCCGTAGCCGAGGTAGCTGACATAGGATTCCAGCAGGATCGCCCGGGCCACGATCAGCGTCGCGACCACGATGATCGGACCGATGGCGTTGGGCAGCAGTTCGCGGAACATGATGCGCAGCGGCGTCGATCCGGCGGCGACGGCAGCCGCCACGAAATCCAGTTCCCGCAGCGCGCGGATCTGGCCATAGACGATGCGCGCCACCTCCATCCAGGCGGTCAGCGCGACGATCAGGGTGATGGTCACGACGCTCGGCCGGATCAGCGCGGCAAGGGTGAGCAGCAGGAAGATGCTCGGGAAGCAGAGGATCGCATCGACGATGCGCATCAGCACCGTGCCCAGGGCGCCGCCGATGAACCCCGCCACCACCCCGATGACCGAGCCAACCACCACGCTGATGACCATCGCCGCGAGGCCGATGGTCAGCGAGATGCGCCCGGCCATCAGCAGCCTCGCGAGCTGGTCGCGGCCGAGTTCGTCGCTGCCGAGCAGATGCGGGCCGGCGAAGGGCGCCTGGAAGCGATGCCGCATGTCGAGCTGAAGATGGCCGTAGCCCACGAGGTTCGGCCCGATCGCGCAGGCCAGCGCCAGCAGGACGATCACGAGCACGCCGAAGACGGCCAGGCGATGCCGCAGGAAGCGCCGCAGCGTCGGGCTGAGCCGCGACTTGCGCGGTTCCTCGGCGAGGAGGTCGGCGGTGGTCATGGCCTCCCCGCTCATCGCAGCCGCACCCGGGGATCGGCGACGGTGTGCAGCACATCGGCGACGAGGCTGCCGAAGATTACGAGGATCGCGGAGAAGATCAGCATGCCCATCACCACCGGGTAGTCGCGATATTCGATGGAATCGAGGAAGAGGCGACCCATGCCTGGCCAGGTGAAGACGGTCTCGGTCACCAGCGCGCCACCGAGAAGCGTCGGGATCTCGAGCCCCGCGATGGTGATCATCGGCAGCAGCGCGTTGCGCAGCACATGGGTGCCGATGACCGCGCGTTCCGGCAGGCCCTTGGCGCGCGCGGTTCGGACGTAGTCCTGGCTGATGGCATCGAGCATGGAGGAACGCATGAACCGGCTCCACAGCGCCGTCGTCACCAGCCCCAGAACCAGGGATGGACCGATCAGGTGATGCAGGAAGACCAGCAGGGAGGTATTGCCGGCCGGGCCGATATTGCCCGGTGGCAGCCAGCCCAGCTCGACCGAGAAGAGGTAGATGACGACCAGGCCGAACCAGAAGGTCGGGATGGACAGCGCGATCATGGTGCCGACGGTCAGCACCTGGTCGAACAGCGAGTATCGCCGCACCGCGGCGATGATGCCCGCCGTGCCGCCCACGAGCACCGCGATGAGCGTGGCCGTCACCATGAGCTGCAGCGTCGCGCCGATGCGCGAACCGATCACCTGCAGCACCGGCGCGTTGTCGCGGTAGGAACGCCCCCAGTCGCCGACCACCAGGCCGCCGACCCAGTCGAGGTACTGGACGGGCAGGGGCCGGTCGAGCCCGTACTGCGTGGCCAGCCGCCGGAGATCCTCATCCGACATGCCGGGCGTATTGGCGAATTGCGACAGCGGTCCCCCTGGCGTGAGATGCAGCAGGGAGAAGCCGAATATGGACACCAGCCAGAGCAGGACGATGCTCTGGCCGAGCCTGTGCAGGATGTAGCGGGCCATGGGTCAGGCGCCGCTCACGATCTCCAGTACCACTTGCTGAGGTTCCAGGAATTGGAACGGTAATTCACATTGGCCTCGTAGCCGATCAGGTTTGCCTTGGTGCCTTCGGCCATGCGCGTCTGATGCAGCGTGAAGAAGGGCAGGTCGTTGCGGACGATTTCCTGCACCTTCCAGTAGTTCTGCTTGCGCACCTCGCGATCGACCTCGCCGACGCTCGCGCGCAGCAGGGTGTCCACTTCCGGGTTCACGTACTGGATGTTGTTCAGCCCCGCGCCGGCGCGCTTCGGGATGGCCCAGCTTCCCAGCCGGTCGCTGACATCGGGGTCGGAGGCGATCGGGTAGATCGAACCGACGATGGAGGAGTTGAATTCGCTGAGCCGCCAGAAATCGCCCCACATCACGGCAGCGGGGAAGTTCTGGATCGTCATCTTGACGCCGAGCGGTTCCCAGGTCTGCTGCAGGAACTGCTGCACCTGCTCACGCAAATGGTTGCCCGCGACGGTCGAGGTGCTGAATTCCAGCCGCACCCCATTCTTGGCCCGCACCCCATCGCGCCCGCGCCGCCAGCCGGCCTGGTCGAGCATCTGCGCCGCCTTGTCCGGATTGTATTCATGCGCCGGCAGGTTCGGATTGTAGGCCCAGTTCTGTTTCGGCAGGAAGGATTCCGTCGGCTCGTTGGCGTCGTAGAAGAGGTCGCGATTGATCGTGTCGCGATCGAGGCCGAGATAGAGCGCCCGCCGGACCTCGGCTTCCTGGAATTGCGGCAGCCCATTGTTCAGCGCGAAGAAGGTGACGAAGGCGGTCGGCGACTTGTGCAGCACGATGCCGGGGCGGCGTTCGACTTCCGCGTAATTGTCGGGCGTGATGCCGGAGATGCCGACGGCATCCACCGCGCCGGCGACGAACTGCGTCTTCAGCACCGTCATGTCCGGGATGTACTTGAAGATCACCCGCTCCACGAAGGGGCCTCCGCCATGGTAGCGGTCATAGGCATCGAGGCGGATGTAGTCGCCCGGCCGCCGCTCGCCCCATTTGAACGGGCCGGTGCCGATCGGGTTGTTGGTGAAGGCCGGGTCGCGGAAATCCGGCAGCTTGCTCAGCACATGCTGGGGGACGATGAAGGTCCAGGCGAGGATGGCGAGGTAGGGCGCGAAGAAGCGCTCCATCCGCCAGGTCAGCTCGGTCGGGCTGACCACGGTGATGTCACGGACGAGGTTGTGGCCGTTGCGGCTCGACGCCGGGAATTGCGGGTTCTGGAGCAGTTCCAGCGTGTACTTCACGTCCTCGGCCGTGAACGGCGCCCCGTCGTGCCAGGTCACGCCCGGCCGAAGCTTGATGCGCCATTGCAGCCCGTCAGCGGAAAGCCCGCCATTGTCGACGGAGGGCAGCTCCGCCACCAGGTCCGGGAACAGGTCGCCCTTGGCGTCCACGCCCCACAGCGCGCTGTAGAGGTTCAGGTGGACGCCCTCATCGACCTCGATGCGCGCCTGGAGCGGATGCATGCGGGTCGGTTCCTGCGACAGACCCATGATGATCTGGCCGCGCCGGCCCTGCGGCCGTGGGGCCGTCTGCGCCCTGGCCTGGCTGCCGAGCCCAGCGGCGGCGGCGAGCCCGAGCAGGCCCCGCCGTGGCACCAGCAGATGGCGGTTTCGCTCGACGACCGTGGCAATAGCGGTGTCGTCATGGCTGCAGATGGACATGATTCGCCTCTCCAGTTCCGACAGGCCTTCCCTGTGATGGGTGCTTGAGCCCCACCTTAACCGTGATCCTTCTGTCGCCGGCCGGTCTTGTCCAGACACGAGTGGATCGGCGAGCATAACCAAAGGTTATTCGTGCCGTGCCATCACGTTGCGGCGGGCGCCGCCGCCGCGATGGCGCCGGTCAGTTCCGATACGCGGTCCAGCCGGGCCAGGCGCGACAGCCGGTCGAGCACCGCCACGATCGAGGCCGGCGGCAGGGCATTCGCGGCGCAGTCGCGGAACTTCGCTTCCAGCTCGCCCTCACTGAGCGGCGCCGTCGCATGCCCCTTGGGGACCTGCACGGTGGCCTGCTTCGTGCGGCCGTCCCGCAGCAGCACCGTCACCGCCCCGCGTTCCAGGCCCTCGGTGATGGGGCGGTCGGCCGGGAGTGCCGGATCGACCGCGATTGCCACCCGTTCCATCAGCGGGAGCAGATCGGCGCGGCCGATGGCCTCGGGGGCGAAGCTTGCTACCGTCGGCTGGCCGTCGGCCAGCGTGACCGCCAGGCAATAGGGCAGGCTGAAGCGCGCCTCGTTCGGGTTCGCCGGAATGCGGTAGCGGAGATTCGCCGCCGCCATGGCCGAGATCGCCGCCTCGATCGAGACCACATCCTCCGGCTGGACTCCCAGTGACCGGAGGGCGTCGATCGGCCGGTGTGTCGCGGCGCAGCATGGATAGGCCTTGGCCGAGATGCCGTGCTCCTCCATCGCCGGCACACCCCCGAGCTTGGCCAGCGGCGCGGCGAGGCCGGGCGCGGTCTCCCCCGCCATCAGGTCGATGTAGCCCCAGCGGCCTTCGAGGGGTTCGGCGATGCCCGCCAGGCCATGGGCGGCGAGCTGGGCCGCAACCAGCCCGTTCTTGGCCGCGAGCCCCGCATGCAGGGGCTTCGCCATGCTGCCGAACTGCCGCTTCGAGCCCCCGGCCATGCTGGTGGCCAGCGAGATCGCGCTGCCCATGCGATCCGCATCGAGGCGCAACAGCCGCCCGCAGGCCGCCGCCACGCCGAGAGCGCCGAGCGAGAGGGTCGTGTGCCAGCCACGATGGTAGTGCACGCGGTTCATCGCCTCACCGAGCCGCGCGAGCACCTCGAAGCCGACCAGGAAGGCGTCGAGCGCATCGGCGCCCGAGGCATCCCGTGCTTCCGCCAAGGCCAGGATGGCGGGCACCAGTGCCGCGCTGGGGTGCGACAGCGCCGGCTCCAGCACGTCATCGTAGTCGAGGGCATGGGCCGTGGTGCCGTTGACGAGCGCCGCCCAGGGCGCCGCCGCCCGGCCGCCGCCGACGAGGTGGCAGGGGCCGTCGCCCCAGCCGCCGATGGCGTTGCGCGCGGCGATGGCGCAATCCGCCTCCCGCCCGGCCAGCATGACGGCGATGGTGTCGACGAAGGCCCGCCGCGCGCCGTTCTCGCAGGCCGCCGACCAGTGCCGCGGCGTCCCGGCGCCCCAGGCCGCCAGCCGTGCGGTCGAGGAATCCCCGCCCTGGGACCAGCCTGCATCTCCCGCCATCGCCCCGTGTCCCTCCTGTGCCGAGCGGCATTGGGGAACAGGGTCGCGGATGCCGTCCAATAGCATCTGCGCGCCGCGATCCAACCCGCGGTTATCGCCCGCCGCTCCGCATCGGCATCCGTCGCGCATCGAGCGGCTGGACCTGCGCGCGCTTCTCTTCAATCCTGTACATCCCATGAACGCCCGCCAGCTCGAGATCTTCCGCGCCATCATGCGCAGCGGCACGCTGACTTCGGCGGCGCAGCTCCTGAACGTGTCCCAGCCCGCCGTGAGCAAGGTGCTGCGGCATCTCGAAAGCCAGCTCGGCTATCACCTTTTCGAGCGGGTCGGCGGAAGGCTGCAGCCGACGGCCGAGGCGCAGTTGCTCTTCGCCGATGCCGACCGTGTCTTCCGCGAGATCGAGGCGGTGCGCGACCTGGCCATCCGCATCCGGGAACGGCGCGTGGGCCTGCTGCGTATCGGCGCGAGCGCGCCGCCGATCTTCGCCCTGCTGCCCGCCGCGCTGGCTGCCTTCCAGGCGCGCCATCCGGAGGTGAAGATCGTGCTGCGGACCCTCTCCGCCGAGGAACTCAGCGAGAAGATCCTGGTGGGGGAGGTTGATCTTGGCCTCACCCTCTCGGCCATCCGCGTGCCCATGGTGCAGACCGAGCTGCTGGCGACAACGCCGGTGATCGCGCTGTTGCCCGCCGGTTCGCCGCTTGCCCGGAAGAGGTCCGTCGGTCCCACCGACCTCGTCGGCCAGAAACTGATCTCCTACGGCACGCATGCCGATGTCGGGCCCATGCTGGACGCGGTGTTCGAGCGGGCGGGGCTGGTCCGCCAGGTGCAGACGGAGATCGAGATGTCGGTCTCTGCCCTGCCGTTGGTCCAGGCCGGGCTGGGCGTGGCGCTGGTGGACGCGATGTTCCCCTGGACCCGCTTCCCCGGCGTGGTGACGCGGCCCTTCCTGCCTCAGGTCCTGATGAGCCTCAGCCTCGTCACCTCCGGCACGCGGCCTGCGCCGCGCTTCGTGCGCGACATCGCGGAGGACATTCGCCATGCGGTGGATCAGGCGGGGCTGACCCGTTGAGGCGCTGCCTGACGACTGGGTTGCTTCCGCGACGGGATGGGAGGGGCGCTGCCCCTCCAAGCCGCCCTGCCAAAGGCCGAAAGGCCTTTGGAAACCTCAACTTGGCGCTGTGCGCGACTGGCAGAATGGTGCCGAAACCCGCTTTTGCGCCCGAAGCGCGCTCCGAGGGTTCGGCATGGACGCCGTCCCCGATGCCAGATGTCGGCGGTCCAGGCCCCCCAGTGGCCTGGCGGGGCGGTCCCGGGGGGGCGTGCCCCACCCGCTCCCACCCCCGGGACCCACGCG
>JAYSDS010000075.1:10970-28675 GCA_041914265.1 Roseomonas sp.
CCCCCCCCCGGGGGGGGGGGGGGGGGGGGGGGGGGGGGCCCCCCCCCCCCCCCCGCTCCTACCAGCGGAACCATCGAGGCCATGAGGAAGCGCTTTCCGCTCGCCCTGGCTCACGGAAATCTCCCCGGCCGCTCGTTCTTCCGCGCCTCTCGATCCGATCAGGTAATCCCAACTGATCGGGATATGCTCCAGGCGCGCCTACTGTTCGGTCGGATCGTAGCCGAGCGCGACCTGCATGAAGTCGGAGGCGGCGCACATATCCGGCACGTCGAGCCCGATGGCATAGCCGTCGAGCCGTTCGACCCCTGGCAGCCGCGAGAGCGTGTCCGCCGGCGGGCGGTGCTTGAAATCGACCTCGAGGCGGATCGGCCCTTCGATGCGCCGGGGATGGAAGGCGCCGATGCGGGCGATCGCGCGCCGCGTCATGGCGTCGATCTCCTTGCAGGCGGCTGCGGGCGTCATGCTGCGGGCGGCAAGATGGCCATAGGACCACTTCACCACCGCGGCTTCGACATCACCGGCGAAACCGCGCGTCTCCTCGACGAACTGGTCGTCGCCGGAGATGCCGATCAGCGGCACGCCGAAATGGCCCATCAGCGGGTGATAGAAGCCGGCCTCGGAGACCACCTGGCCGTTCAGCCGCACCTCGCGCACCACCAGGCTGCGCATGGTGCGGCCCAGCACGCCGGAACGATGCGTGCTGCCCGTGTGCCAGCCGATGAACAGCGCGCCGTCGTACCGGCCGTACTCGATGCCGGCGACCATGCCGAAAGGCCGCCGCACGCCGCGGACGAGCTGCGCCCGCTCCGGCAGGCGATCAATCAGGATATTCTGCGAGTTGAAGTGGCTATCGCAGATCACGACTTCCTCGGCGCCCATCGCGAACGCCGCGTCAGCGGCCGCGGCGACGCTGTCGGTCATCCAGCGGCAGGCGGCTTCGTATTCGCGGCCCGGCGGCAGGCTTTGCTGGCGGCTGACGACGCCGGCGATGCCTTCGATATCGGCGGAGATATAGAGGCGCATCGGTCAGCGCCGCCGCTGGGCCAGCACCGCCCTGGTGTGGTCATAGGCGGTTGCTTCATAGGTGATGCCGCGCCGCGCCACCCAGAAATTCGCGAGCTGGTAGAGCGGGATGATCGCGAGGTCGTCGATCGATTCGGCAACGGCCTGCTGCAGCAGGCGCTCGCGCGCCGCATCGTCCATCGTGGTGCCGGCGCGCGCGATCAGCGCGTCGATGCCGGGGTTGGAATAGCCGGAGCGGTTGTAGCTGCCGGTCAGCCGCGCGCGGTCATAGGTGGCGACGATGTTGACCAGCGGGTGCAGCGCCTGCCCGGCCGAGCCCCAGCCCGTATAGGTGAAGGGGAACTCCATCCGCCGCGCGCGCTGGCCATAGGCGGCGAGCGGCATGGTCTCCACCACCGTCTGCACGCCGATGCGGCCCCACATCTGGGCGATCGCCTGTGCCGCGACGGGGTCGGTCGGGCGCGCATTCGAGGCGACCGGCAGCGTCACGCGGAAGCCGTTCGGATAGCCGGCCTCGGCCAGGAGCTGCCTCGCCCGGTTGAGGTCCGCGGCCGGCACGGCGATGGCGGGGTTGTGCGAATACATGCCGGGCGGGATGAACTGATAGATCGCCACGGCGGTGCCCTGCATCACCCGGTCGGCCAGCCCCGCGCGATTGATGGCGATCGACAGCGCCTGGCGCACCCGCAGGTCGCGCAGCGGGTTGCTGGGCAGGGGGTTACCGTCATTGTCGGTGATCATGGGCGCCACCTCGGAGGAGAGGTTCGGCGCCATGTAGACGAGCCGCGTGCCGGGGGCGGTGAATACCTCGACCTCCGGCGTGCTGCGGAAGCGCGGCAGGTCGTTCGGGGAGGGCTGGTCGATCAGGTCCACGCCGCCGGACAGCAGCGCCGCCGAGCGTGCGCCAGCATTGGAGATGTAGCGGAAGGAGACGCGATCCCAGTCCGGCCGCTCGCCCCACCAGGCCTCGTTGCGCACCAGCTCGGCCTCGGTGCCGGGGCTGTAGGACCGGATGATGAAGGGGCCGGTGCCGATGGCGGCGCGGAGCTGGTTGTAGTCATCGGTGGTCGCGCCCTCGCCGACCTGGCGGGAGACCACGGCCACCGCCGAGATGTCGATCGGCAGGGTGGGCGCGGGTCCATGGGTACGGATGTGCAGCGTCAGCGGATCCACCACCTCGATCGCGTCGATGGCACGGAGCTGGCTGGCATAACTGACCACGGCATTCGGCACATTGGGCACGCGCGCGAAGGTGAAGGCCACGTCGTCGGCGGTGAAGGGCGACCCATTGGTGAAGCGCACGCCAGGCCGCAGCTTGATCTCCCACAGCGTATCCGTGAGCGGCTTCCAGCTCAGCGCGAGGCCTGGCCGCAGGTCGTAGCTGGGCCCGCGTTCGATGAGCGTGTCGTAGATGTTGTAGATCAGCGTCTGGGTCGAGGTGCCCATGTTGAAATGCGGATCGACCGTGCCCGGCGCCGCGCTGATCCCGAGGGTCAGCGTGGTCTGCGCGACGACTGGCGACGCGCCGAGGAGCGCGGCGGCGAGCGGCAGGGCAAGGGCGGCCCGGCGCATGGCGTGAAGGGGCATCGGCGGCATCCTTTCCGGCGTGATCATCGGCTGGCGGCGGCCGGGACGGCGGCGCGATCCGTCGTCATGTCGGTCCCTGCGCGGCGCTTCTGCATGTACAGCGCGGGCTCCGCGACCGGCGCGAAGCCGAGGGGCGCGTAGACGCCATGGGCGTCCCGCGTCGCCAGCATCCAGTTGCGCACCGTGGCGAGATCCGGATGGTCGAGCGCGGCGGCGCTGATCGCCCGGCCGAGCCCGCGGCCGCGATGGGACGGCAGCACGAAGACGTCGCGCAGATAGGCGAAGACGGCGCCATCGGTCACGACACGCCCGAAGCCCGCCAGCCCGCCATCGGCGGCATAGGCACCGATCGGCAGCGAACCCGCGATCGCGCGCTCGATCGTCGTCCCGTCGAGGCCCTTTCCCCAGTACGACTCCTCCGTGATGAAGGCGCAGATGCGGGTGAGGTCGAGCAGCGCGCGATCGGTGGACAGCCGGTAGGTGCCGTGCTGCCGTTCGAAGGCCGCGGTCTCGAAGGGCAGCATCAGGCGAAGCGCCGGATGTGGAAGGGGTCGATCGGCGTCTCGGTGCGGCCGGTGGCGATCAGCTCGGCCATCACGTCGCCGACGCCCGGGCCGAGCTGGAAGCCATGGCCGCAGAAGCCGAAGGCATAGAACAATCCGGGGATGCGCGCGCTCGGCCCCATCACCGGGATGTCGTCCTTCATGTAGCCCTCGATGCCGCTCCAGCTTCGGATGATGCGGAGCGCGCCGATCGCGGGCACCATGCGGCGGAGCTGGGTGAACTGGTGCAGCGTGATGCGCGGATCGGCGCGCTCCGGGATCGCCTTGTCGAGGTCGGCCGGGCCATGGCCGGTGCCCCCGAAGACGATGTTCCCGCGCGTCACCTGGCGCAGATAGATGACTTCCTTCGTCTCCTTCGTGGTGATGCCGAGCACGGGCTTCAGCGCATAGGGCGCGGCCTCGGTCACGCCCATCTGCGGGCCGCGCGGGGTCAACGGCACCGGCTCCTCGAAGCGCGCCGCGATGCGCCCGCCCCAGGCGCCGGCCGAGACCTGCAGCAGCCCGGCGCGCCAGACCGCGCCGTCGGCCGTCTCCACGCGGAAGCCGCCATTCTCGGGTTCGATGGCGAGCACGTCGGTGTTCTCGACGATGCGCGCGCCGGCGCGCCGCGCGGCGCGGCCGAAGGCAGGCGCGACCAGGCGCGGATTGGCGTGGCCGTCATGCGGTGAATAGGATCCCGCCATCACCTCCTGCGACAGCCAGGGGAAGCGGTCGCGCACCGCATTGGCGCTGAGCAACTCTAGTTCCAGCCCCCAGGGCTTCGCCGCGTCGCGATACGCCTCCATCATCGCGACCTGCTCGGGGCCATAGCCAACGCGCAGATGGCCGGTGGGCAGGAATTCGACATCCTCGCCCAGCAGCTCCGGCAGCCGCCCCCACAGCGCACGCGAACGGTGCGCGAGCGGCAATTGCGGCAGGAAACGGCCCTGCCGCCGGACATTGCCGAAATTCACCCCGCTCGCCTGCTGGCCGACCATGCCGCGTTCCAGCAGGATGACTGACATCCCGCGCTGACGCAGGAAGAAGGCCGTGGCCGTGCCCATCAATCCGCCGCCGACGATCAGCACATCCGCGCGATTCTCGGTCATTCGGCATCGTCCAGGAGAGCGGCGACGGGCAACGGCTTGACGGGCGCCTGGCCGCGCAGGCGCCCGGCCTGTTCGGGCGAGGTCTGTCGCGCGGCGGCAAGGATCTCAGCCCCCGCGATGCCACAGAAGCGGCCCTGGCAGCGGCCCATGCCGACGCGGGTGAAGGCCTTGGCGCGGTTCACTTCCGGCGCGTCGAGGTCGGTGCCGCCATGGCGCAGCGTGCCCGCCGTGATCGCTTCGCAGCGGCAGATCAGAGTCTCGTCCGGCAAGCCAGCGACGAGCGCCGCCGGCCAGGGAAAGGCGATGGTAAGGCCGCGCCGGAAACGGTCCATCGCGCGCCGGCGGCGCTGCAGGGAGCCGGCATCGACGCCCGCCGGCGCGGCTACGCCGAGATCCTGGAGCACGGCCAGCGCGGCGAGGCGGCCGGCGATCTCCGCCCCGTCGGCGCCGAGCAGCCTGGCACCATCCCCGGCGAGGTAGACGCCGCGCACCTGGCTGCGGCCATCCGCATCGACTTGCGGCAGCCATTGGCGATGCTCCGCATCATAGGCGAAGCCGCAGCCGGCGAGGTCGGCGAGCTGGCTCTCGGCACGCAGGTGCCAGCCAAGCCCGGCGGCATCGCAGGCGATCACCTCTTCGCGTCCATCCGCGCCGGCGACCGCGATGCCCGCCAGGCGCGTGCCCGCCGCATCGGGCAGCAACCGCCGCGGCACGACGCCGCGCCGCACCGGCACGCCTGCGCGGCGCAGCGACCACAACAGGGCCGCGCCCTTGGCGAGCAGCGAGGGTCGTGCCGCCATGTCGGGTAGGGCGCGCCAGCGCGCCGACGGCGGCGCCGTGTCGAGCACCGCGGCCACCTCCGCGCCGGCTTTCACGTATTGGGCCGCGACGAGGTAGAGCAGCGGCCCGGAGCCGAGGAAGGCCACGCGATGGCCGATGGAACAGGCCTGCGCCTTCAGCGCGATCTGCGCGCCGCCCAGGCTGAACACGCCGGGCAGCGTCCAGCCGGGCAGGGGGATTAGGCGATCTGTGGCGCCGGTGGCGAGGATCAGTGCGTCGAAAGGCAGGATATGCGCGCTGTCCCCGCGCACGACATGGAGTTCGCCAGGTCGGACATTCCAGGCGAGGGTTTCCGGCCAATGGTCGATGCGCCCGGCGAGCGCGTCGAAGGCGGCGTGCACGGCCGTGGCGCGGCTGGCCTCGGTGCCGTAGAGCGCACGCGCATCGCGGCGGAATCCCTCGGGCTGCCGGCGGTAGATCTGTCCGCCGCTCTGCCGCGCCTCGTCCACCACCACGGGGCGCAGCCCGGTGGCGACCAGCAGTTCCGCCGCGCGCGTGCCCGCCGGGCCGGCGCCGACGACGATCACACGAGGCGCGGCCATGGGACCTCCCGTGTCAGGATGCGCATGCCGGGCTCGACGGCCGTGCTGCAGGCCCGCAGGCGGGTGCCTTCCTCCGTCCAGACCCAGCAATCCTGGCAGGCACCCATCAGGCAGAAGCCGGCGCGCGGACCGTCGCCGAATTCCGACAGGCGCAGCGCCGGCCCGTTCAGCAGAATGGCGGTCAGCAGGGTGTCGCCGCGCAGGGCGGTGGCGGCGCGGCCATCGACGACGAAGGAGACCTCCGGCCGGTCGCGCTCGGCCAGGCGGCGAAGCAGCGGGCGCGGTTCAGGCGGCATGGCCGGGGCACCGCCGGGCGGCGGCTGCGGCAAGGACATCGCGGCAATGATCCAAGGACACTGCGCTCCATGCAAAAGCCGTGTCAGGATCGGGTGGCCCGTCCCGGCGGGTCCAATCGCATCTGCGCCATGGGATAGAACCTGTGGTTATGCTGCCCGGCGGCGCTCCCCGGCGGCCATAACTTCGGGTTGGCGCCGACGGCCAAGAAGTCATTGGAGGCCGCGTCACCCGCGTGGCAGTGATCCTGGCGGCAGCGAAGCAGGGACCGCCGCATGGCATGGATCACAACCCCGGACCCCCGCGCATGACCTGGCGCGTCGGCGTCGATGTCGGGGGTTCCTTCACCGACTTCGCGGCGCTCAACGAGGCTGACGGGCGCCTCGTCACGCTCAAGGTCTTCTCGCGCCCCGATGCGCCTGGTGCGGAGATCGCCCAGGGGCTGTCTCTGCTCGAACGACAGCACGGCATTGCCGCCGAGGCGGTGGAGCACTTCACCCATGGCACGACGGTGGGCATCAACACCGTCATCCAGCGCAACGGCGCGCGGCTCGCGCTGCTGACGACGAGCGGCTTCGAGGATGTGCTGGAGATGGCGCGCCTCAAGATCCCGCAATTCCACAACCTCTATGCGCGGCGGCCCGATCCGCTGGTGCCGCGCGATCGTGTCTTCGGCATCGAGGAACGGCTGCGCGCGGATGGCAGCGTTCACACGCCCGTCGCGCGCGACAGCGTTGCCGCCGCCTGGCGCGCGGCGAAGACGGCCGGCGCCGAAGGCATCGTCATCGCTCTGCTGCATGCCTGGCGCAGCGACCTGCATGAACGCGCGGTCGAGGCGATTCTTGCCGAGCTCGATCCGGATCTGCCGGTGCTGCGCGCCGGCGGCGTCTGGCCGATCATCCGCGAATACGAGCGCAGCATCACCGCCTGCATCAGCGGTTATGTCCAGCCCCGCGTGACCCGATACCTCGATGGCTTCGAGGCGACGCTCGCCGGCCTCGGCGTGCCGGCCGCGCCGCGCATCACCAAGTCGAATGGCGGTGTGATGGGGCTGGCGCAGGCAAAGAGCGACTGCGTGCAGATGATCCTCTCGGGCACGGCCTCGGGCGTCATCGGCGCGGGTTTCGTGGCGCAGCGCTGCGGCCTGCCGCGCCTGCTGACGCTCGATATCGGCGGGACCAGCGCGGATCTCGCGGTGCTGACGGATGGCCGCGCCGAATACGGCACCGGCGAGATCATCGGCGACTTCCAGATCCACATCCCCTCCGTCTCGGTCACCTCGATTGGCCAGGGCGGCGGTTCCATCGCCTGGCTCGATGGGCTTGGCGTGCTGCGGGTGGGGCCGCGCAGCGCCGGTTCGACGCCGGGGCCAGCTTGCTATGGCAAGGGCGGGACGGAACCGACGGTGACCGATGCCGCGGCGGTCTGCGGGCTCATCGGCCACAGCGACCTCGGCTACAGCGCCGTGCGGCTGGATGTCGCGGCGGCGCGCGCGGCGGTGGGGCGGCTCGCGGAACAGCTCGGCGCCGGGTGCGAGGAGACCGCGGCCAGCATCCTCGACCTGTCGGTGTCGGCTATGTACGCGGATGCCTCGGGACTGATCTCCCGCTTCGGCCTCGATGTGCGCGACTTCCACCTGCTGGCCTTCGGCGGTGCGGGCCCGATGCTGGCCGGATTCCTCGCCCGCGAGCTCGGCATGGCGGGCGTGATCGTGCCGCCCACGCCGGGGGTGTTGAGCGCACTCGGTGGGCTCGTCGCGGATCTGCGCAACGATTTCGTCCGCACGCTCTACGCGACCATCGCGCCGGGTGTGGAGGCGCCGCTGCGCGACGCGCTGGACGGCATGCGGCGCGATGCCCTTGCCTGGCTGATCGAGGAACAGGGCTTCGACGGCACGCCGGTCTTCGCCCTGTCGGCCGAGATGCGATACCAGGGCCAGTCCTTCGAGGTCGATGTGCCGCTGGATCCGGCTTCGATCGAAGCGGGTGACCTCGCCGCGCTGCGCGAGGCGTTCCATGCCCGGCATGAGACGCTGTACGGCCATGCGGATCCCGGCGCGACGGTGCAGATCGTGTCGCTGCATGTCGTCATCACCGGACAGACGCCGAAGCCGGTGTTGCCGGAGCTGCCATCAGCCACGGGACCAGCGGTGGCAAGTGGCATGGTCGAGGTCTTCCTCGATGGCGCCCCCCGCAGCGTGCCGATCCATGCACGCGATGCGCTGCGCGCCGGGCATGTCTTCGCCGGGCCCGCCATCGTCGCACAGCCCGACTGCACCACCATCGTGCCGCCGGGCTTCGGCGTCACGGTGGACCGCTACGGCAACCTGATCATCGAGGCGGAGCCGCGCTGATGCCGATCGACCGCCGCAGCCTGCGCATCCTGATCGACCATTGCGGCGCCGCGGCCGACGCGATGGCCTTCACCCTGATGCGCACGGCGCATTCCACCTTCGTCAAGGAGACGGAGGATTTTTCCTGCACCTTGGTGACACGGGAGGGGATGGCCTTTGCCTCCCCGCGCCAGTTCGGCGCGCCCTGGTACAGCGGCATCGACTACGGCCCGGTGCTGGAGATGATCGCCGACTACGAGGAAGGCGACATCTGCGTCACCAACGATCCCTACAGCGGGAACGTCGCGACGCACACGCCGGATGTGCACATCTGGAAGCCCGTCTTCCATGAGGGCGAACTCATCTGCTTCGTCGTCGGCCACATCCACAACACCGATGTCGGCGGCGCGGTGCCGGCCTCTCTGTCGCGCTCACTGACGGAGATCGAGCAGGAAGGCATTCGCGTGCCGCCGCTCAAGCTGGTCAGTCGCGGGCGGATGAACGACGAGGTGTTGCGCATCATGCGCCTCAACGTCCGCGCGCCGGACCAGAACTGGGGCGACCTGAAGGCGCAGATCGCCTCGGTCAATGTCGGTGAGCGGCGGATCCGGGAGATCATCGCGCGCTTCGGGGTCGAGACCTTCCGCGATGGCATGCGGGCCATGCTGGACTATGCCGAGGATCAGGCGCGCGCCGTGATCCGTGGCATCCCGAACGGCGAGTACTTCTTCGCCGATTTCGCAGATGAGGACGGGGAGGGTGGCGTGCCCTGCCGCGTCGCGCTGACGCTGCGTGTGCACGATGAGACGGTGGAGCTCGACTACACCGGCAGCGACCCGCAGGTCGCGGCCTCGCTGAACATGCCGACGGGCGGACGGGAGAGGCACCCGCTCTGCCTGGTAGGCCTGACCTATGTGCTGTTCACGCTGAACAACGACCTGCTGCTGAACGCCGGCACGCTGCGCGCGGCCCGCGCCATCATGCCCGAAGGCACCGTGGTGAACTGCGTACCGCCGGCCGCGGTGGGCATGCGGTCGCTGACTTGCATGTTGACGCAGATCGTGACCTTCGGGGCCTTCTCGCTGGCCATGCCCGACCGTATGCCGGCGACCTCGCCGGGCGGCAACTCGATCATGAACGTCCGCACGGCGGGTTACGACGGGCGGCCGGTCATGGCCTCGATCGGGCCGGTGGGCGGCGGCGGCGGCGGCACGCCCCTCGCCGATGGACCCAATGGCGCGGGCGGCGCGCAGGCCTTCCTGAAGAACACGCCGATCGAGATCACCGAGGCCGAGGTGCCGATCCTGTTCCGCCGCTATGGCCTGTGGCCCGACAGCGCGGGGCCGGGACAGCATCGCGGCGGCCTGGCGGCGGTGATGGAGTTCCAGGTCTTCGCCCCCGACACGGTGGTGACGGCCCGCAACCGCAACCGGTCCGTTTTCGCCTCCTGGGGCGTGTTGGGGGGACGCGCCGGATCGACCTCCACCTTCACGCGCAATCCTGGCACGGCGAAGGAACTCAGCCTCGGCAACACCGATATCATGCGCTGCGAGCCGGGCGACGTTGTGCGCGTCGTCGGCGCCGGCGCCGGGGGCTATGGCGATCCCCTCACGCGCGATGCCGAGGCGGTGGCCGCGGATGTGCGCTGCGGCTTCGTCTCGGAAGCCGTGGCGCGGGAGGCCTATGGCGTCGTGCTGCGGGACGGCACGGTGGACGCAGCGGCGACGACTGCGCTGCGTGCTGCGGCGTGTCGCGAACCGGCCGCGCATTTCGATCTCGGCGAGGCGCGCCGCGCCTTCGAAGCCATCTGGTCGGAGGCGCGCTACGCCGAGCTGACGCGCCTTCTCGGCACCCAGCCGGTGACCTGGCGGCACTACCTGAAGCGCCGCTTCTTCGCCGCCGTCGAGGCCGGCGAGGCAGCGGAGTGCGACCTGGTGCAACAGATGGAACGCATCGGCGCCGCGCTGCTCGCGCCGCGGATCGCTTGAAGAGGGAAGACCCATGGGTCATCGCGTCGGCGTCGATATCGGCGGCACCTTCATCGACTTCTGCCTCTGGGATGAGGAGAAGGAGGAGCTGCACAGCCTGAAGGTGCTCACCACGCCGCAGACGCCGGGCGCCGAATTGCTTCGGGGCCTCGAACTCCTGCAGGAGCGGCACGGCATCCGCCCGGCGGACATCACCGCCTTCGTCCACGGCACCACGGTTGGCATCAACACGGTGATCCAGCGCAAGGGCGCGCCCCTCGCCCTGATCACGAACGAGCATTTCGAGGATGTGATCGAGCTCGCGCGGCTGCGCATGCCCGAAGCCTACAGTCTGTTCTCCCGCCGTGGCGCGCCGCTGGTGCCGCGTGACCGCGTCTTCGGCATCGGCGGCCGCATGCTCGCCGATGGTTCCGAGGAGGCGCCGCTCGACGAGGCGTCAGTCTTCGCCGCGGTGGCCCGGGCGCGGGCCAAGGGCGTGGAGGGCATCGTCATCTCGCTGCTCAACGCCTATCGCAATCCGGCGCATGAGGAGCGCGCCGCGGAGATCGTCCGCGAGGCCGCGCCCGACCTCTTTGTCTTCCGGTCGAGCGAGGTCTGGCCCGTGGTCCGCGAATATGAGCGGACGACGACGGCGCTGATCAACGGCTATGTCCATCCGAAGATCCGCGATTACCTCGACCGACTGATCGCCGGGCTGCGCGATCGGGGCGTGACGGCGGAACCGCTGATCACCAAGTCCAATGGCGGCATCATGGCGGCCGAGCTCGGCAAGCGCGCCTGCGTCAGCATGGTGCTGTCCGGCACGGCCTCTGGCGTGATGGGCGCGGCCTGGGTCGCGCGCGAGGCCGGCGAACCGAATGTCATCACCCTCGACATCGGCGGCACAAGCGCGGATGTCGCGCTGATCCTCGATGGCCAGCCGCAATTCGGCGCCGGCGAGAAGATCGGCGACCTGCCGCTCTACCTGCCGAGCGTCGCCGTGTCCTCGATCGGGGATGGCGGCGGTTCCATCGCCTGGGTGGATGGCTTCGGCGTGCTCAAGGTCGGGCCGGAAAGCGCGGGCTCCTCGCCGGGCCCGGCCTGCTACGGGCGCGGTGGCACGCGGCCGACCATTACCGATGCCTTCGCGGTCTGCGGCTTCCTGGGGCAACACGACCTCGCCTATGGCGCCTTCCGCCCGGACATCGCCCTGGCGCGGACGGCGATCGAGACCGTCGCGACGCCGCTCGGGATGAGTGTGGAACGCACGGCGGAGGCGATCATCCGCATCGCCATTGCCGGCATGTTCGCCGAGGTGAACAAGCTCGTCGCCCGCTATGGCGTCGATCCGCGCGACTTCGCACTGCTGACCTTCGGTGGCGCGGGGCCGATGCTCGGCTGCTTCCTGGCGCGAGAGCTCGGCATGCAGCGCGTGCTGGTGCCGGCGCGGCCCGGCGTGGTCAGCGCGCTGGGCGGGCTGGTCGCCGATGTGAAGAACGATTTCATCCGCACGCTGTTCATCACCGCGGAACCCACACAGGCCCATCGGCTGCGGCGGGAAGCGGCGTCGCTGATTGCCCAGGGCACGACCTGGCTGCGCGAGGAGCAGGGCTTCACTGGCGAGGCCACGCCCTCCTGGTTCGCCGACATGCATTATCGCGGCCAGTCCTTCGAGATCGAGGTCGCCCTGCCGCATGACGAGGTGATGGCGGGTGAGACAGCGGCGCTGACCGAGGCGTTCCACAAGGCGCATGAGGCGATCTACGATTTCTGCGACCGTGACTCCGTGGTGCAGATCATGAATCTGCGTCTCGTCATGTCGGGCGCTTCGCCCAAGCCCTTCCTGCGGCCTTTGTCCGAAGCGGAAGGCGAGGCGCCGCCCGAACGTATCCTGCGCGTCTTCTTCGACGATGCCTGGCACGAGGTGCCGCTCTACGCCCGCGCCTCTCTCCGCGCGGGGCATCGCTTCATGGGGCCCTGCGTGGTCGCGCAGGACGACACCACCGCCTGCATCCCGCCCGGCTTCGCCGCGCGCGTGGACGGCATGGGCAACATCCTGCTGGAGACCGTGGCATGAGCCTCGACAAGGTCACGCTGGAGATCTTCGCCAACCATGCCCGCGCCGCCGCGGAGAACATGGCCTACACGCTGTACCGCACGGCGCATTCGACCTTCGTGAAGGAGACGGAGGACTTCACCATCCAGATCCTGGACGCGAAGGGGAAGACCTGCGCGATCCCGCTCGACCTCGGCGCCACCTGGTATCCCGGCCTCGACTACAGCCTCGCCATCCCGATGATCCCGGATTACGAGCCGGGCGATATCGGCATGACGAACGACCCCTATGCTGGCTACCTCGCCACGCATACGCCGGACCTGGTGATCTGGAAGCCGGTCTTCCACGATGGCGAGATCCTCTGCTTCGCCTCCGGCCACATCCACAACACCGACATGGGCGGCGCGGTGCCGGCGAGCCTATCGCGCGCGCTAACCGAGATCCACCAGGAAGGCATCCGCTTCCGTCCCTCCAAGCTCCATCGCGCCGGGGTGCTGAACCAGGAGCTGGTGGAGGTGATGCTCAACAATGTCCGCAAGCCGGCGCTCAATCTCGGCGACCTCAAGGCCTTCATCGGCGCGATGAACACCGGCGAGCGCAAGATCCGCGAGATGATCGCGAAGTTCGGCGCGGACGGGGTGCGGCAGGGTCTCGCGGACCTGCAGGACTATGCCGAGCATCAGGCGCGCGAGATCCTGCGCTCCATCCCCGATGGCGAGTACTTCTTCGCCGACTATGCGGATGAGGACGGGCCCGAGGGCTATCCGGCCCGGCTCGCCGTGACGCTGCGCATCCAGGGCGATGCAGCGATCCTCGACTTCACCGGCAGCGATCCGCAGCTCACCTCCTCGCTGAACGTGCCGACGGGGGGGAACCCGCATCACACCCTGATCCTGGTGGGTGTGTACTACGTGCTCTACTCGCTGAACCCGAACCTGCTGCTGAATCACGGCCTGACGCGTCCCTTCCACTGCATCCTGCCGGAAGGGACGATGGTCAATCCGCTCTTTCCGGCGGCGGTGGGCATGCGCAGCCTGTCCTGCGCGCGGCTGCGCAGCCTGCTGTTCGGTGCCTTCGGGCTCGCCATGCCGGAACGCATGCCCGCCGCGCCCGCCGGTTCGACCTCCGTCATCAACGTCATGACGCATGACGACCGCACGGGCGATTCGGTGATCGCCGCGGTGAACCCGGTGGTGGGTGGCGGCGGCGGCATGCCGCATGGTGATGGGACGGACGGCTCCGGTGCCGATGCCGCCTATCTCAAGAACACCCCGATCGAGATCACCGAGGCCGAGGTGCCGATCCGCTTTCGCCGCTACGGCCTCGCCTCCGGCACCGGTGGGGCGGGTCGCTGGCGCGGCGGGCTCGCGACGCAGATGGAATTCCAGGTCTTCACGCCGAACACCCGCATCACGGCGCGCAACCGGGACCGCTGCCGCTTCCAGGCCTGGGGCATCCTCGGCGGGCAGGCAGGCAAGCCGTCCACCATGCTGCTCAATCCCGGGCGGCCCGATACGCGGCTGCTCGACAACATCGACACATTCTCGGCCAATCCGGGCGACGTCATCCGCATCGTCTCGCCCGGCGGCGGTGGCCGCGGCGATCCGCTGGAACGCGAGGCCGACCGCGTGCTCCACGACGTGACCTGCGGTTATGTCGGCCTCGAGGATGCCGAGGCCGACTACGGCGTGGTGATCCGCGACGGCAAGGTCGACGAGGCCGCCACCGAGGCTCTGCGCGCCGCGCGGCGCAGCAACGAGCCGCCGCCTCATTTCCACTTCGGCGCCTTCCGCGACGCCTTCGAGCGTGTCTGGACGCGCGAAGCCTATGCCGCCCTGACCCGCATCCTCGCCGAACTGCCCATCCATTGGCGCTTCTTCGTCAAGCATCGCCTGATGCAGGCGGTTACCCGGGAAGGCAGCGGGGCCGCTGACGTCCATGCCGCCTGGGACGCCTTGCTGGCCAGGCTGCCGCATATGCGCCGGCGCCAAGCGGCGGAATAGGCGCGCCCGGCCAACGCCTGGCAGGGCCAAGAACGGGGGAATCCCACGGCTTCATCCGCCTCGGAGAAGGACAGCGTTTATGCGTAGGATCGCCTTGCCCACCGCTTCCCGTCGTACCGTGCTGGCAGCACCGCTCGCCGCCCTCGCGGCGCCGGCGCTGGCGCAGGATGCCTGGCCCAGCCGGCCCATCCGCTTCGTCGTGCCGCTTGGGCCGGGTGGTGCGACGGATATCGTCATGCGCATTCTCGCGCCGAAGCTGTCGGAACTGCTGGGCGTCTCCTGCGTGGTGGAGAACCGCGTCGGCGCCGGCGGCGTGGTGGGAACCGATTTCGTCGCCAAGTCGGCGCCGGATGGCTACACCTTCGTGCATGCGGCGGTGTCCTCGGTGATCATCGCGCAGACGTTGTTCGACCGCCTGCCCTACGATCCGCAGAAGGATCTGACGCCGATCTCGCCCACCGTCTTTGTGCCGCTGTGTCTCTCGGTGACGCGCACGAACTTCAACGTGAACTCGCTGCAGGAACTGATTGCGGCGATGCGTGCGCGGCCGGGGGAACTTTCCTTCGCGAGCAACGGCACCGGTGCGACGAGCCACCTGGCCGGCGCGAACCTGCTGCGCCTGACCGGCTGCCGGGCGGAACACGTGCCCTATCGCAGTGGCGCCGAGGCCATCGCCGCGCTGGTGAAGGGCGATGTGCAATTCGCCTTCGACATCGCGACGCTGCACGGCCCGCAGGCGCGCGCCGGCCATATCAAGATCATCATGGCGACGCCGGATCGGCAGCCCCTGATCCCCGATGTGCCGAACAACACCGAAGCAGGCCTGCCGGATCTCAAGGCCTATTCCTGGTTCGGCATCTTCGGTCCCGGCAAGCTGCCGCAGCCGATCGTGGACCGGCTCTCCGCCGCGATGGCCGAGGCGCTCGCGGATCCCACCATCAAGGGCAGGCTGGACGATAACGGCATGCCGCCGATGCTGGGCTACACCCCGGCGCGCTTCGACGCCTTCATGGAGGAGGAGCGCAACTTCTGGCCACCGATCGTGCGGGCTTCCGGCGCGCGCGTGCAATAGGGCCTGCACCGCTGCCCGCCTGCTGCACCTCGGGCGGCAGGCATGGCCGCGCCGAACCTCCCCGGCTATGAATCCGATGCCAGCACGGCGCCGCCGCGCTGGCCACCATGCCGAGGGAGGATCGAAGCCGGATGAATGCCGGAACCAGGACAGCCATGGCCGGGCGCCGCGCCGGATGAGCGGCACCGCCTTCGACCCGCGCAGCCATCGCCTGGTTGCCGAACAGCGCTGGTTCGAGGATTTTCGCCTCGGCGAGCGCTTCCCGCTGCCCAGCCGCACCATGACCGACGCGATCTTCCTCGCCTTCCAGGCCGCGTCGGGCGACAACCATCCGGTCCATTACGACGTGGAGTACTGCCGCGCGCACGGCATGCCGAACATGCTGGCGCACGGCTACCAGGTGGCGATCCAAACCGCGGCGGGGGCGGGGATCTTCCCGCATCTTGTCGAGGAATCGCTCAAGGCCTTCCTCGAACAGTCCAGCCGCTTCCTGGCGCCGGTCTTCGCGGGCGACACGCTTTATCCGGCGCTGGAGGTCGATGAGCTGGCGCCCAACCGCAGCACCGGCGTTGTCGGCCTGCGCAGCACGGTCCACAATCAGCGCGGGGAACTCGTTCTGGAAGGGCGGCACCGATACCTGCTGAAGAAGCGGCCCGCGCCGTAGCGGCCATCCGGGACCTCACGCGGGGGCAAGCATGATCGCGGCAGGCGGCGCGCCGTTGCGCGCCCTTCTGGCGGTGCAGATCGGCGTGTCCGTCGTCACGCTCGACATCTCGCTGACGAGCACAGCCCTGCCGACCATCGCGCCAGGCATCGGCGCGAGCGCCGCCGCCACGATCTGGATCGTCAACGTCTACTATCTAGCGGTGATCGCGGCGCTGCTGCCGCTCGCCGCCCTCGGCGAGATTCATGGGCACCGGCGGATATTCTTCGGCGGATTGCTGGTCTTCGCCCTGGGATCGCTCGCCTGCGGGCTGGCCGGATCGCTGCCGGCGCTCGCGGCGGCGCGCGCGGTGCTGGGGCTGGGGGCGGCGGCGGTGTCGGCGACGACGCCCGCCCTGATCCGCGCGATCTATCCGCCTGAACGGCTTGGCCGAGGCCTGGGTCTCTATGCGCTGGTGGTGGGCGTCGCGCTGACGGTGGGGCCGACGGTGGCCTCGGCGATCCTCGCGGTCGCGGACTGGCCCTGGCTGTTCCTGATGAACGTGCCGGCAGCGCTGGTCGCTTTCGCGCTGGCCCAGCGGGGGCTGCCGCCGACCGAGCGCAACATTCGCCCCTTCGATGCCGCGTCGGCGCTGCTCTGCGCAGGCATGCTCGGCTGCCTGCTGTTCGGCATCGCGGGCCTGGCGCATCGCAGCGGGTGGCTGCCGGTGACCCTCGCTTGCATCGCGGCCGTGTCGTGCGGCTACGGGCTCCGGCGCCGGGAGGCTGGCCGCGCCTCCCCGATCCTCGCCGTCGACCTGTTCCGCATTCCGATCTTCAGCCTCTCGGCGGCCACGTCGGTCTGCGCCTTCGCGATCCAGGGGCTGGTCTTCGTGGTGCTGCCCTTTCTGTTCCAGGTCGGGCTCGGCTACAGCCAGGTGGAAGCCGGCCTCCTGCTGACGCCCTGGCCGGCGACGCTCGCGGTGATGACGCTGGTGGCGGCACCGCTCGCCGACCGCATCGCGCCGGGATTGCTCGGCGGGTGCGGGCTGGTCGTGGTCGCGGGCGGTCTGGTGTCGCTCGCGATGCTGCCGTCGGCGGCGGGCGCCGTCGACATCGCGTGGCGGCTCGTGCTGTGCGGCGTCGGCTTCGGCTTCTTCCAGTCGCCCAACATGAAGGCGATGATGAGCAGCGCGCCGCGCGAGCGGAGCGGCGGGGCAGGGGGCATCCTGGCCGCCTCGCGCCTGCTCGGGCAGTCGATCGGCGCGGCGACGGTGGCGATCTGCCTCTCCCTCGCGCCGGGTGAGGGGATGCGGCTGGCGATATGGATCGGCGTGGCGATGGCGTTGCTCGGCGGCCTCGTCAGCTTCCTGCGGCTGCTGCCGGCGTTGCGGCGGGGCTGACGCCGCCGGGCCGTGGCGATGGTCCGGTCATCGCTGGGCGAACGGCATCGCGCACAGGGTTCGCGTCGCGATGGTGCGTCAGACGGGTGAACGCCTGGGGTAAACCGCCGGTTTGGTCGGCCTCGCCGTGAGGTATCCGGAAAGCTGGCCACGGCACGATGCGCGTCCTGCCCGCCGCCTTTGCTGCGCCCTCCAAACGCCCTTCGTGCACACGGGCGCGTTTCGGCGCCATTCGGGCAGCGGCGCACGGCGCCAAGTGGAGGTTTGCAAAGGCCCTTCGGCCTTTGCTGGGG
>JAYSDS010000076.1:0-28656 GCA_041914265.1 Roseomonas sp.
CCCCCCGCCCCCCCCCCCCCCCCCCCCCCCCCCCCCCCCCCCCCCCCCCCCCCCTCCACCTTCGCGCGTATGGGACGACGCCACTCGAACTCCCGCCCTCAACCCCGGGCCGTCGCTGTCAGGGCGACAGGACCGGCCAGCGCGTCAGGCTGCCCTTGAGATGCCCGACATAGGTGAGGCTGTGCGCCGCGATGCGCACCGCATCGGCCGGCGTGACGCATTGGGAGGGCAGGCTCGACAGCGGCGCCCCGGCCTGGACGAAGGATTCGAAGACGAGCTGCGAGCAGAAGAAGCCGCCCGGCCGCGGCCCCGCGACGCGGCACATGATCTTGTCCGTGGAAAGCAGCGCGCCCGAGACGGAATAGGCCGTGCCGACCTGGCGCAGCGCCCATTCCACGGCCAGGCGCTTCTGTGTCTCGGTGAGGTTCGGCGCGCGATAGACCACGGCGAGTGAATCGTCGGACAGCGCGGTCGCGATGGCATGCGCGACGACGCCATGGCCGAGTGCCTCGATCACCATGCCATTGCCGTCATAGAGCGCGGCGTGGCTGGCCGAGGATCCCGTTCCGACGCGGATCGCGCCCGACACGCCGGCACTGGTGGTCGAGACGATGATGTCGGCCATTTGCAGCGCGCGCTCATCGATGGAGCAGCCGCCGACGCCGGGATCGAGAGGAACTTCGGGATCAAACAGGCCCATGATGCGGTCCTTTCGCGGTGATGATCTCACCCCCGGCAGCGACCGTGCCCCAGATGCCGCCGCATCGCTGTGACGCGTTTCACCCCGCGTCCAACGCCATCGCATGGGTGGCGGCGGCATCGCCCGCGACAGGCGCGAAGCCCAGGCCTTCCCAGAAGCGCGCCGCGTTGGGCAGGCAGCGCAGGCGGATGGTGTGCGCCCCCGCGGCGGCGCCATGCGCGATCGCGGCGAGTGCCAGGGCCCGCCCGGTACCCATGCCGCGCGCCGCCGGCAGGACATAGAAGCGGCGCATGCGCAGCGCCTCCGCATAGGGGTCGCGCGTGATGCCGCCCAGGCCGAGCAGCCGGCCCTGCGCATCGCGCACGGCGAACAGCGCCTCGCCCGCCGCGTCGAAGCACGCATGGCCCTCGGCCCATTCGCGCGCCAGCACGTCGAGCATACGGAAGCCTTCCGCCCGCGCCGCCTCGGCCAGCGCGGGCAGGTCATCCGGCAGCGCGGCGATGCGGCTTACGCGGTGCGTCGGTTGTCCCCGGGGCGCAGGCGCAGGCCCGGACGGAGATTGGTGAAAGGCAGCACCGCCGGATCCGCCACCACGGGCCCCGGCGCGGTCACGACGATCACCTCCGAGGCGATGGGCTGGAAATGCGCGCGGAAATGCACCGAGGACTTCACCGCGACGATCTTCTGCTCGGCCGGCTCGATGCCGAGGAAGCGGAAGATCTCCTGGTCATGCGCCTGCATCTTGCGGCTGACGACGACGACGCGCACGCCGGGGGCGACGCGGATCAGCGCGGCCGGGCCGAGATCGGCCGGATTGCCCTTCCCCATCGGGCCGCTGAGGATGAACTTGCCGTCCGAGAGCTTTTCCACGAGCGCGGTAACGCGCAGCGGCGCGCCGTCGCTCTTGCCGCCGAGGTCGAGGGTGACTTCCGCCCCCTCCCCTGCCGCATGGAAGGCGGCGGCAGCCTCGGCGTCGTTCATCGGGGCAAGCACCGCGCCCTGCGCATCCTGACGGATGAGTTCCGCGAGCAGGCCCGTGGTGTCGCCATGGCCACCGCCGCCGGGATTGTCCTGCGTGTCGGCGAGCACGACCGGGCCGGTCGCGTCGCGCGCCGCCATCGCGCGCGCGACGCCTTCCCCGGCCGGCATGACGCCGCTCGCGAACTCCGTCTCCTTGCCGGCGATGAAGGCGGCCAGCGCCTCGGCGGCGGCATCGGCCTGCTGTTCCGTGTCCGCATAGGCGGCGATCGCCATGCCGCAGCCGGGAAAATCGACATAGGGGAAGCCGAAGCAAAAGCCGAGTTCCCACACGCCGTCGGCTTTCTCCAGTCGCGCGCGCTCGGCGAAGACCTCGGCCATCGGCCCGACCATGGTGCATTGGCTGGGCAGCGGGGTCCAGAAATCGAGCTCGTGCAGGACCTTCGCGGGGCGGCGGCCCTCCCGGATCATGCGCAGCAGGAGCTGCGTGGCGAGCGCGCCCGTCGGCTTCTGGTCGACATGCGGATAGGTGCGATAGGGCACCAGCACATCGGAATGCGTCACCATCGCGAGCGTCTTGTTGGCATGCGGGTCGAGGCTCGCGGCAATCGGCACATCCGGTCCGACCACGGCCCGTACGCGGCGCAGCAGCTCGCCCTCGGCATCGAGGAAGTCGTCCGACGCCGCCGCGCCGTGCAGTTCCAGATAGACACCGTCGATGCGGCCGTCATCGAGCGCATCCGACAGCGCGCCGACGATCAGCGCGCTGATGCGCTCGAAGGCCTCGCGCGTCACCGGGCCGGCGGGGTTGGCCATGGCCCAGGCGAGCGGGACGATGGCCACGCCCTGTTCCTCCGCCACAGCGATCGCGCCCGCGGCCGGCAGCGAGGTCGGGCGCAGCGCATCGACCAGCGTCGCCGCATGCTGCAGGGCCGGGAAGCCGCCAGGCTGCTTGAACTGCGCCCAGCCCGCGGCGAGCGGGGCAAAGGAATGGCTTTCGTGCTGGAAGCCGCCGATGGCGATACGCGTCATGAATTCTCCTTTGCGCTCCCGATTCAGGCCGACGCGCCTGGCGGCGCCCAGGCCATCGGCAGCGTCAGTCCTTCGCAATGCCTGCCGTGGCAAGGACGGCATCGGCCAGCACGCGCATGCCGGCTTCCGCCCATTCGGGCGTGATGCTCTCGGCTTCGTTGTGGCTGATGCCGCCATGGCAGGGGCAGAAGATCATCGTGGTCGGCAGGCGCCGCGCGACATAGACGGCGTCGTGGCCGATCGCGGTGGGCATGTCCATATGGCTGTAGCCCAGGCGTTCCGCCGCATCGCGCACGCGCCCGACAAGCGTCGGATCGAAGGGCGTGTGCGGCGAATACCAGAAGTCATCGACCTGGATCGTCACGCCGCGCGCGGCGGCGATGCCAGCGGCCTCGGCGCGGATGTCGGCCGCCATCTGCGCGAGAAGGTCGGGATCGTGATGCCGCGTGTCGATGGAAAACCAGATGCGCGACGGCGCGATGTTGCGGCTGTCGGGATAGACGGTCAGGCGGCCAACCGTGGCCCGGCCGGGGTCGCCAGCGGGGGTGACGGCCTTCAGCGCGATCGCCTCGATCGCCGCGATCAGCGGGGCCGCGGCCATCATCGCATCGCGCCGGCCCGCCATGGGGGAGCCGCCATGCGCCTCCTCGCCGCCGATGGTGACTTCGAGCCAGTTCTGCGCGAGCGCCTGCGTCACGACGCCGATGGTCTTGCCGGCATCCTCCAGCAGCTTGCCCTGTTCGATGTGCAACTCGACATAAGCGCCGAGATCGCGCAGCGCGGCGGGATCGGCCTCACCCTTCCAGCCGATGCGGGCCAGTTCCTCGCCGAAGGCCTTTCCTTCGGAATCCTGCTTCGCGAGGATCTCCGCCTCGGTGAAGATGCCCATCGCCGCGCCGGAGCCCATCATGGGCGGCGAGAAGCGCGCGCCTTCCTCATTGGTCCAGTTGATGAGCATGAGCGGGGCCTCGGTCTCGATGCCCGCCTCATGCACGGCGCGCATCACCTCGAGGCCGGCGAGCACGCCGAGCACGCCGTCGAACTTGCCCCCCGTCGGCTGGGTGTCGAGATGGCTGCCGAAGGCGACGGGCTTGCGCGAGGGATCGCGCCCAGGGCGCGTCAGCAGCATGTTGCCCAGCCGATCGACGCTCATCGTGCAGCCGGCGGCCTCGGCCCAGCGCTGCAGCAGATGGCGTCCTTCGGAATCGAGATCGGTCAGCGTCTGGCGGTTGCACCCGCCCTTCGCGGTGCCGCCGATCGCCGCCATCTCCATCAGGCTGTCCCACAGCCGCTGGCCGGAAAGCGGAACATTGGTGGTCATGCGAGGCCCCCCGCGCTTTCGATCACGGCCGGGCCCATCGCCGCCAGGCCCGCAGCGCACCAGTCGCGCGAGATGCTTTCCGACGGATGGTGGCTGACGCCGCCATGGCAGGGGATGAACATCAGTGCGGACGGTACGACGAGGCCGACATGCAGCGCATCCTGCGGGATCGGCCCCGGCATGTCGCGATGCCTGAGTTGCGCGCCGTCTGCGGCGCGGCGCAGCGCGCCGAGCAGCGCCGGCGCGAAGGGCACGCGCGGATAGCGGCCGATCCGGATGATCTCGGCGGTGACGCCGCGACGCGCGGCGACCTCCTGCATCGCCGTGCGGAAGGCGGCTTCCATACGCTCATTGCCGTCCTCGTCCGGGTGCCGGATGTTGGCCGCGAGCCGCACGAGGGAGGGGATGTTGCCACGCGCATCGGGCAGCAGCGTCAGCCGCGCGGCGGTCGCCATCCCGCCGGTCTCGATGCCGACGCGTTCCAGCGCGAGGATCAGTTCCGACGCCGCCGCCAGCGCATCCTTCCGCCCCGCCATCGGATAGCCGACATGGCCATCCTCCCCGGTGACGACGATCTCCCACTGCTCGACGCCGATGCAGTGGGTGACGATGCCGATCGGGATGCCCTCGCGTTCGAGGATCGGGCCCTGTTCGATATGCGCCTCATAGTAGGCGGCGAAGCCGCGCGCGTCGGCGGGGTCTTCCGTGCCGGCCCAGCCGCTGGCCTTCAGCGCATCGGCGTAGGTAACGGAGGGATCGAAATTATCCGGCGCGGCCAGGACCCTGGCCTCGTCGAGCACGCCCATCGCCGCGCCGCTCGCCGACATGGCCGGGGTGAAGCGCGATCCTTCCTCATTCGTCCAGTTGACCACGGTGATCGGCGCCCTGGTGCGCTGTCCGGACTCATGCAGCGCACGCACGATCTCAAGGCCGAGCAGCACGCCATAGGGTCCGTCATACTTGCCGCCGGTCGGCACGGAATCGAGGTGGCTGCCCACCGCGACCGCCGGCGCATCCGGATCGCTGCCCGGATAGGTGCAGTACATGCTGCCGAGCCGGTCCACCGTGACGGTGCAGCCCGCCGCGACGGCCCAATCCCGCAGCAGCGCACGCGCCTCGGCATCTTCCGGCGAGAGCGCCAGGCGCTTCACGCCACCCTCCGGCGTCGCGCCAATGCGCGCCATCTCATCGAGGCTGTTCCAGAAGCGATCGGCGTTGAAGGCGAGCGTCATGCGGCTTTCTCCAGCCCGCACCATTCGGCCATGGTCAGCGCGATGGTGCGGGTGATGTCGTGCATCGAGTCGATCCCGACGCTCTCGTCGATGCCATGGATCTCCTGCGCATCGGGACCGAAGCAGGCGACCGGCGTATCCTGGTAGAGCGTGAAGAAGCGCCCATCCGTCAGCCCCGTCGCGGGATAGTCGCGCAGGAAGCCGCCCGAGACATCGGCGAAGTTGCGCTTGGCGATCCGCGCGATGGGCGCGTCCATGTCGAAGACGCAGGGGTCGGCCATGAAGCCCTTAAATTCGAGCTTCACCGTCGCGCCCTTCAGCGCGGCGTCGTTGCTCGCCTCGGCGACGATGCGCTCGATGTCGGCCTTCGTCTGGGCGGCGCTGTAGCCCATCATCACGCCGACGCGCATGCCGATGCGCGCGCGTGTCGGCACGGAGGAATTCCACTCACCGCCCTCGATCGTGCCGAAGTTCACGTTGACCGGGTGGTTCACGCCGCGGAAGGATGGATGGATGCGCTCCGCCCTGTTCATCTCGGCCTGGTAGTCGTCGAAGCGCGCGGCAATGGCATTGGCCGCCTTGATGGCGTTGATGCCCGCCTGCATGTCGCGCACATGCGCCGGCCGGCCCGACACCGTCACCCAGGCCCAGACCACGCCGACCTCGGCCGAATACATCGCCGGCAGACCGGGCCCGGGTTCGGGGATGATCACGGCGTCGGTCCTCGGCAGCGCCAGCATCGCGGCGAGCGCGCCATTGCCGGAGCATTCCTCCTCGATCACCGACTGCATCTGCACCTCGGCCGCCGGCTGCAAGCCGGCGAGGCGCAACGCCTTGAAGGCCGTGACGTAGGAGACGATGCCCGCCTTCATGTCCCCCGCGCCGCGGCCATACAGGCGGCCGTCGCGGATGGACGGTTCATAGGGTGGCGTCGCCCACATGTCGGCGGCCCCTTCCGGCACCACATCGACATGGCCCTGCAGCACCAGGCTGCGGCCCTTGCGTTCACGCGGCATGTGAACGGCCACGACGTTGTCGCGGCCTTCATACGAGATCAACGGCGGCGAGAAGCCCGGATGCGAGGCAAGCTGATCCGGGACCGTCGGCACGCGCCGCGGCGCGAGGCCGAGCCCCTCATAGATCCGCGCCATCTCGTTCAGCGCCGACTGCTCGTTGCCGAGCGTCGACGGGCAACGCACCAGGGATTCCAGCGTGCGCACCGCGTCGTCACGCAGGGCATCCACGGCGGCGAGGATCGCGCCGCGCGCGCCGGGGTCCAAGGCTTCGGTCATGTGTCGTCCTCAGGCAGCCATATCGGGCGGCGTCCAGGATCGTCCCGGGATGCTGTCCAGCAACTGCCGTGTATAGGCGTGCTGCGGGTTGCCGAACACCTCGGCGGTCGGCCCCTGTTCCACGATCGCGCCGCGCTGCATCACCGCGATGCGGTCGCAGACCTGGGCGGCGACGCGCAGGTCATGGGTGATGAACAGCATCGTCAGCCCCAACCGCGCGCGAATATCCGCCAGCAGATCGAGCACCTGCGCCTGCACCGACACGTCGAGAGCGGAGACCGGCTCATCCGCGATCAGCAGTTCCGGTTCCATGGCCAGTGCGCGCGCGATGCCGATGCGCTGGCGCTGGCCGCCGGAGAATTCGTGCGGGTAGCGGTCCATCGCCCCGGCATCGAGCTGCACCAGCCGCAGCAACTCCCGCGCGCGGGTCAGGGCCTCGCCACGCTCCACGCCATGGGTGATGGGACCTTCGGCGATGATGTCGCCCACCATCCGGCGTGGATTCAGTGAGGCGAAGGGATCCTGGAACACCATCTGGATCTTCTTGCGGAAGGGCTTCCAGGCACCGCGGCTGAGGGGGCGCAGATCCTCGCCCTCGAAGATGATCTCGCCCTTCTCGGGTTCCACCAGCTTCACCACACAGCGCGCGAGGGTGGACTTGCCCGATCCGGACTCGCCCACCAGCCCGAGCGTCTCGCCCTTGCGCAGGATGAAGTCGGCAGCGTGCACGGCTTTGACCACGGGCTTCGGCCCGAACCAGCCGCCGGCGCGGCGATAGGTCTTCTCCACGCCACGCGCTTCCAGCACCAGCGGCGCCGTGGACGGCACGACGGCGGGTGGCGCTCCATGCGGCACGGCGGCGATCAGGCCGCGCGTATAGGGATGCTGCGGATTGTTCAGCACCTCCGATGCCGGGCCCTGTTCGACGATGCGGCCCTTCTGCATTACGGCGACGCGGTCCGCGATCTCGGCCACCACGCCGAAATCATGGGTGATGAACATCACCCCGGTGCCCCGGCGCGACTGGATCTCTCGGATCAGCCGCAGGATCTGCATCTGCGTCGTCACGTCGAGCGCCGTGGTCGGCTCATCCGCGATTAGCAGCGTGGGTTCCAGCGCCAGCGCCATCGCGATCATCACGCGCTGCCGCTGCCCGCCGGACAGGCGAAAGGGATAGGACCGCGCCGTCGCCGCCGGATCGGGCAGGTTCACCGCGGCGAGCAGTTCCGGCACGCGCCGCGCGGCATCGCCGCCGGCGCCATGCACGCGCATCGCTTCCGCGATCTGCTCGCCCACGCGCATGACCGGGTTCAGCGCCGTCATCGGCTCCTGGAAGATCATGGCGAGGCGCTGCCCGCGCAACCGCCGCATTGCTTCCGGCGAGAGCGCGAGCAGGTCCTGCCCCTCGAACAGGATGCGCCCGGAGGTCACCGGCAGCCCCTTCGGCAGCAGGCCCATCGTGGCATTAGCCGTGATGGATTTGCCGGAGCCGGATTCGCCGACGACGCAGAGGATCTCGCCCGGATTGACCGCGAGGGTGATGCCCTCGACCGCATTCGGCCGGTCGCCGCCGGACGGCAGGCGGACGGTCAGGTTCTCGACGGACAGCAGGCTCATGCCGCACCTCCGCGCTGGCGGGCGAGGCGCGGATTCAGCGCATCGGACAGGCCTTCCCCGACCAGGTTCAACGCCAGCACCGTCACGAAGATCGCAAGCCCCGGGAAGACGCTCATCCACCACGCGATGCGGATCACCGAGCGCCCGGCGCCGATCAGGAAGCCCCAGGTCATCAGGTTCGGATCCCCCAGGCCGAGGAAGGACAGCGCGCTTTCCAGCAGGATCGCGGAGGCGACCATCAGCGAGGACAGCACCACGATGGGCGACAGCGCATTGGGCAGGATGTCCGTCACCACGATGGACAGGCGCGACTTGCCCAGAACCTCCGCCGCTTGGACGAATTCGCGGGAACGCAGGGACAGGAACTCCGCCCGCACCACGCGCGCGACCGGCGGCCAGGACACGACCGCGATCGCGAAGACCACCGAATAGATGGTCGGCGTGAAGATCGCGACCAGCAGGATGGCGAAGACGAAGGACGGGATGGTCTGGAAGAATTCGGTGAAGCGCATCACCGCATCATCCACCCAGCCGCCGAGATACCCGGCGATCGCGCCCAGCGACACGCCGATCAGCAGCGAGACGACGGTGGAAACCGCCCCCACCAGCAGCGAGATCCGCGCCCCATGCGCAATCCCCGCCGCCACGTCGCGCCCGAGGCTGTCGGACCCGAGCAGCATGCCGTCCTCCCCTGGCGGCGCGAAGGGCGCGGTCGCCATGTCCCAGGGACTTCCCGGGAACAGCACATCGGCGAAGATCGCCATGGCGAAGACCAGCAGCAGGACCACGAGGCCCACCACCGCGCCGCGATTGCGGCGGAAGCGTCGCCAGAAATCGCTCATCCCTCCACCTCCACCCGCGGATCGACCACGGCGTAGAGCAGGTCGGTGACCAGGTTGAACAGCACGACCATCACGGATGTGCAGAAGAACACACCGAGCAGCACGGCATAATCCCGCGCGAGCAGCGCATCGAAGGCAAGCCGCCCGATGCCCGGCCAGGCGAAGACCGTCTCGACCAGGATCGACCCGCCGATGAGCTGCCCCGCCTGGATGCCGGCGAAGGTGATCACCGGCAGCAGCGCGTTGCGCAGCACATGCCGCCGCACCACCTGCCCTTCCGGCACGCCCTTCGCGCGGGCGGTCTTCACGAAGTCCTGGTCCGCCACTTCCAGCATCGTCGCCCGCGTCAGCCGCGCATAGACGGCGAGGTAGAACAGCCCGAGCGTCGAGGCCGGCAGGATCAGGTGCTTCGCGACGTCCAGCACCGCATCGATGCCATGCAGGTCCACGCCGACGCTCGCCATGCCGAAGCTCGGCAGCCATTCCAGCCAGACCGAGAAGAACAGCACCAGCATCAGCCCGACCCAGAAGAGTGGCGTGGCGTAGAAGGTGAGCGCGACGACGGTGATAACCGAATCCCACCAGGTCCCCACGCGCCGCGCGGCGAGCGTGCCGAGCGTCACCCCTGCCGTGATGGCGAAGACGAAGGCCGCGCCGGTCAGCAGCAGCGTGGCCGGAAGCCGCTCGCTGATCAGCGTCCAGACCGGCTGCTGCTGCCGGTGGCTGAAGCCGAGGTCGAGCGTCATCATGTCCCGCAGATAGATCCAGAGCTGGACGTACAGAGGCTGGTCCAGCCCGAACTGCTGCCGGAGCTGCGCGAGGAACCGTTCATCGGCCGCGCCGGACTGGCCGGCGATCACGCTCGCCGGATCCCCCGGGGCGGCGTGGATCAGGAAGAAGTTGCAGACGACGATCGCGATGACCACGATCGCCGCCTTGATCCCGCGCCGCAGCAGAAAGCCGGGCAGCCGCGACAGCTCCATCCGTCAGCCGGCGATGAAGACGTCGTCGAAGGATTTGCTCACGCCGAGGCCGGTCGTGATGACGTTGCGCAGCTTCTTGTCGTAGACCGTGGGGAAGGAAAGCTCGGTCAGCCAGATCTGCGGCACGTCCTCGACCAGGATCTTCTGCACATCGGTGAAGTAGCGCGCGCGGTCCGTCGCGGCGGCGGCGGAACGGGCCTGCTGGAACAGCTCGTCCACCTGCGGGTTGGAGTAGCCGCCGGTATTGGTGAAGGTCACCTTCTGGATGTTGGACGAGACATAGGTCCGTTCCACGCCGAGTGTCGGATCGCCGAACTGATAGACGAAGTTGATCGTCGTCTCGTATTCCCAGTTGCCGACTCGCCGCGCCCAGGACCCGGCATCGGTGCTCTCCAGTTCCAGCGCCACGCCGATCTGGCGCATCGCCTGGCGAAGGTATTCCGACAGGCGCGTCCAGATCTCGCCATAGGGCAGCGGGATGTGCTTCAGCGTGAAGCGCGTGCCGTCCGCCCGGCGCGGATAGCCCGCGGCGTCCAGCAGCGCATTGGCCTCGCGCACGTTGAAGGCCGCGATCTTCGCATTGGCGTCATAGAAGCGCGTGGTCGAGGCGACGGGCCCCGTCGCCGGCTTGCCGACGCCGAACCACAGGCGGTTGACGATGAAGTTGCGGTCGATCGCCATCGACATGGCGCGGCGCACCCGCGCATCGTCGAGCGGCTTCACACGGTGGTTCAGTTCGATCCAGGAGAGCGGGGAGAAGTATTCCCACCCGGCCGTGTTCACCTCGAGATTCTGCCGCTGGCGGAGCTGCGGGATGTCGAAGGGCTCGATGTCGTTGGTCTGGCTCAGCAGCACCTGGCCCGATTCGAGCGCGAGGCGCCGGCTCTGGCTGTCCGGGATGATGCGGTAGATGATGGTGTCGAGATAGGGCTGGCCCGGCTTCCAGTAGTCGTCGAAGCGGTCGAGGCGGATGAAGTTGCCGCGCTGCCACTCGGTGAACTTGAAGGGGCCGGTGCCGATCGGATGCTGCACCGCCGGCGCGGTGCGGTAGTCGCGCCCGTCGAACAGGTGCTTCGGCACGATCGCCGCCGCCGTCGCGTCGAACATCAGCATGAAGGGCTGGAAGGCCTGCTTCAACACGATGCGGACGGTGTTGGGGTCCTTCGCTTCGCAGGTCTCGATCAGCGTGAAGATCGCCCGCGCGCGGGGCGAGAGCTCGGTATGGAACTTCATGATCGAGAAGACGACGTCATCCGCGCTGAAGGGCTGGCCGTCATGCCACTTCACGCCTTCCTGCAGGTTGAAGACGTATTCCTTGCCGTCGTCGCTGATGGTCCAGGACTTGGCGAGCAGCGGCAGCGGTTCGAGCGTCGGGGAGAAGGTGATCAGCCCCTGGAACATCTTCGGCGCGGCCACCAGGGTCGGGCCCTGCTGGTTCACGCCGATCTGCAGCACCGGCGGCTCGGGCGTCAGCATCATCTGCAACGTGCCGCCGCGCCGTGGGGCGACACCCTGGGCCAATGCCTCGGATACGGTCATCAGCATGGGGGCGGAGGCGGCTGCGGCCATGAAACCGCGACGTGAGACGGCCATTGGATGAAAGCTCCCTGGATTTCTGTCCAGGAGGCTAGCCGGCCGGCCTCGCCAGGGACAAGGTCCCCTCCGGCCCACCGCGTGGACAAGCACGGCGCCGCTGCCTAGCCTCGCGCCACGATGAAGACCTTTGCGCACCCCGATCAGGCAGGGCACACGCCCACCTTCTTCCTCCAGCGCGGCCAGGTCCGCCAGAATTTCGAGGTGCCGGCACGCGCGGCGGCGCTGGAGGCGGGACTCCAGCGGCTCGGCCTGCCGCCAGCCGCCCCGCCGCCCCTACCCCCGGGCGCGATGCAGGCCGTGCATACGGCGGACTACCTCGACTTCCTGGCCACGGCGGCGACCGATTGGGCCAAGCTGCCGGAACCCGGCCCCGAGGTCGTCGCCAACATCCATGCCGCACCCGAGATGCTTGCCCAGGGCGGACGCCCGGGCGCGAACATCATCGGCCGCACGGGCTGGTACACCGCCGATACAGCCTGCCCGATCGGTCCCGGCTCCTGGGCGGCGATCCAGGGCGCGGCGGCCTGTGCCCTTGCCGCCGCGGTCGAAGCGGCGCAGGGCCGCACCGCCTATGCGCTGTGCCGCCCACCCGGCCACCATGCCTACGCGGCACGCGCCGGCGGGCATTGCTATGTGAACAATGCCGCGCTCGCCGCCCAGGCGCTGCGGGATGCGGGGGCGGCGCGGGTCGCCACGCTCGACATCGACAGCCATCACGGCAACGGCACCCAGGGGATCTTCTGGGAACGCGGCGATGTGCTGACCATTTCCATCCATGGCGACCCGGACAACTACTATCCGTGGTTCGTCGGCCGCACCGCGGAACGCGGCGCCGGGGCGGGCGATGGGCGGAACATGAACCTTCCCCTCGCCTTCGGCACGGATGACGCGGGCTGGCTCGACGCGCTCCGTTATGCGCTCGCCGCCATCCGCGACTTCAAGCCGGATGCGCTGGTGGTCCCCCTCGGCTTCGATGCGTCCGAACACGAACCGCTCGGCGCGCTGAAGGTGACCGAGGCCGGCTTCGGGAAGGCGGGTGCGATGATCGGCGGGCTGAAGATCCCGACTGCGATCACCCAGGAGGGCGGGTACAATGTCGAGAGGATCGGCACGCTCCTCGAACGCTTCCTGAACGGCTGGGCTTCCGCATGACCGACGCTGCCTCGATCCACGCCGCGACGCTGACGCTCGACACCCATATCGATATCCGCTGGCCGGAGCCGCCCGATGCGGCGACGGAGACGGATCGCCGCGTCGATTTCCCGAAGATGCTGCGCGGCGGGCTGAAGGCCGCCGTGTTCATCGCCTATACGCCGCAGGGCAAGCGCGATGCGGAAGGCCTCGCCGCCGCCGCGGCGCGCGCGGATGCCATGCTGCGCCACATCCGCACCCGCGCGGATGGCACTGCGCGCCATTTCTGCACGACGGCGGCGGAGATGGAGGCCGCGAAGGAAGCCGGCGCGCTCATCGTGCTCAGCGCGGTCGAGAACGGCAACGCCCTCGCCCGCGACCTGTCGCGGCTCGCGCTGTGGCGCGATCTCGGCGCGATCTATCTCACGCTCACGCATGACGGGCACAACGACCTCGCCGATGCGGCGCGGCCCAAATCCGACCTCGGCGACGGCGTGGCCGAGCATGGCGGCCTGTCCGCCTTCGGTCGCGATGTGGTGCGCGAGATGAACCGCATCGGCATGCTGGTCGACGTCTCGCACAGCGCGAAGACGACGATGATGCAGGCGGCCGAGCTGTCCCGCGTGCCCATCGTCGCGACGCATTCCTGCTGCAAGGCGCTGTGCGACCACCCGCGCAACCTGGATGACGAACAGCTCGACATGCTGCGCGCCACGGGCGGCCTGGTGCAGATCACCGCGCTCGACGGCTTCCTCCGGCCCACGCCGCCGGGCGGGAAGTCGCCCGCCACGGTGAAGGACATGGTCGACCATGTGGACTACGCGGTGGCGCGCATCGGCATCGACCATGTCGGGCTGTCCTCCGACTTCGACGGCGGCGGCGGCATCCCGGGTTGGCGGGATGCGTCGGAGACGATGAACGTCACAGCGGAACTCGTCGCCCGCGGCTATGGCCCACGCGAGATCGACCTGCTGTGGTCAGGCAATTTCCGTCGCCTGATGCGCATCGCCGCCAACGCCGCGGAGGGCTGACACCATGCGCCGCCTGCTTTGCCTCGCCCTGTTCCTGCTCGCCGCGCTGCCGGCCCTGGCGCAGCAGCGTCCGGCGGCGCCGCGTGCCGAAGGGTCCGACCATCCGCTGGTCGGGCGATACGATGGCGCCACGCAGCGTCTGCGTCAGCAGCGCGACTACGCCGAATGGCGCATCATCACGGCGCCGGTGCTCGGCAGCGACCGCGTGCCGGGCGGACCTCGCGCGGTGGAACGCAACAGCACGGCAGTCGCCGGGCGCACCACGCGGCTGCGCTATGAGGGACCGGAGGGGCGCTCGCCGCTCGAACTGGTGCGCAACTGGCAGCAGCGCATGGAGCGCGACGGCTTCCGCACGGCCTTCGCCTGCGAAGCGCGGTCCTGCGGCGGCACCGGGTCCGATCTGTGGTTCGCGGTGACCGAGGCGCTGTCCATCAATGCCGGCGTGCCGTCGAACTGGGATGGCCAGGCCTATGCCGCGCTGCGGCTCGAACGGCCGCAGGGCGATGTCTGGGTGTCGATCCTGTCGGTCCCCGGCCCGCGCAACACACCCGTCACGCTGATCGACGTGGCCGAGCTGCGCCCGATGGAAACCGACCGCATCGTCTTCGTCGATGCCGCCGCGATGGAACGCAGCATCGCCACGACGGGCCGCGTCGCGCTGTACGGGATCCGCTTCGACACCGACCGCGCGGAACCCCGCCCGGAATCGCGCGCGACGATCGAGGAGATCGCGAAATACCTGCGCGCCAATCCGGGTGTTTCCGTCGTCGTCACCGGGCACACCGACAACCAGGGTGCCTTCGACTACAATGTCGATCTCTCGCGCCGCCGCGCGGCGGCGGTGGTGGCGGCGCTGACGCGGGACTTCGGCATCGCGCCGGCGCGGCTCACCGCCTTCGGCGCCGGCATGGCAGCTCCCACGGCCGCGAATGAGAACGACCAGGGACGCGCGCAGAACCGCCGGGTGGAAATCGTCCGGCGCTGATCAGCATCATAGGTTGATTTGCCGGCAGTGTCGCGCCACCCTGGCGCGACATCATGACCATCGCCCGCATCGCCACCTTCGCCTTCGCCGGCATCGATCCCGTGCCGGTCGAGGTGCAGGTGCAGATCGCGCCGGGTTTACCTGCCTTCACCCTGGTCGGCCTGCCGGACAAGGCGGTGGCGGAAAGTCGCGAACGGGTGCGCGCGGCGCTGACGGGGCTCGGCCTGTCCCTGCCGCCTAAGCGGGTGCTGGTGAACCTCGCCCCAGCCGACATCGTCAAGGAAGGGTCGCATTTCGACCTGCCGATCGCCCTCGCCCTGCTCGCGGCGATGGAGGTCGTGCCGAAGGAGGATGCGGCGGGCTATGCGGCGCTCGGGGAATTGTCGCTCGATGGCCGGATCAATCCGGTGGCCGGCGTGCTACCGGCCGCGCTCGGGGCCTCGGCCCGCGACCTCGGGCTGATCTGCCCCGCCGCGCAGGGCGGCGAGGCGGCCTGGGCGGGGCAGATCGAGGTCCTCGCCGCACCCGACATCCTCGCCCTGCTCAACCATTTCCGGGGCGTGCAGCTTCTCTCGCCGCCGCTGCCGCCTAAGCTCGACGCCGCGCCGCGCGCCGGCCCCTGCCTCTCCGAGGTGAAGGGCCAGGAAAGCGCCAAGCGCGCGCTCGAGATCGCCGCGGCCGGATCGCACAACCTGCTCATGATCGGCCCGCCCGGCGCGGGGAAGTCGATGCTGGCCTCGCGCCTGCCCGGGCTGTTGCCGGATCTCTCGCCGGCGGAGGCACTGGAGGTTTCCCTCGTCCACTCCATCGCCGGCATGCTGGAAGGCGGTCGGCTGGTGATGCGCCCGCCCTTCCGCGACCCGCATCATTCGGCCTCGATGCCGGCACTGATCGGCGGCGGCAACCGCGCGCGACCAGGGGAGATCAGTCTTGCCCATCGCGGCGTGCTGTTCCTCGACGAATGGCCGGAATTCCCGCGCCATGCGCTCGAAGCGCTGCGCCAGCCCATGGAGACCGGGCGCACCACGATCAGCCGCGCTCAGGCGCATGTGACCTATCCGGCGCGCTTCCAATGCATCGCGGCGATGAACCCCTGCCGCTGCGGCTATCTCGGCGAGGCCGGGCGCGAATGCGGGCGCGCCCCGCGCTGCGGGGAAGACTACCAGGGCCGGCTGTCCGGTCCGCTGCTGGACCGCATGGACCTGACCATCGAGGTCACGCCCATCGCGCCGGCCGAGCTGAACCGCGCGCCGGGCGGCGAGGCCAGTGCGGTGATCGCCGCGCGCGTCCAGGCCGCCCGCGACGCGCAGCGCGCCCGCTGGGGCGAGGAAGGGCCGCGCAGCAATGCCGAGGCCGAGATCGGCGAGCTGATGCCGCTGCTGGAACACGAGGCGGAGGCGCTGATCGAAACCGCGGCGACGCGGCTGCGGCTGTCGTCACGCGCACATGTCCGGGCCATGCGGGTCGCCTGCACGATCGCGGACCTGGCGGGCAGCGCGGTCATCCGTCGCGCCCATGTGGCGGAAGCACTTGCCTTCCGCCACCGGATGCCCGGCCGTGCGGCGGCCCCGGGCAGCCCCGGCGATGGGCGAAGCGCGGCGGCCCGGCCGGGCTGAGCGCGGCGGGACGGCGCCGGCCCGCCGGGTCGCACGCGCCGAGCATGGTCGCGCGGCGTCAGCCATCGCAAGCTGGGCGCGACAAGGATCGGAGGCCCGACAGCATGGAAACCGCGTTCGCGATCAAGTTCTTCGGGGCCCTCTTCGCGATCATGAACCCCTTCGTCGGCCTGCCGCTGTTCCTGGCCATGACCGAGGGGGAAAGTCCCGCGGCGCAGCGCCGGATCGCATCGCAGGTCGCGGCCTATATCGCGATGCTCGGCATCGCGACGGCTCTCGCGGGGACGCGGGTGCTCGCCTTCTTCGGGATCAGCATCCACGACCTGCAGGTGGCCGGGGGGCTCGTGGTTCTGGGCATTGCCTTCAGCATGCTGAAGGGCAGCGAGGACAGCACGCATCACGGCAGCGAATCCGAGCAGTCCCGCTACCCCGACGCATCCTCCATCGCCTTCTATCCCCTCGCCTTTCCGCTGATGATGGGTCCGGGGACGCTGACGACCATGATCCTCTTCGCCGGCCAGGCGGAGGATGTCGGGGACTGGATCGCCTATGGCGCGGCCTTCGCGGCGGTGGTGCTGTCCGTGGGCGTCGTCTTCGGGCTCGGCAGCCGCTTCGGGACATACCTGTCAGGCAGCGCACGGGTGATCATGACGCGCATCATGGGGCTGATCCTCGCCGCGATCGCGGTGCAGATGGTCGTCGAGGGCGTGCGGGTCCTGCTGCCGGGCCTGGCCGCGTCAGGCATCTGAGTTCGTGGCCCGGCCGCTGCCGACGCGATGTCGCCGTGAGGCGGCGACACGCCTGATCGACCGGGACGCCGCCCAATCCCCCCCTTCCGAGAGGCGCTCAAGGGCGCATGACCGGGATGCCTGGCGCCAGGACCGGATCGGACTCCACGAGGCCGCCCATCCCCCGCTGCCGGAGGTGACGGCACCTGGCGGTTCCGGGAAGCGGAGACGTCAGAACCGATAGGTGACACCCAGCAGGCCGAAGGGCTGCGTCTTCCTCTCGGTGATCGGGCTGTCAGCCGCATCGCCCAGAAGTTGCGACACGCCCGCGGAGACGCTCAACGACCAGCTATCGGTGATGTTGTAGATACCCGTGAGATTGGCGCTGACCGAACGCAGCCCGGCGCCCGCATTATAGGCCGGGAAGCGGGAACGGCTGGCCTGCTGCGTGGTGACGCCGAACCATTGCTGCATGTTGTCCTCATCGGCCCAGGTCGCCTCGACACGACCCAGCAGCATGAGGCGGCGGCCGATGGGCTGGCGCATGGAGGCGCCGAGGACCAGCGTGGCGCCCTCCTGCTCACCCATGGCCTGGTAGCCTTGCAGGGACAGGCCGAAGGGACCGAAATCCGCACGCAGGAAGAGGCTGGCGCGCGCCGCGCTGTCGATGTCGCCCATGCCGTGCAGCCGCGCCGCCAGGTCCTGGTCGCGGCCGGGCGCGAAGCCGACGGAACCGCCGATGGAGATGGGCCCCTGCCGGAAGGCCACCACGCCCAGCCCGTCACGCCCGTTGAAGAACACCGAGTCGAGGAAAGGCAGTTCCGGGCGGTAGGCGACCTCGAGCACCGGGAGCGGCACCGCCCTGATCGTGCTGCTGCCGGGATAGATCGGCCCGAAGGCCGCGCCGGCCCCGAGCCGCACCTGCCACTGGGCGGGGCGGAGCTCGGCGCCCTGGCGCACCGACGGGGGTTCGACCTGGATCGGCGCCTGCTGGGCCCGGGCGGCGGGGGCAAGGGCCGCCGCGAAACCCGCCATGGCCAGGGTCGCGACAGCGAGCGGCATCGGGCGAAGGCGGCGAGTCTCAGGCGTCATGCGGAGGATCCTTGGTCGTGATCCGGGCAATTCCCGGCGTGGCGCCTCCTCTATCGCTGCTGCATTGCGGCAAGCTGGCGTGGCCGGGGCGTTCGGCCACAGCCGCATTCAGACCGCAGGCACCGCCACGATCCGCCCGTCCTCCATCGCCACGATGCGGTCGGCGATGTCGAGGATGCGCGGGTCGTGCGTCACCATCAGGATCGGCGTCCCGCGTGACCTGGCGATGTCGCGCAGCAGATGCGCCACCTCCCCGCCCGAGACCTTGTCCAGCGCGGCCGTCGGTTCATCGGCCAGCACCAGCGCCGGCTCGGTGACGAGCGCGCGGGCGATGGAGACGCGCTGCCGCTGCCCACCGGACAGCGTCGCGGGGGTCTTCTCCTCATGCCCCGCCAGGCCGACGGCGGTAAGCATTGCCCCTGCCCGCTCCAGCCGCTCGCGTTCCGGCACCACGGCTTCGATCTCGAGCGCCATCGCGACGTTCTGTCGCGCGGTGAGGAAGCCCAGCAGGTTGTGGTTCTGGAAGATGAAACCGATGCGCCGCCGCAGCGCCACGCGATCGCGTTCCGACGCGCCCAACAGCTCGCGCCCCAGCACGCGGCACGATCCTTCCTGCATGCCGCGCAGCGCGCCAATCAGCGTCAGCAGCGTCGTCTTGCCCGACCCTGAGGGACCCGTCAGCAGCACCACTTCGCCCGCATGGACGACGAGCGAGACGTCACGCAGCACCGGGCGGCGCAACTCGCCCTCGCCATAGGCGAAGGTCAGGTGCTCGATCCGGATCGGGTCCATCAGAACATGTCCGCCGGATCGGCCTCGCGCAGCTTGCGCATCGCCAGCAGGCCGGCCGCCGCGCACATGCCGAAAACCAGGCCGAACACCGTGACGGCGCGATCGGCGGTCATGGCCAGCGGCATGAAGGTCGCGCCCGCCACCACCTCATACAGCAGCACGCACAGCGCCACCCCCGGCAGGAAGCCGATCACGGCGAGGATCAGCGCGGCGGCCATCACCACGCGGGCGAGGTATCCGTCGGAGCAGCCGATCGCCTTTAGCGTCGCGTATTCCCGCAGGTGGTTGGCGATGTCCGAGAAGAGGATCTGGTAGACGATCACCATGCCCACGATCAGCCCCATCGCGGAACCGAAGGCGAAGATGAAGCCGATGGGCGTCGCCGTTTCCCAATACTGGCGCTCCCGCGCCATGAGTTGCGCATGGGTCAGCACAATCGCATCCGGCGGCAGCATCGCACCCAGGCGCCGCTGAGCGGCGGCGGGATCGGCGCCCGGGCGCAGCCGGATGGCGACGATGTCGGTATTGCTCGGCTGGCGTTCCCGCAGGATGCGGCGGAAATTCACCTCGCTCGTCACGAGGTTGCCGTCGGCGGCGAAGGACGGCCCGATGGTGACGGACCCGACCATCTCGACCATGCGGTTGCCGACCTGCACCTCGAAGGGCCCGCGCTCGGCGAACAGCCCCGGGATATCGCCGTAATCCGGGCGGGACAGCGTGTCGAAAGCGACCGTATCGATCCGGCGCAAGGCGGGGGCGACCGCGTCCAGGCCCTCGAAGCGCATCGCGCCGGCATCGATGTCGAAGCCGATCATCTGGATCGTCCGGCGCGATCCATCCTGCGGGTTCCGCCAGCCCACCTGCGCCATGTAGACTGGGACGGCCCGCGCCACCTCGGGCAGGGCGAGCGCCTGGTAGGCGCGTGCGCGGGGCAACGGCTCCGGCTGCGTGGTCGCCGCCGACAGCGGATTGATCAGGAACAGCTCGGCCTTCATCACGGTGAGGAGCTGCATCGCGCTGTCGAACAGCGCGGCGCGGAAGCCGAGTTGCATGAAGACCAGCACCACGGCGAACATCACGCCCGCCATGGCGGAGAACAGCCGCGCGCGTTCCGCCCGCAATTGCCGCCAGGCGAAGCGGGCCGGCAGCACCAGCCAGGCGATCGGCCCGCCGCCCTTGCGGCGCGGCGCGGGGTCGTCCTCCGGCGGCGCCTCCCCCGTATGCTCCGGGGCCCAGGGCAGCAGCGTCGCCTTGGTCACCGCATTCATGGCCGGATCGCCACCTGCACCTGCATGTTGGATCGCCGGCGAAGCGCCTCACTGCCAACCTCGTCGAGGGCGAGACGCACCTCGACCGTCCGGCTGTCCACCGCCGCGACGGGGTCCGTATTCGCCTGCACCTGCCGGCGCACCGTCCAGCCGATATCGCGCACCGTCGCGGCGAAGCGGTCATCCTCGCCGGGGACGACGATCTCCGCCGCCGCGCCGATCCGCAGGCGCGCGAGATCGGTCTCATAGACATCCGCAACGACATCCATGCGGGTCAGGTCGCCGATTTCGAGCAGACCATCGGTGCCGACCTGGTCGCCGGGCCGCGCGATGATGCGCAGGATCGTGCCGGCGAAGGGCGCGCGCACGCGCGACAATCCCGCATCGGCCTCGGCCTTGGCCAGCGCAGCCTCCGCCGCGGCGAGCCGTGCCTCCGACAGCGCGACATCCTCAGGGCGGGAGGAGAGCAGCGTGTCGAGCTCCGCTTCCGCCTGGCGGCGTTCGGCGGTGAGGCGCAGGGCGGCAGCGCGGCTGCGGTCGGCCGCCGCGACCGCGCCGGCGCCGGTCGGCACCAGGCGTTCGGCGCGCTCGGCCTCGCGCTGCGCGAGCTCCTGTTGCACCGACAGGGCAGCGATGCGGGCGCTCTGGGCCTCGATCTCCGATGGCCGCCCGGCGGCGCGGATCCGGTCGAGATTGGCGCGTGCCTCGGCCACCGCCGCGCGCGCCTGCGCCACTGAGGCATCCCGCTGCGGCGTGTCCGCGAATTCGGCGAGCAACGCGCCCGCCGCCACCACATCGCCTTCCTCGACGAACAGGCGTTCCAGCCGCGTGACCGCCGCACCCCCCGGCTGGTTCAGCCGGCGGATGCGGGAAGCGGGCTCCACCCGGCCGAGCGCCCCGACGCCGAGAGGCTCGGCCGGCGCCGTCGGCCGGGGCATCGGCTCGTCCCCGCCATGCATCAGCGTGGCGTAGCTGGCGACAGCAATGCCCAGCGTCATCAGCCCGAGGAAAAGACCCGCGCGGAACGTCAAGACCCCATCTCCGGTGGCAGGTCCTGCGCGGCTGTCGTCCGGCGACGGCGAAGGGAGTCAGGTGTCATGCGGAGGATCCTTGGCGATGGGCCGGGTGCGTTCCCGGCGTCGGACCTCCTCTAGCGATGCTGTATTGCGACAGGCTGGCGCGGCCAGGCTGCCCGATCACGCATACGGGCCCGCTGTGACGGGCCATGTCAGCTTGTGGCAATCTGGCCGTGGCATCGTGGCCCCGCGCTCCGGCCGCCCCAGCTGGATCCGAAGACTGGAACTGGAAGCCTGATGCGTATCCTGCTCGTGGAAGACGAGGTCGAACTGGCGGCAGCCTTGCGCGGGGCGCTGTCACGGCGTGGCTTCGTCGTCGACTGGGTGCCGGATCTCGAACAGGCGCGCGCGGCGGTACAGGATCCGGGGCTGCGGGCCGTGTTGCTGGATCGCGGCCTGCCCGATGGCGACGGGCTGCGCCTGCTGCCGGTGATGCGCAGCCTGCCCGACCCGCCGCCAGTGATCGTGCTGACCGCCCGCGGCCAGACCATGGAACGGGTCGAGGGGCTGGATGCCGGCGCCGAGGACTATCTCGCCAAGCCGTTCGACCTGGATGAATTGCTGGCCCGGTTGCGCGTGGTCACGCGCCGCCGCGCCGGCGCGGCGCCGGAGTTGCTGGTGCTCGGGGCGCTGAGCTTCGACACGATGCATCGCGAGGCCCGCGTGGCCGAGGAGGCGTTGCACCTGCCGCGTCGCGAGCTCGCCTTGCTGGAACTGCTGCTGCGCCGCGCCGGTCGGGTGGTGCTGCGCGAGACCATCGAGGGCGCGATGTTCGGCTTCGACGACGCCCCGGCCTCGAACACCGTCGATTCCCACGTCTCACGGCTCCGCCGGCGGCTGGCGGAATGCAAGGCGGGGGTCACCATCCACCCCGTCCGCGGCGTCGGCTACATCGCGCGCGCCGAATGACACGCCGTACGGATCAGCCGCCCTCTCTCACGCGGCGCATGACCCTCGCGGTCATCGCCTTTCACTCACTCGGCATCCTGCTGCTGCTGCTCGCCCAGCCACTGCTCCAGGCCGGCCCGGGCTCGCTGCGGGAATGGTTCGCGACGGAACAGGTCACGAAGCTGCTGCGCGAATCGCTGGAGCGTGACGCGAGCGGAGTACTCGTCTTCAGACCGACGACCGAGATGGCCGCGTATATCGAGGCGACACCTGAGTTCTGGTTCGGGGCCGCGGACGGCACTGCCCGTCTGCTCGGGGGCGGTGGCTTGCCGCCGGTCGGCGTGCGGCCAAGCGAGGGCGGCTCACCGCCGGCGTGGGTGGCAATGCCGATGGGCGTTGCCGCCATCGATCTTTGGATCGAGGGCCGGCGCGTCGCCGCGCTGATCGGCGGCCAGCGCGGCAGCCTCGCTGCCGGGATCTGGGCCTGGATCACCGACTGGCTGGGCAATTGGTTGCTGGCAGTGGCCGCCATCTCGGTCGGCACGAGCCTCGTGACCTGGCTGCTCGTCCGTTTCCTACTCCGCCCTGTCCGCGCCGCCGCCGAGGCCGCCCGGCGGCTCGTGCCCGGCCGGCACCAGGCCGGCCTGCCGGTGGAAGGCGTGCCCGCCGAGATCCTGCCGCTGGTCACCGCCACCAACGCGGCCTTCGATCGGGTGGAGAAGGAGCATGAGCGCCAGCGCCGCTTCATCGCCAATGCGGCGCATGAGCTGCGCACGCCGATCGCCATCCTCTCGCTACGGCTGGACGAATTGCCTGACGGCAAGGCCAAGCAGCGGCTGCAGCTCGACATCAGGCGCCTGACCATGCTCGCCAACCAGTTGCTGGACCTGGAGCGGATGCGGCACGCCCACGCCCTGGACGATGCGGGAACCGTCTATCCGGTGGAGATGGTGGCGCTGGCGCGCGACGTGGTGGCGGAGATGGCGCCGCTCGCACTCGCCACCGGCAGCGACATCGCCTTTCACAGCGCCGTTTCGCGCTGGGAGATCGAGGGCGACGAGCAATCGCTGCGCAGCGTGCTGCTGAATCTGCTCGGCAATGCCCTGGCCCATGGCGGGCCCGGCGTGCAGGTGGAGTTGCGGATCGGCGCAGATGGGCTGCTCGAGGTCGCGGATAGCGGCCCCGGCGTGCCGGAGAACGCCCAGGAGCAGGTCTTCGAGGCCTTTCAGCGCGCGGGCGGCAGCGGCGCCGGCGCGGGGCTCGGCCTTTACATCGTGCGCGAGGTGCTGCGGGCGCATGGCGCAAGCATCGAACTGCGCGACGGCAAGCCGGGTGCCGTCTTCCGCCTCCGCTTCCCCATGAGCGATCGGTCATCCGCCGTGGTGGCATAGGGTACGGGGGTGTGAGCTATTGCGCCACGGGGGCGCGGCTTCCGGGATGCCGGGGATGGGTCGGCACCTTCCTGCCCACGATCACGGATGGAAAGGGCGGCGTGCGCGTCGCGGTGCGGGGCTCCGAGCCCATGATCGGGCACGATCCCCGCAGCGCGCTTCTGTCTGTCGATGCCGGTCGACGGCCTCACCGTGCCGCCGCAGTCACGTCAAATGAAGGTCAGCAGCCGACGCGGATTGCCGACCATGATCGCCTCGATATCCGATTCCGCCCAACCGCGCTTGCGCATGTGCGGCAGCACCTTCTTCTGGATATGGGCATAGCCATGCCCGCCCCACTCGCTGAACTGGATGGTGTGGCAGATGTCGTGGCTGATCACGACTTGGTCGAGATGCCCGCGGTCGATCAGCCGGCGGATGGTCCGCAGGCGCATGCCGTCATTCGGCATGTCGATGTCGGAATGCGCGTAGTAGGTGTTCTCCTGCCCGAACAGGTCCCACTCCAGCACCACGCCCGCATCGGCGAGGCGATACAGCCGGTCGTCGTCGAAGATCGTGCGGTCGATATGGTCGATGATGGTACGGGACATGTCGGCGCCATGCTCGCGCAGGAACTCCACCAGCATCCACGGATGGTCCTCGTGCCGCGCCGGATGGATGGTGAGCGAGGCGCCGGTCTCCTGCTGCGCGATCACCGCGCCGGCGAGGACACGCTTCTCGAGATCCGTCCAGGGCCACTCGCAACCGATCTCGCCGACGATGCCGGCGCGCACCCCGGTGCCCCAGGCCCCCTGCTGCACCTGGTCGATCATCTCCCTGGCGAAGCTGTCGACGGTGCGGTCGATATTCGCCGGATCCTGATAGGTGTGGACGTAGTGCCCGCAGCCCATGACGATGTTCGCATCCGTCTTGCGCGCCACCTCGGCGAGGCCCTCGGGGTCCGGCACCAGCCCGCCGATGGTCAGCTCGACGACGGTCTTGCCGCCGGCATCCACCATCTCCTGCGTGGCGCGCGCGGCGACCGCGCGGTCGCGCTGCGTGGTGTTGCGGATGTCGGCGACATGGGCGTTCAGCAGGTCCCAATACTGGCCGGGATTGGGCCCGCCCCGGCTTGCCGGGTCGCGCTTGGCGGGGTGGGTGATGTCCCAGAGCAGATGCTCGTGCATCAGGGTCGGACCCAGTTCGGCCGGGTCGATCAGGCCCAGCACGGTCTGGGCCTTGCCTCGCATCTCGTCGCGCGTCAGTCGCATTCGTCTCTCTCCTCGTCCCGGTCTCGCGTCAGGCCCAACGGACATTCGAGGGATAGCTCGACGCGCTCTTCAGGAAGCCCGTCAGCCTTGCACTATAGGCGGCGCGGTTGAAGTAGCGGCCGAGCGGGACGACCGGCACCCAGCGGAAGGATTCCTGCTGGATTTCCTCGGGGAAGCGCGCCTGCTCGGCCACGGCTTGGCGCCCCGTGTCTTCGAGCGAGGACGTGGCCGAGTTCTTCGGGCAGCAGCATGGCCCCGTCATGCGGGACGCTCGCAAGCTGGTGAAATCTCTTACCGATCCAAGACCGGATTGGTTCGAAGATGCCACCTGCGCAGACGCGAAGGGCGAGACGCGGCCTGCGCTGCCATGCGGATTGGATAGGGAGCCAGAGCGGCGGACACGCGGCGCGGCAGCGTCGGCAGGGCCGCGGCGACATCCGACCGGAGGCGGAACAGCTTGCTATCGATGCCCGGATGGCAAGATGATCGGCTCGCCGACCGGCAGCCCGCCGCCTGGCCCGCGGGGAACTCGGCTATGAGCGATGCACTCACGGACGACCGCGCCGTTTCCGTTCCGTTGCCGGGCGGCACCTTCCTCATGGGCTCTGATACCCATTATGCCGAGGAACGGCCGGCACACCGGCGCAGCATCACAGCCTTTGCCATCGACGACACCTGCGTGACCAATGCCGCCTTCGCCGCTTTCGTCGCGGCGACGGGCTATGCGACGGTGGCCGAGCGCCCGCTCGACCCCGCGCTTTACCCGGGTGCCGACCCTGCCAACCTCCAGCCGGGCAGCCTCGTCTTCCGCATGACGGAAGGCCCGGTGGACACCACGGATTATCGCAACTGGTGGCACTGGACGAAGGGCGCCAGCTGGCGCCATCCGGAAGGCCCCGGCAGCGACATCGCTGATCGCGCGGACCACCCCGTCGTGCACATCGCCTTCGAGGATGCGGAAGCCTTTGCCGCCTGGGCGGGGAAGTGCCTGCCGACCGAAGCGGAATGGGAATATGCCGCGCGCGGCGGCCTGGACGGCGCCGAATTCGCGTGGGGTCCGGACCTCGCGCCGGGCGGCGTGCATATGGCCAACACCTGGCAGGGCCCCTTTCCCTGGCGCAATTTTGGCAGCGACGGCTTCGAACGCACCTGCCCCGTGCGCAGCTTTCCGCCGAATGGCTACGGCCTGTTCGAGATGTGCGGCAATGTCTGGGAGTGGACAACAGACTGGTTCGCCGCCCGGCACAGCCCCGAGACGGGCCAGCCGACCTGCTGCGGCGGCAGCCGCGCCGCCGCGATCGAGGCGAGCTTCGACCCGAGGCAACCCCGCATCCGCATCCCCCGCAAGGTGGTGAAGGGCGGCAGCTTCCTGTGCGCGCCGTCCTACTGCCGGCGCTATCGCCCCGCGGCACGCCACGCGCAGATGATCGACAGCGGCATGAGCCATATCGGCTTCCGCTGCGTCACGAGACACAGGCCCCCAGGAGGAAAACAGGCATGAGCGACCGCGAAAGCACCGGCCGGGTCAACCGGCGCAACATGCTTCTCGGCGGGGCGGCGACGCTCGGCGCGACAACGCAGCTCGCTCAGGCGCAGCAGCGGCCTGCGGCGCCAGGCGCGCAACCGGCGCCGGCCGGCGACCGGAAGCCCAACATCGTCGTGATCTTCGGCGATGATGTCGGTCAGTCAAACATCAGCTTCTGGACGCGCGGCCTGATGGGCTATCGCACGCCCAACATCGACCGCATCCACAATGAAGGCATGGCCTTTACCGACTATTATGCGGAGCAATCCTGCACCGCCGGGCGGTCCACCTTCATCACCGGGCAATGCACGCTGCGCACCGGCCTGTCCAAGGTCGGCCTGCCGGGTGCGGCCGCCGGCATGCAGGCCGAAGACCCGACCATCGCGACCATCCTCAAGGGCATGGGCTACGCGACCGGCCAGTTCGGCAAGAACCATCTCGGCGACCGCGACGAGCACCTGCCGACCGCGCATGGCTTCGACGAGTTCTTCGGCAATCTCTATCACCTGAATGCCGAGGAGGAGCCGGAGAACGAGGATTATCCGCGTGATCCGGAATTCCGTCGCCGGTACGGCCCGCGCGGCGTGATCCGCAGCTATGCCGATGGCCGCATCGAGAATACCGGACCTCTGAACCGCCAGCGCATGCAGACGGTCGACGACGAGTTCCTCGCCGCCGGCCTGGACTTCATGGATCGCCAGCATGCGGCGAACAAACCGATGTTCGTGTGGCTGAACTCGACGCGCATGCATGCGCGCACGCATGTTCCGCCGGATTTCCGCGGCCGGTCGGGCTTGAACGAGTATGCCGACGGGATGCTCCAGCACGACGAATGGGTCGGCAAGATACTCAAGAAGATCGACGACCTCGGCATCGCCGACAACACCATCGTCATCTACTCGACCGACAACGGCCCGCACTATAACACCTGGCCCGATGCGGCGGTGACACCCTTCCGAAGCGAGAAGAACTCCAACTGGGAAGGCGCCTACCGCGTGCCGGCCGCGATCCGCTGGCCTGGCAAAATCGCGCCGGGCAGCGTCAGCAACCAGATCTTCTCCGGCCTCGACTGGTTCCCCACGCTGATCGCCGCGGCGGGCGACACCGACATCAAGGCCAAGCTGCTGGCGGGCTTCGCCGTCGGCGGCCGGACCTACAAGGTGCATCTGGACGGCTACAACCAGTTGCCGCTGCTGACCGGGCAGAACCAGGAAAGTGCGCGGAAGGAATTCTTCTACTTCAACGACGACGGCCAGATGGTGGCCATCCGCTACGAGCGGTGGAAGCTCGTTTTCCTGGAGCAGCGCGCCCACACTCTGCAGGTCTGGCGCGAGCCTTTCGTCCCCCTGCGCGTGCCCCTGCTGTTCGACCTCCGGATGGACCCTTACGAACTGGCCCAGCACAACAGCAACACCTACCAGGACTGGTTCTTCAGCCGCGCCTTCCTGGTCGTGCCGGCGCAGGCGATGGCGCGGCAGTTCCTCGAGACCTTCCGCGAGTTTCCGCCGCGGCAGCGCCCGGATTCCTTCAATCTGGACGGCATCCTGCGCCAGATGGAGCAGCCGGCGGGGCAGTGATGCCGAACACATCGCCCCCCGATGCGCGCGCAGCCTTCGCGGATCTGCGCGCGCATGGGCGCAACGCAGGGGCAGGTCAGTCCGGCCTCATGGTCGTCGAGGGTCGCGTTGAACGTGAGGAGCAGCACGCCGAGGTGCCGATCGTCCACCTCATCGCGTCGCGGCTCGTGGATCGGTCGGACCTGTTGCTGCGGATGATGGCGATGGGCGAGGACGGCGCACAGGGAGACGAAGCGATTTCCGACGTGCGGATGCCAGCGACCTGGGATTTCCGGTGAGGGACAGCCATGGCACCGAGAGCCGCCTCTCAAGAGCGCGGCGCCGCCTCTCCAAGCCATGGCGACAGGGTGCCGCTTTCTCTGATCATCTCGTTGAGATCCTCCAGCGTCGCGAGAAGTTCGGCGGCCTGCGTGCTTTTAGCCGTAACCTTTGCAAGGTGCTCCTTCGCCAGACCCTCGAAGTTGCCCACCAGAACCCCTCTGGCTTCGGCTTCGGCTCGGGCCAGTGCTACCAGGACATCTAACTTCGAAGGCAGCATCTTGATCGAATCGGTATTGCAGGCACCGCCGAAGTTCAACGGATGGAATTTGTCCATCTGCTGCCGATGCTCGGGAAAGCCGAGCGCAATCGCAGCGTTGTACGTCTGGGCCGCGGCCTCTAGAGCGGCCTCCGACCTGATTGAATCGCGAAAGTCCTTCCCCGACGCGGAGCTG
>JAYSDS010000077.1:0-28494 GCA_041914265.1 Roseomonas sp.
TTAATACTGTCTTTTCGGCATACATGGGGTGATTTTTTTGGGGCGTGGGGGTTGTATTGGGGTGGGGGTGGGGGGGGGGGGGCGCATGCGGGCATGATAAGGCAAGCATGGAACTAAAGCAATAAATTCCTATTTAGTCCATCGCACACTTTCAGCGTGCCGGTGAGCGCACGATCTTCGCCCTGTCGGCATCCGGCTTCGTGAGGCGACAATCGCAAGGATTCGCCATGCCGCAATCACGGTCCTGCGATAGACGCCGTAGGTTACGCGCCGTGCATCGTGCATTGAGAAGGCTGCTACGTTAAATTCTTTGCCTGGTACCGCTCAAAAGCTGCGCAACAGCGTAATCAGGATTTCAGAGGATTTTGTGGCAGGTGGACGCATTTCCACACCGATATGGTGCGGATTTCAGACCATCGGCATATTCCGGAGCCGAGCGGCATTTGCACCTTTCAATCCTGGAGCCGGAAGACTATGTTCCCGAAGTCAGTTTTTTTTGGTCTTGTTGCGCTCTCCATGCTCGTGATCGAGCGCCGAGCCCGCCCTGTCCCAGCAGAAGATTGATCGGACGCACCGTTCGGTGCGGCCGCACCTTTGCGTTCGAACGGAGCACCCATGACCATTGGCACCATCAAGTGGTTCAACAGCACCAAGGGATACGGATTCATTCAGCCCGACGACGGCACGAAAGACGTTTTCCTCCATATCTCCGACGTCGAGCGCTCCGGCATCGGCACGCCGCAGGAAGGCGATAAGATCGAATTCGATCTTCAGCGCGGTCAGCAGGGCAAGATGTCGGCGACCAATCTGCGCAAGGCCTGAGGGCAGTTCCTGCCGCGTCCGGCGCATCGCGCCGGGCGCGGCCGCATGGATGCGGCGCCGCTCTCTCCGAGCGGCGTTGCCAAGAAGAATGAACGACAATCATGATCGGCATTCCATGCGCGCCGTGCAGCCTTCCGGGGCGCGACGATACCAGCACGCCGCCGCCGGGTTTGGCCCGTCCCGGCGGCACCGGGCTCTCGCTCGCTGAGATCCGCCAGATTGTCCTCGACATTCTCGGATGATGCAGGGCGGCCCGACCGCAGCCACAGGCAGGGACTGCAGCAGTAAGCCGCGATACATGGCATGAAGCGCGACGACTGCAACGCCTGCCGCGACACCGCGGATCTCGCCTGAAAGGCCACGATCGAGCGGTTTCGTGGACAGACGCGCCCGGATGATGTCGTGGTGCAGGAACGGCTGGCCGCGCAGCGCGCTGTCGCCCGAGCCCGCGAGAAGCGCCCTGCCGAACGCCTTGCCGAGCGTACCGTCCCGGCAGAAGCCGCCGCTGCGGAAGCGCCCCCCTCGCGTCCGAGCAGGCTGCCGTGAGGTGGAGGGCGCGCGCCTGACTGTCGAGGTGGCTGCTGAGGCCATCGAGCAGGAGCGGCGTGCTGTGCTTCTCGGTGCCCGGAAAAAGGCGGGTGCTCTCGCGCTCACCGCCGAGCAGAAGGCGATGCGTGATGCGCGCCACGTTGCGCGCAAGTAGCCAAGCGGCGACCTCCCCAGGCACGCCGCCCTTACGGGCCGTTTCGGCACGATCGTCACTTCAAGGAGTAGCCTCTTGACCAGTCCCGCCACCGACGCTGCGACGCCGAAATCCGAGACCGACATCGAAGAGGACGTCGCGTGGCTCGCCAAGCGGCACAGGATCTCGCCCGCCATCGTGCGCGAGATCATGCGGCGGTCGGGTGTGACCGATCGCGGCGCGATCGAGCGCGAGATCGCGAAGGGCAAGGCTCGCCGCTGACGGCGCGTCACGCGCCGGCCGGCGGCGTGTCTATGATGCCGTCCGTGCTGCAAGGCCGTAGACCACGGCGAAGTGGCTTCCCGCCCCGGCCAGCACGCATGCATGCCACAGCGCATTGTGATAGCGAATCCTGGTCGCCAGGTGCAGCAGGACGCCGGTGCTGTAAAAGGCGCCGCCGAGCGCGATCAACATGATGGCGCGCGAGGGCAGGCTCGCCGTCAGCGGGGCGATGGCAACGAGGCCGGCCCAGCCGAGCAGAAGATAGGCGACGACTGACGCACCCTCGAAGCGGCCTGGTGCCGCCAGCTTCAGCACGCTTCCTGCCAGCGCTCCGGCCCAGACGGCGGCGACCAGGCACCATCCCCAAACCCCGCCAATGCCGAGAATGCTGATCGGCGTGTAGGTTCCCGCGATCATCGCGAAGATCGCCGCGTGGTCGAGGCGTCGGAAGACCGCCTTGGCCCTTCCTCCCTGCGTGAGATTGTAGAGCGCGGAGCAGCCGAGCATCGTCAGAAGGCCAGCGGCGTAGAGACCGATCGCCACTGCGCCCAAGGCTGAGGCACCGCTGTTTGCCAGAAACAGCGTCACGCAGGCGGAAATGCCGGCCGATAGGCCGAGGATATGCAGGGTGCCGTCGGCGATGCGTTCGCCGCGTGTGTAGCTGTGCCACTTGTCCGAGATGCCGCGGGCTCCGGCACGCGGTGCTTCGGAGAGCGTCATGCCAGATCGTGCCTCGACGCCCTCAATGCATCCAGGCGCCTAGTCCATCGCATGCGTTACCCGAGGCTCAACGCACGAAGCGTGACCGCGACGGCGACCATGGTCGCCGCAGCCTTGAATGTGAGTATGAACATCGGCGCTCCAGCCCCGCAGCGGCATCCGAAATATGCGTAGTTGGCGAGGTGCCGCATGCTGATCACCTGATCGTCTCTGTTTGCGTGGCGTTGAGCAGAGGGCGGGCGTTCACGGCAGGTCCTCACTCCCGCTGGCGGCTCGCTTCTCCATCGCGCAGGGATCGGATGCCGGCGGGGGTGGATTAAGCACGTCGTCCTCCCAGATGTGCAGGACCCCGATCGGTGGGCTGCTGCGACGCTGAAGCTTGTCCCGGGCCGCGGCTTCGATCCGCATGCGCGCTACGGAGAATCGCCGCAGGATATCGTCCGATCTGAAGGTTCCCCCGCCGCTGACCCCAAACAGGGCGAGGCGGGAGATCGCGCAGCGAACCCGTTCTCCGTCGTCCATCCGCAATTCGAACAGCACCCGATGGCCGTCCCATCTTGGGGCAGGGCTATCGGCGGCGCTCACGGTTCCAGATCCGCATTGAGGAGGTCGGCTAGTTCGCTTGGGGTGAGCGGCAGTGCATCTTGCCGCTTGCCGCGCCGAGTATCGGCATTTGCGATCGTCATGCTGCTCCGCCGCCAGGCGGGGAAGGATTTGCCGTCGAACCGTTCTTCATGGATCTCCACCGTATAGTGACCGGGGGGCAGTTTGCCGGCGCGACATTTGACGGAGAACGGCCGACGCAGTTCGACCAACTCCGTCGTTGTGCGGGTTTCCATCGGATCGACCCTTCGATTGACCGGATCAGCCGCCGGGTCCGTGGCATAGAATTAGCGCTGTGACGGGCGAACTGAGACAGAATGTGAACGGACAACGACGTATCGAGCGGCGTCTATTGCTTCACCATCGATCATCGAAAACGGAGGCGTTTGGAGCAGCCGGGCGCATGACCTAGCCTCCCGCGAACGCTCGTGCAGACGATGTCTGCATATCCAACGTCAGCATGAGAAGCCGTGCTGGAAAAGCCCGCCAAATTCATGTGGGAATGGCAGCACCGAAATACAATGCGACATCCGCGTATTATCGGCTGTAGCCACACTGTCGGCGAGCGACAGCACAACGGCCCGAAGGTGCAGGAAACTGAGTTTCCTGCCGGGGTGCAGGGGCAGAGCCCCTGCGTCCTACGCCCTCACCGCAAGCGCACCCCTCACCGCACCGTCGCCACCCGCAGCGCGTTCGTCGTCCCTGGCGTGCCGAACGGCACCCCCGCCGTCACCACCACCTCGTCCCCGTGTCCCGCGAGTCCTTCCGTCTGCGCCGCGCGCAGGGCGCGGGCGACCATCTCGGTCATGGAGTGGATTTCGCTGACTTCCAGCGAGTGCACGCCCCAGATCACCGCCATGCGCCGCGCGGTTGCCTCGCTCGCGGTCAGGCCCAGGATCGGGCAGTTGGGGCGTTCGCGGGCCACGCGCAGCGTGGTCGATCCGGTGGAGGAGAAGGTGGCGATCACCTTGGCGTCGATCGTCTCGGCCACCTGGCGGGCGGCGGTGGCGATGGCGCCGGCGCTGGTCTTTTCCGGCGTGGGGCGGGATGCGTCCATCAGGCGGCGCCAGTCGGGGTCCTGCTCCACGCGGGCGACGATGCGGTCCATCATGTTCACCGCCTCGTAGGGGTATTGGCCGGCGGCGGTTTCGGCGGACAGCATCACGCAATCCGCGCCGTCGAAGACGGCGGTGCCGACGTCGGAGACCTCGGCGCGGGTCGGGCTTGGCGCCGTGATCATGGATTCCAGCATCTGGGTCGCGACGACGACGGGCTTGCCGAGGGCGCGGGCGGTGCGGACGATGCGCTTCTGCACCAGGGGCACTTCCTCGGGCGGCAGTTCGACGCCGAGGTCGCCGCGGGCGACCATGACGCAGTCGGTCAGCGCCAGGATGGCGTCGAGGTTCTCGACCGCCTGGGGCTTTTCCATCTTCACCATGACCCAGGCGCGGCCGGCGGCGATGCGCTTGGCTTCTTCCACGTCCTCGGGCCGTTGGACGAAGGACAGGCCGATGTATTCGATGCCGAGGGGCAGGACGAAGTCGAGGTCGGCGCGGTCCTTCTCGGTCAGGGCGGGGATGGGCAGGGCGACGTCGGGGACGTTGACGCCCTTGCGGTCCGACAGGGGGCCGCCGACGACGACTTCGGTTTCGAGGTGGTCGGGCCGTACCCGGGTGACGCGCAGGCGGAGCTTGCCGTCGTCGAGGAGGAGGGTGGTGCCGATCTGCGCCGCCGCGATGATTTCCTTGTGGGGCAGGTTGACGCGGCGGACGTCGCCCGGGGTGGGGTTGAGGTCGAGGCGGAAGGTCTGGCCGGTCTGGAGCTGCACGCGCCCGGCCTGGAAGCGGCCGACGCGCAGCTTGGGGCCCTGGACGTCGGCGAGGATGCCGATGGGTCGGCCGACGCGGCGTTCGACCTCGCGGATCATGGCGATGCGGGCGGCGTGGTCCTCGTGGGAGCCGTGGGAGAAGTTGAGGCGGAAGACGTCGGCGCCGGCGCGGTAGAGCCGTTCGATGACCTCGATGGTGGCGGAGGCGGGGCCGAGGGTGGCGATGATCTTGGTGCGGCGGCGGCGGCGGAGGCTGGGGCGCGAGGCGGTCATGCGGGGTTGGCCTTCCGGCTTGGGGGCGGGCGGCTCGGTGAGGTCGGGGCGGAGGGTTTCGGGGGTGAGGTTGAGGATGCGGGCGACGTCGAGGACGCGGTCATCGGGGACGCGGCGCCATTGGGAGACGGCGGCGGTGGAGATGCCGAGCTCGGTGGCGATGCGGGTGATGGCGCCGCGGCGGGCGAAGATTTCTTCGAGGGTGGGGTCGCGCATGGCGACTTCTTAGTCCCGATAAGCCTCGATGTTAAGTGTCATGTTTATTGCTTAAATTTAGTAAGACTAATCGGGCGCGATCCAGTCGATGGCGGCGCCGTGCGGGTCGGTCCAGGCCATGGGCGCGCCGTTGAGGGAGAGCAGGAAGCGGCCGGGCGACGGGGGCGGCGTGGGGAGCTGGGCGGCGATGGCGGGGAGGATGCCGGGGGCTTCGTTGGCGATCCAGGCGGGGGCGAGGCGTTGGGCCTCGGCGGCGAAGGCGTCGCGGTCGGCCTGGTCGGGGAGGTAGGCGAGGACGGCCGTGTGGAAGATGACGAGGGTGGCATCCGCCGGCGCCTGGGCGGCGAGGGCGGCGAGGTCGCGCCGCAGGTCGCCCGGGATGACGCGCGGGGGCTGGCGGGCGGCGAGGGGCAGCGCCTGGTCGAGGCGCGCGGCGCGGTCGGTCTGTTCGGGCCAGACCAGGTTGCGCAGCCAGGCGGCAGCGTCCGGATTGGCCGGGTCGATGGGGTTGAGGTCGAGGCCGGCGCGCCAGGCGATGCGGGGCGGGGCGGCGGGCAGGGGCGTGGCGGCGTCGGCCGTGCAGGGGAAGGTGGGGGCGTCGGGCGTCGGCGGGGCGATGCGCTGGCGGCCGTAATCGTAGCCGTAACGGTCGGGGAGGAGGCAGAGGCCGGCGGAGGCGCCGACCTCGATCAGCGCGAGCGGTTGCGGCAGGCGGGCGAGCAGCGGCAGCAGTGTCGCGCAGCGGGCCGGTTCGTTGGTCTGGGTCGCGTGGGTCAGCATCACCGCGCGGATGGCGGGGAAGTCGGCGAGGAGGCGGTCGCGGAAGGCGGGCCAGTCGGGCTGGGTGCCGTGGATGTGGCGCAGCGCGGCGAGGAGGAGGTTGGGCTGGCGCTTGGCCTCGGGGAGGGTGAGGAGCAGGGCGAGGGCGGCCTCGTCGGCGGCGATGGCCTCGGCGACCGCTTCATAGAGCGGCGAGCGGCCCCGCGCTTCCAGGGCGGCGAAGCGGCGGTAGCGGGCGGCGAGGGCGGCGGCCTCGGTCACGCGACGAGGATGGCGCGGAAGTCGTTGACGTTGGTGAGCGTGGGGCCGGTGGTGACGAGGTCGCCAAGGGTCGAGAACAGCCGGTGGCTGTCGTGCTTGGCGAGCAGCGCGCGGGGGTCGAGGCCGGCGGCGCGGGCGCGGGCGAGGCTGTCCGGCGTGGCGACGGCACCGGCATTGTCCTCGGACCCGTCGATGCCGTCGGTGTCGCCCATCAGGGCCCAGATGCCGGGGGCGCCGGCCAGGGCCAGGGTGGCGCCCAGCAGGCATTCACCGTTGCGGCCGCCGCGGCCGGGGGTTTCGGCGCGGATGGTCACGGTGGTCTCGCCGCCCGAGAGCAGCACGCAGGGGGCGGGCAGGGGGTGGCCATGGGTGCGGGCGGACAGCGCGATACCGGCCAGGGCGGTGCCGAGCTCGCGCGCCTCGCCTTCCAGCGCGTCGCCGAGGACGAGGGGCACGAGGCCGAGATCGCGCGCGGCGATGGCGGCGGCCTCGAGCGCCATCTGCGGCGTGGCGATGAAGCGGTAGTCGGGGGTGCCGAGGCGCTCGTCGCCGGGCTTGGGGGATTCGTCCTCGGCGCGGGTCAGATGCGCCGTCACCGCCGCCGGCAGCGCCATGCGGTAATGCGCGACCAGCGCGCGGGCCTGCTCGAAGGTGGAGGGGTCGGGGACGGTGGGGCCGGAGGCGATGACCGTCGGGTCATCCCCCGGCACGTCGGAGATGGCGAGCGTGACCACCCGCGCCGGATGCGCGGCCGCGGCAAGCCGCCCGCCCGAAAAGGCCGAGAGATGCCGCCGGATGCAGTTCATCTCGTGGATCGTGGCGCCGGAGGCGAGCAGCGCCTTGTTCACCGCGATGAGGTCCGGCAGGGACAGGCCGGGCGCGGGCAGCGTGGTCAGGGACGATCCGCCGCCCGAGACCAGGAACAGCACCAGGTCGCCTTCCCCCGCGTCGGTCGCGAGGTCCAGCATGCGTTGCGCGGCGCGGGCGCCGGCCTCGTCCGGGACGGGGTGGGCCGATTCGGCGACCTCGACATGGCGGGTGGGATATCCGTGGCCATAGCGCGTCACGACCAGGCCCGAGAGCGGCACATCGGGCCAGGCGTCCTCCACCGCGGCGGCCATGACGGCGGCGGATTTCCCGGCACCCAGCACCAGCACCCGGCCCTGGGGCTTCTCCGGCAGGTGGCGGGCCAGCACGACGCGCGGATCGGCGGCGGCGACGGCGGCATCGAACAGGCTGCGGAGCGCGGCGCGTGCCGCCTCGTCGGTGAAGGCCATGCGGGCGGATTCCTCTCTGGCGCCAGTATGGCGAAGGCGGATCGGATGGGCCATCTAGGGGGCTCGCACTCAGATGGGGGATGCCACCATGCCCGTGCCCGAGATGGACGACGCCACCCGCACCGAACTCGAGGCCGCCGCCTTCCGCCGCCTGGTCCAGCACCTGCGCGAGCGCACCGACGTGCAGAACATCGACATGATGAACCTGGCCGGCTTCTGCCGGAACTGCCTCTCCCGCTGGTATCGTGAGGCGGCCGAGGGCCAAGGCATCCCGCTCGCCGATCCCGATGCGCGCGAGATCGTGTACGGCATGCCCTACAAGGAATGGCAGGCCCGCTACCAGAAGGAAGCCTCGGCCGAGCAGAAGGCGAAGTTCGCCGCCGCGAATCCGGGGCATTGACTTGAACCGCGGCGCCGGCCCGGATCCTGCCCGACGACCGCATGCCCAATGGGGCGGCCAGGGCGGGATGCGCGGCGATGCCGCATCCGCAACGACAGGGCGAGGTTGATGGCGCGCCGACCCAAGGCTAAACCCGCCGCCCTTCAGACGGAGGCGCGGAGCATGTCGCAGGCAGCGACCAAACAGGACGATACCGAGGTCGGCGGCATCGCGGCCGATCGGCTGCGCTCGATCATCGAGCGCGTGGAACGGCTCGAGGAGGAGAAGAAGGCCCTCTCCTCCGACATCAAGGACATCATGGCCGAGGCGAAGTCGGCCGGCTTCGATGTGAAGGTGATCCGCGCGATCATCCGCATCCGCAAGCAGGAGCCCGCGGATGTCGAGGAGCAGGAGACGCTGCTCGACCTGTATCGCCGCGCCCTCGGCATGTAGCTGCGCGAGGGGGCGGCGGCGCCGTGGCGCAAACCCTCCCCTTTGGCGCAACGACGCGGAACCGGGACCGGCATGGCCGCGACCCGTCCCGCAATGCGGATCAGCGGCCCGCGGCACCCTTTCGGGTTGTCAGCCGCACGCCGATCTGTTCCTCGATCACGGCGATCTCCTCGCGCATCAGCGCGAGGAGCTGGGCCTTCCAGCTCTCGGTCAGCCGCGCCGAGGTCAGGTTGACGGCGATCGCCGCGGTGACGTCCTGGCCGGCGGGGCGGATTGGCACCGCCACCGCCGCGATGCCTTCGATCATCAGGCCGTCGGTGACGACGTAGCCGTCGCGCCGGGCCTGCGCGAGGTAGCCGCGGATCGTCTCGATCTTGAGGCCATAGCTCGCATACCGCGCCGCATTCGCGGTGATGACCGCCTCGATCTCCTCCGGCGGCAGATGGGCCATGATGGCGAGCGAGGCCGAGCCAAGGCCGAGCGGCACCACGCCCCCGACATGCCGCGTCAGGCTTTCCAGCAGATAATTCCCCGCCTGCCGGTCGACGCAGATCGTGTCGAGCCCGCTGCGCGCCATGAGGAAGAGGCTCTCGCTCGTCGCGCCGGACAGGCGCAGCAGCGCGGGCCGGCACAGGCGGCGCAGCCCGGTGCCGTCGGCGGCCTCCGCCCCGAGCGCGAATAAGGCGAGGCCGAGCCGCACCGTGCGGCGGTGCCGGTCGCGTTCGACCAGGCGATGGCGCTCCAGCGCGGCGACGATGCGATGGGCCGTGGGCAGGCTGAGGCCGATGCCGGCGGCGAGTTCCGTCAGCCGGCACCCCTCCTGCCCGGATTGGCCCAGCAGATGCAGCACCGCGACGGCGCGGTCGATGAGCTGCGTGCCGCTGGGGCGGGATTCAGCCTCGGGCGTCTCGGTCGGCGCCTCGGGCGGGAACGGTTCGATCATGGTTCGGTTGTCTAGCAGTACATTCCATATATTGGAAGAAAATTGTCGAATTTCTCATATTGAAGAAGTTCCTGTCCTTCGCTTTGATGCTTGCGGAACATCAAGAAGGGGGCATCGCCCGAGCGGGGCGATGAAGCGGCCTGCCGATGATGGTGCTGGAAGAGCTGGCGGGGCTGGTTGCCCGGACCGCGGTGGTGCCGCAGGCCGCCGCCGAGGCTGCCCGCCGCAGCATCGCCGACCTGATGACCTCGGCCGTCGCCGGCACCGCGACGCTGGGCGGCCGTTCGGCGCTGGCCGCCGCTTCTGCCGTGTTCGGGCCGGGCCCGGCGCCCGTCTGGTTCACGGACCGGTCGCTGACCGTCGCGGGCGCGGCCTTCGCCAATGCCGCCATCGCCTGCATGCTCGACCTCGATGACGGGCATCGCGCCGCCGCGGGGCATCCCGGCGCCGCCGTCATTCCCGCCGTGCTGGCCGAGACCGCCCGCCGCCCGCAACCGCTGCCGCGCCTGCTGGCGGCGATCGCCATCGGCTATGAGGTCGGCATCCGCCTGTCGCGGTCGCGGGACTTCGCTCGGCTGGACAACACGGCCACGGGCCGGTGGTCCGGGGTCGGCGCCGCTGCCGCGCTGGGCTGGCTGCGCGATGTGCCGGAAGCCGTGCTCGCCCAGGCGCTCGGCATCGCGGCGGGGCATGCCCCGGCCATGCCGCATCACGGCCCGCGCGCCGAGGCGGGGCACGTCAAGGAAGGCATCCCCTGGGCCAATGCGAGCGGCATCGCCGCGCTCGATCTCGCCGAGGCCGGGCATATCGGGGCGCTCGATGGCTATGACGATGCCGGGCGCTACGACCGCGCGGCGATGCTGGACGGTTGGGGCGCGGACTGGCTGATCGAGGGCACCTACTACAAGCCCTATTCCTGCTGCCGATGGGCGCATGCGGCGCTGGACGGGCTCGCGGCGCTGCTCGCCGAGGAATGCATCGCGCCCGACGACATCGAGGCCATCGAACTCGACCTCTTCTCGCGCGCGCTGACGCTGAACAACCTGGTCCGGCCGCCGTCGATGGAAGCGGCGCAGTACAGCATCCCCTACGTGCTCGGCCTGTTCGCCGTGCATGGGGCGGGCGTGCTGCAGCCGATGCGGGCCGATTGCCTCGACGACGAGGCCGCCATGGCGGTGGCCGGGCGCGTCGTGCTGCGCGTCGATCCGCGCTTCGACGCGATGTTCCCCGCCGCCGCGCCCTGCCGCGTCACGCTGTTCGCGGGCGGAAGGCCCCGGTCGCGCGAGGTGCTGCTGGCCTGGGGCGAGCCGGGCAATCCGATGGATTGGACGGCGCTGCGCGACAAGCAGCGCACCGTCTGCGCCGATCTGCTGGGCGAGGCCGCGACCGCGCGGCTGTGGTCGGCGATCGGGACGATGCGGGCCGGCGATATCGCGCCGCTGCTCGCGATGCTGGCCGCGCCGCTGGCGGCGCCGGCCGAACGGGCCGCCGAGTGATGGCGAGGGAATAGGGATCTGGCGATGGGCATTCGGATCGGGGCCGATACCGGCGGGACGCATACGGATCTGGTGGTGGTGGATGACGACGCCGGCGCGGTGACGACGCTGAAGGTGCCGACCACGCCGGACGACCTCAGCCGCGGCATCGCCGCCGGCATCGTCGAGGTCATCCGCCGCGCGGAACGCGACACCGGCCAGGTCGATCGCTTCGTCTACGGCACCACGCTGGTGACGAACCTGATCGTGGAGGAGCAGCAGGTCGCGATCGGCCTGATCACCACCGAGGGCTTCCGCGACGTGCTGGAGATCGGCCGCGCCTCCCGCAAGCCGAATGTCTACGACATCCATTGGCGCCCGCCCGCGCCGCTGATCCGACGCGAGATGCGCTTCACCGTGCCCGAGCGCGTGGCGCATGACGGCGCGGTGCTGACGCCGCTGGATGAGGACGCCGTGCGCGGCGTCCTGCGCCCGCTGGTCGAAGGGGGCGCGCGCGTGGTCGCGGTCTGCCTGATGAATGCTTATGCGAACCCGGTGCATGAGGGCCGCATCGCCGCCATCGCCGCGGCGGAATTCCCGGCGCTGAAGATCTCGCTGTCGAGCCAGGTGGCGCGCGAGTTCCGCGAATACGAACGCAGCAGCACCACCGCGATCAACGCCTTCGTCACCGCGCCGATCACCGAGCATCTGGACTCGCTCGGCGGTGCGCTGCAGGGCATCGGCATCACGCCGGCGCCCTACATCATCCGCAGCAATGGCGGGGTGATGTCCTTCCGCTCCGCCACGCAATTGCCGGCGGCGCTGACCCATTCCGGCCCGATGGGCGGGATCATCGGCGGCGCGGCGCTGGCGGCACAGGCGGGGCACCGGCAGATCGTCACGCTCGACATGGGCGGCACCAGCGCCGACGTGTCGCTGATCGTGGACGGCAAGGCCGACATGACCACGCGCAGCACGGTCGGGCGCCATCCGCTGCTGCTGCCGATGCTGGACCTGATCACCATCGGCGCGGGCGGCGGGTCGATCGCCTGGGTCGATGTGGGCGGCGCGCTGCGCGTCGGGCCGCGCAGCGCGGGGTCCGTGCCGGGGCCGGCCTGCTACGGCCAGGGCGGCGAGAACCCGACCGTCACCGATGCGAACCTGATCGCCGGGCGGCTCAACCCGGGCTTCTTCCTCGCCGGGGCGCGGCAGCTCTACCCCGAGAAGGCGCTCGCCGCGCTGCGCGCCAAGGTGATGGAGCCCTGCGGCCTGACCGAGGGCGAGGCCGCCATGGGCATCATGGCCATCGCCGAGGCGCATATGGTCAATGCCATCAAGCTGATCTCGGTGCAGCGCGGGCTCGATCCACGCGACTTCGCGCTGGTCGGCTTCGGCGGCGCGGGGCCACTGCATACGCTTCGCCTCGCCGAGGAGCTCGGCATCACCACGGCGCTCATCCCGCCGGCGCCGGGCAATCTCTCGGCGCTCGGCATGCTGGCCGCCGAGGTGCGGCACGACCTGGTGCGCACGCGGCTCGGCCTGGTTGAGGCGATCGACCCCAAGGCGCTGGAAGCGGATTTCCAGGAGCTGCTGACCCAGGGCGCCCGCGCCCTGGCGCAGGAGGATGTCGCCGAGGGCGAGGCGAGATTCCTGATGACCGTCGATCTGCGCTATCGCGGCCAGAACTACGAGCTGAACCTGCCGCTGCCGGCGGGCGACATGGCGGCCGCGCTCGCCGCGCTGCCGGCGCGCTTCCATGAACGGCACCGTGCGATCTTCGGCTACGACAATCCGGGCAAGCCGGTGCAGCTCGTCAACCTGCGCCTCGCCGCCACGGGATCGGCGCCGCATCTGCCCTGGCCCACCATCGCCTCGGGCGCCGGCGCCGCGCCGCAGCCGGTCGAACGCCGGGCCGTGCAGATCGACGCCGCGACCCGTGCCGAGATCCCCGTCTATCGCCTGACCGACCTCAAGGCCGACCAGGTCATCGCCGAGCCCGCCATCGTCGAATATCCGGGCTCGACGCTGTTCATGCCGCCGGGCTGGTCCGCGCGCTGCGACCAGTTCCGCATCCTGCATGTCACCCGCGCGAAGGAAGCCGCGTGATGAACGCCATGTCCGACGGCAAGCGCCGCGTCGACCCCGTCACGCTCGAGATCGTGCGCAATGCGTTGACCGCGATCGCGGAGCGCAACACCACGCGCATGATCCGTGCCTCGACCTCCATCATCGTGAAGGAGATGGAGGATTGCTCGGCCGCGGTCTTCGACGGGCAGGGGCGGCTTCTGTCGGAATCGGCGACGATCCCGATCCACCTGAACTGCACCGGCGTCTGCCTGCGCACCATCCTCGAGGACTACATCCCGATCGAGGAATGGCGGCCCGGCGACATCGTCGTCACCAACGACCCCTATGCCGGCAACGGGTCCATGTCGACGGCGCACACCAATGACTACGTCGTCTTCATGCCGGTCTTCTTCGCGGAGAAGCTGGTCGGCTTCACCGGGCTGATGGTCCATCACCTCGAGATCGGCGCCATGCACATGGCGACGCGCGGCTGGAACATCGAGATCTGGCAGGAAGGCCTGCGCGTGCCGCCGATGAAGCTCGGCGAGAACAACACGCCCGATCCGCGGGTGATGAAGATCATCCTCAACAACACCCGCCTGCCGGAGGCGATGGAGAACGACCTGCTGGCGCAATGCGCCTCGGTCCGCGCGGCCGGTGAGGAGCTGCAGGCGCTGTTCACCCGCTATGGGTCCGAGACGCTGCTCGCCTGCTTCGATGCGCTGATCGACTATTCGGAACGCCGCACCCGCGCCGAGATCGCCGCCATCCCCGACGGCGTGTACCGGCATGAGGAACAGGTGCTCGACGATGGCGCGGCGGGCGGGCCGTACTGGCTGCGCCTCGCGATCATCAAGGACGGGTCGGACATCACCTTCGACTTCACCGGCACCGACCCGACGATCAAGGGGCCGATCAACGCGCCGCTCGCCACCACCTGGGCGGCGATCTTCTACGCCATGCGCTGCGTGACCGATCCGTCGATCCCGAGCACCGAGGGCTGCAAGCGGCCCTTCAAGGTGATCGCGCCCCCGGGCTCGCTGGTGAATGCGCAGAAGCCGGCCGCCGTCTACCAGCGCATGGTGGTCTGCCACAGCCTGGTCGATCTGGTGATGGGCGCGCTGGCGGCCGCCGTGCCGGAGCGCGTGATGGCCGATAGCTGTGGCTGCCTCTACAACTTCACCACGGCCCGTCACCTGGAGACGCGCCAGCCCGTGGTGTTCGGGGAGGTGGTGCCGGGCGGGCTCGGTGCGACGGCGACGGCGGACGGCATCAACGTGATGTCCTGCCACGTCACCAACTGTCCGATCCCGCCGATCGAGGCGACCGAGGCCGAATGCCCGGTGCTGTACCTGCAGCGCGAACTGCGCAGCGACACGGGCGGCGCGGGCGAATGGCGCGGCGGCGTGGGGCAGGTCCTGGCCTATCGCGTCCTCGGCGAGGAAGGCGAGCTGCACCACACCTCGCAGAAATCGAAATCGCTGCCGCAGGGCTTCGCCGGCGCGGGGCCGGGTGATGGCGGCGGCTGGGTGGTCAATGCCGGGCGCGGCGACGAGCGCGTGCTCGAAGTATCGATCGGCGACCTCGAATACCTCAAGGCCGGCGATACCGTGACGCATTGCACGCCCGGCGGCGGCGGCTTCGGCGACCCGATGCGGCGCGATCCGGCGCGCGTCATCGCCGATGTGCGTGCCGGCCTGGTTTCGGTCGCCGCGGCCGAGAGCCTCTACGGCCTCCGCCTCGATGCCGCCGATCCGACATCCTGGCAGGCGGTCGGCCGCCGCGCCGCGACACCATCGTGAGAAGGAGCTGAGACCATGCGTGAGCTGACCCGCCGAAGCTTCGGCACCATGGCGCTGGCCGGCCTGGCCGCCCCCGCGATCGCCCAAGCGCCGGGCGAGGTGAACATCCTCGGCTACCAGGGCATCTTCGCCGACAACTACACCAAGGCCGTGGTGGAGCCCTTCATCAAGGCGACCGGCATCCAGGTGAACTACCGGCCGATCCAGCTCTCGGCGCAGAATCTCGGCATGCTGCGCGCGCAGAAGGGCAACCCGACGATCGACCTGTCGATCATGGATGCGATGGTCTCGCGCACCGGCAATGCGGAAGGCGTCTTCGCCGAGGTGAGCGCGGCCGAGGTGCCCAATTTCGCGAATCTGTACCCGGAAGCCAACGTCAACGGGAATTTCGGCCGCGGCGTGACCTTCGACCACGCGGTGATGATGTACAACACCGAGCATGTGCGCCCGCCGCCGACCGCGCTCGCGGATCTGTGGAAGCCGGAATTCCGCGGCAAGATCGTGATGTACGCCGCGCCTGAGGTCGCCGCGCTGATCAACATGCTGCTGATCAACCGCCAGCTCGGCGCGGATGAGACGCGCACGGTCCAGCCCGCCATCGACCGCTTCCGTGAGCTGGCGCCCGCCATTCAGTCCTGGCAGCCCGCCCCCGACACCTACACGCTGATCGTGAACGGCACGGCCTGGATCGGCACGGGCTGGAATGCGCGCGCGCAGTACTACAGCACGGTCTCGCAGGGGAAGCTCGGCGTCGTCATCCCCGCCGAGGGCAGCATGTTCCAGATCAACACGCTGAACCTCGTCAACGGCGCGCCGAGCAAGGCTTCCGCGCTGCGCTTCATGGACTATGCGATGGGTCCCGAGGCGCAGGCGGCCTTCACGGACCTGATGTACTACGCGCCGACCAACAAGCTCGCGCAGCCGACGGCCGAGGCGCTGCGGCGCACCGCCGCCTCGCCCGAGAACCGCGCTCTGATGAAGCCGATCGACTGGGACTTCTTCATCCGCAACCGCGATGCCTGGCTGCAGCAATGGCGCCGCCAGATCCTCACCGTGCGCTGAGCCCCGCTGCATGACAGGGCTCGTGCTCGACCAGGTCAGCAAGACCTATGACGACAGCCGGTACGTGCTGGACCGGCTGAGCCTGACGGTGCCGCAGGGCGAACTCGTCTCCCTGCTCGGCCCGTCCGGCTGCGGCAAGTCGACGGCGCTGCGCATCATCGGCGGGCTGATTTCGGCCAGTGCCGGGCGGATCCTGGTCGGTGGGCGGGATGTGGGCGGGTTGCCGTCCCATGCCCGCAACATGGGCCTCGTCTTCCAGAACTACGCGCTGTTTCCGCATATCTCGGTGGCCGGCAATGTCGCCTTCGGCCTCGAGATGCGCGGGATGAAGCGGCGCGAGGCGCTGCGCCGGGCCGAGGAGGCGCTGGAGATGGTGCGCCTCGGCGGGCTTGGCGCGCGCATGCCGCGCCAGTTGTCGGGCGGGCAGCAGCAGCGCGTGGCGCTGGCGCGCGCCCTGGTGATCCGCCCCGACCTGCTGCTGCTCGATGAGCCGCTGTCCAACCTCGACGCGCAGCTCCGCGAGCAGATGCGTATCGAGATCCGCGAATTGCAGCAGCAATCCGGCATCACCACCGTCTTCGTCACCCATGACCAGGCCGAGGCGCTGGCCATGTCCGACCGCGTCGCCATCCTCGACCAGGGGCGCATCGCGCAATACGGCACGCCGATGGAGATCTACGACGAGCCGGCGAACCTCTTCGTCGCCTCCTTCATCGGCCGGGTGAACAGCATCGAGGGGCGTGCCGGCGCCGCGCAGGGCGGGCTGACGCCGGTCGATTGCGGGGATGGCCATGTCGTCTTCACGCCGAAGGCCCTGCCGCCGGGGCCGGTCACGCTGATGGTGCGGCCGCAGCGGCTGCGGCTGGGTGGGGCCGGGCCGAGCGGGCCCGCCGCCAACCGCCTGCCGGCCACGGTCACGGCCATCACCTTCGCCGGCGAGGTGGTGCAGATCGCCGCGCGCGCCGGCGGCCGGCTGCTGGTGCTGGAATGCGGCAGCCACGACCCGGCCTGGCGTGGCCTCGCCGTCGGCAGCGCCATCACTGCCGAATGGGCGCCGGATGACGGCTTCGCCTTCGCGGGGGCGGCATGAGCGAGGCTCCGTCCGCCGGCCGCGGGCCGGCGTTGCTGATGACGCTGCCGATGCTGCTGCTGGTCGGCGCCTGCTTCGTCGTGCCGCTGGTCTGGATCGGGCGGATTTCCTTCTACGCCTCCCATCCCGGCGGCGTGCTGGTGCCGGATGTGACGCTCGACAGCTATGGCGCCTTCCTCAGCGATCCCTTCTACCAGGAGATGATCCTCCGCACGCTGCTGATGGCGGCGGTGGTCACCGTGCTCGCGCTGCTGCTGACCTATCCGATCGCGCTGTTCCTGCATCGCACGACCAGCGCCTGGCGCAGCGTGCTGGTGGTGCTGACCATCGCGCCGCTGCTGATCAGCACCGTGGTGCGCACCTATGGCTGGATGGTCATCCTCGGCGACGCGGGCTGGCTGAACGGGCTGCTGCGGAGCGTGGGCATCTCGCCGTTGAAGCTCGCCAACGACTATCCGGCGGTGGTGATCGGGCTGACCCAGATCATGATGCCGTACATGGCGCTGTGCCTCATCTCCGGCTTCGGTCGCATCGACCCGACGCTGGAGGATGCGGCGGAATCGCTTGGCGCGCATCCGCTGCGGCGCTTCTGGCGCATCACCCTGCCGCTCAGCCTGCCGGGCATCGCGCTTGGCTGCATGCTGACCTTCGTCATCGCCGTCTCGGCCTATGTCACGCCGGCGCTGCTGGGGGGCGGGCGCGTCTTCCTGCTGGCGACCGAGATCTACACCCAGGCGCTGGAGACGCTCGACTGGCCGCTCGCCTCGGCGATGTCGGTGCTGCTGCTGGCGGTCTTCCTGGTGGCCCTCACGCTCTATTCGCGCCTCGCCCGGCGCCTGGGGGCGGCATGAACCGCCCCGGGGCGCGGCTCGGGCCGCTGCTGCAACGCGCGCTGGTGGTCGTCCTCTACGGCTTCCTGCTCGCGCCGCTGTTTCCGGTGCTGATCATCTCCTTCAGCGCCGATGCCTATCTCTCCTTCCCGCCCTCGGGCTGGAGCTTCCGCTGGTACGCCGCGCTGCTGGACAACCAGCGCTTCATCGACGGCATGCAGGTCAGCCTGGCGGTGGCGGCGGTCTCGACCGTGCTGGCGCTGGTGGCGGGCGTCCCGGCGGCCTATGCGATCGCGCGGATGCGCCTGCCGGGGCGGGACTTCCTGCTCGGGCTGTTCACCGCGCCGCTGGTGGTGCCGTCCATCGTGCTCGGGCTCGGGCTGCTGCTCGTGCTGGTGCAGGTGCATCTGAACGGCACGCTCACCGGGTTGCTCGCGGCGCATACGCTGCTGGTGACGCCCTTCGTCATCCGCATCGTGCTGACCGGGCTGACCACGCTGCCGCCGGATGTCGAGGCGGCGGCCGCCTCGCTCGGCGCGACGCCGCTGCGCGTCTTCCGCCGCATCACCCTGCCGCTGCTGCGCCCGGCGCTGCTGGGGTCGGCGGGGCTGTCCTTCCTCATCTCCTTCGACGAAGTGGCGGTGTCGCTGTTCATCGTGGGCACCAACATGGCGACGCTGCCGGTGGCGATCTTCCGGTACACGGCCGACCACACCGATCCTTCCATCGCCGCGCTCTCCGTGCTGCTGATCGCGGTCAGCGTGGTGATCATCCTTCTGATTGAACGCGCGGTCGGGCTGATGCGCGCCATGGGACGCTAGGCATGCGCATCATCGTCGTCGGCGCGGGGGTCGCGGGCCTCAGCAGCGCCGTCTATCTGCAACGGGACGGGCACCGGGTCACGGTGATCGATCCGCTGCCGCCGGCCGGGGGGGCGTCCTTCGGCAATGCGGGCATGATCAGCCCCATGGCGCATCTGCCCCAGGCCCTGCCGGGCATGCTGAAGCAGGTGCCGGGCTGGCTGATGGACCCGCTCGGGCCGCTCGCCATCCGCCCACGCGCCGTGCCGCGCGCGCTGCCCTGGCTGCTGCGCTGGATCGGCGCGAGCCGCGAGCCGCGCGTGCGGGAGATCGCCGCCGCGCTGCACGAGCTGCATCGCGACAGCTTCGAGTGCTGGACGGAGCTGCTCGGCCCCGCGCGGATGGCGGCGCTGTTCCGCCGCCAGGGCCAGATGCATGCCTGGGAGGGCGGCGGCCCCGGCACGGCCGACCTCGCCAGCGCGCTGCGCGAGCAGTTCGGCGTGCGGACGCGCCTGCTGGATGGCGGGGAGATGCGCGACCTCTTTCCCGGCCTGTCGCCGACCGTCACGCGCGGGCTGATGATGCCCGACAACGGCCATGTGACGAGCCCCGCCAAGGTCGTGGCCGCCCTTGCCGAGGTGCTGCAGGCCGAAGGCGGCGCGCTGCACGCCGAGCGGGTGATGAAGCTGATCCCGGCCGAAGGCGGCGGCTGGCTGGCGATGACCAATGCCGCGAACCACCAGGTCGATGCGGTGGTGGTCTCGGCCGGGGCCTGGTCCACCGGCATGCTCAAGGTTCTCGGCATCCGCCTGCCGGTGCAGGCGGAACGCGGCTACCACGTCTCGCTGCCCGATCCCTCGGTGACGCTGCCCATGCCGATCTCGATGAAGAGCCGCGGCTTCGCCATGACGCCGATGGAGGAGGGGCTGCGCTGCGCCGGCACGGTCGAGATCGCGGCACTCGACGATCCGCCGGATGAACGCCGGGCGCGGAAGCTGCTGACCCATGCGCAGGCGCTGTTCCCGGGCCTGGAGCACGGCCCCGTGCGGCTGTGGATGGGCAGCCGGCCCAGCACGCCCGATTCGCTGCCCGTGATCGGTCCGGTGGCGCGGCATCCCGGCCTGTTCCTCTGCACCGGCCATGGTCATTTCGGCATGACGGCCGGCCCGCCCAGCGGAAGGCTTCTCGCCCGGCTGATGCGGGTCAATGATCCCACCGGCGATTCGCGCTACCGCCTCGACCGCTTCCGATAGCGCCACTGTGAACGAGGACCGACGATGCTGATGGATGTGATGCCGGGTGTCTTCTCGCGCCGCGACCCGGCGGGCGAGCCCGCCCCGGTGCTGTTCGAGATCCCGCGGAGCGGCGCCGAATACCCCCGCGATTTCCGGTCCATCGCCTCGCTGACGGATCTGCAGCGCTCCATCTCGATGTATGTCGAGGAGTGCTATGGCGGCGTGGTCGATGCCGGCGCGACTTGGCTCTACGCCCATTGCCCCAACGCCTATATCGACCTGAACCGGCATGAGCTCGACATCGAGCCCAGCCAGCTCGCCGGCGAATGGCCGGAGGTGCTGCGCCCGGGGCCGAAGACCAAGAGCGGCATCGGCCTGATCCCGACCGTCTGCTCGGGCACCAAGCCGCTCTACGACGCGCCGCTGCCGGTGGCGGAGGTGCAGAAGCGCCTCGATCACTACTACTGGCCGTACCACAATGAGGTGACGCGCCTGCTCAAGGGCTTCCGCGCGAAGCATGGCGTCGCCTATCACCTGAGCTGCCATTCCATGCCGGCGATGCCCGCGGCGAATGCGCCCGATGCCGGGCAGCGGCGCGCCGATTTCGATCTCGGCGACCGCAACGGCACCACCTGCGGCCCCGAACTGGTCGAGGCCGTCGCCGGCGTGCTGAAGGGCTTCGGCTATCGCGTGACCAGCAACACGCATTTCATCGGCGCGGAATCGGTGCGCAAGCACGGCGCGCCGGAGCAGGGCGTCCACAGCCTGCAGATCGAGATGAACCGTAGCCTCTACATGGATGAGGAGGCGCGCACGCGGCGGCCGGAACTCGCCGAGATCCGCGCGCATCTCGCCGCCGTCGCGGCCAAGGTGGTTGAGCTGGCGAAGGCCCGGGGGTGAGCGCGATGGTCGATCCGGCCCGGGACATTCCCTTTCCCCTGGTGCCGGTGGCCAGCGATCCGCAACTGCCGGCCGCCGCCGATGTCGTCGTGATCGGCGGCGGCATCGCCGGCGTCGCCGCGACCTACTACCTGGCGAAGAAGGGCCATCGCGTCGCGCTGGTCGAGAAGGGGCGCATCGGCGCCGAGCAGTCCAGCCGCAACTGGGGCTGGGTGCGCCAGCAGAATCGCGACGAGCGTGAATTGCCGCTCGCGAAATGGGCGCTGGAAAGCTGGGGTGGCCTGGCCGAGGAGATCGGCGCCGATCTCGGCTTCCGCCGCGAGGGGCTCGTCTATCTGACCGACAAGCCCGATGAGCTGGCGAATTGGGAGAAGTGGGTCACCATGGCCCGCGGCTACCAGGTGCATAGCCGCATGCTGACGGCCGCCGAGGCGGGCGCCATGGTTCCCGGCGCCAATGGGCGCTGGGTCGGCGGGGTGCATTCGCCCACCGATGGCCGCGCCGAGCCGACCATGGCCACGCCCGCCCTGGCCGAGGCGGCGCGCCGGCTGGGTGCGACCATCCATCAGGGCTGCGCCGCGCGCGGCATGGAGACCGAGGGCGGCGTTGTCAGCGCCGTCGTCACCGAGAAGGGCCGTATCCGTACCCCGCGCGTGCTCTGCGCGGCCGGGGCCTGGACCTCGCTGTTCTGCCGCTGGCACGGCATCGACTTTCCGCAATCCGGCGTGCGCGCCACCGCCTTCGCCACGCAGCCCGGCCCGGCGCTGTTCGGGGGCGGGTTGTCCACGCCGGGCTTCACGGCGCGCCGGCGGCTCGATGGTGGCTACACCGTCGCGATCCGCAACCGCGGCCGCATCGAGATCACGCCACAGGGCCTGCGCTATGCGCGGCAGTTCCTGCCGATGTTCCGCGAGCGATGGTCGACGGCGGTGTCGGTCGGCTTCGGCCGCTCCTTCTTCAGCGGGCCCGAGGCGCTGGCACGCTGGACACTCGATGGCGTGTCGCCCTTCGAGAAGACGCGCGTGCTGAACCCGGCCCCCGATGCCTCGACGATCCGCGCCGCGCTTGATTCCATGGCGCAGAGCCTGCCGGCGCTGAAGGGCATCGGCGTCGCGCAGCAATGGGGCGGTTGGATCGATTCCACGCCGGATGCCGTCGCCGCGATCGGGCCGGTGCCGCAACTGCCGGGCTTCTTCGTCGCCTCGGGCTTCAGTGGGCATGGCTTCGGCATCGGCCCGGCGGCCGGGCGGCTGGCGGCTGACCTGGTGGCGGGCGATGCGCCGATCGTCGATCCGCGCCCGCTGCGCTTCACGCGCTTCGCCGAAGGCGAGCAGGGGCCGCCGGCGGCGATGTAGCCGCGGGCCTCGGCTTGCCGCGCGCCCCGGCCGGTTCCAGGATCGGCGCATCCGCCAGCCGATCGCGCCACCAGGGAACGCCGCCGCCATGAATGATGCCACGAAAGCCCGCCTGCAGGCCCTTCATCCGGAACTGACCGCGATCCGCCGCGACATCCATGCGCATCCCGAAATGGGCATGGAGGAGGTCCGCACCTCGGCGCTGGTGGCGGAAAAGCTGCGCGGCTGGGGGCTCGCGGTCACGGAAGGGGTCGGCAAGTACGGCGTCGTCGCGACGCTGAAGGGAAGGCAGCCGGGGCAGCGCGTGATCGGGCTGCGCGCCGACATGGATGCGCTCGCCATCACCGAGGCGACGGGGCTGCCGCATGCCTCGACCAATGCCGGCGTGATGCATGCCTGCGGGCATGACGGGCACACGACGATGCTGCTCGGCGCGGCGCGGATGCTGGCGGAGGATCCGGATTTCGGCGGCACCGTGCATTTCATCTTCCAGCCGGCCGAGGAAGGGCGCGGCGGCGCGAAGGCCATGCTCGCCGACGGGCTGTTCGAGCGTTTCCCGGTCGATGCCGTCTATGGCCTGCACAACAAGCCGAACCGCCCGCTCGGCACCTTCGCGATCCGGCCCGGCCCGGCCATGGCGGCGGGCGACCGCTGGGTGGTGACCTTCCGCGGCACCGGCGGGCATGGCGGATCGACGCCGCATCTCGCGACCGATGTGACGGTGCTGCAGGCGCAGTTCATCATGGCCCTGCAGACGGTGGTGGCGCGCAACGTCTCGGCGATCGACGCGGCGGTGATCAGCGTCGGCGCGATCCATGGCGGGTCCATGGCCTCGACCAACGTCATGCCGTCGGAGATGGTGATCGGCGGCACCGCGCGTTCCTTCACCGAGGCGGTGCGCGACACGATGGAACGGCGCCTGCGGGAGCTCGCCACGGGGCTTGCCGCTTCCTTCGGCTGTTCGGCGGAGGTCGAGTACCTGCGGCGCGGCACCGCGCTGGTGAACCATGCCGAGCAGGTCGGGATCGCGGCCAAGGCCGCGACCGTTGTCGCGGGGGCCGAGCGGGTGGAGGACAACGCCGACCCGGTCACCGGCGGGGAGGATTTCTCCCTGATGCTCAAGGCCCGGCCAGGCGCCTTCATGTTCATGGGCATCGGGGCGGGCGGGCCGAGCTCGGAAGGGCTGCACACGCCGACCTATGACTTCAACGACGATGCGATCCCCCATGGCGTCGCCTATTGGCTTGCCCTGGTGGAGCAGGAACTCGGCCCCGTCGGGGGCTGAGAGACCGTTTGGGATTGCGCCATCCGGCGCGGTTGCAGGCCCGGCGCCGGCCCGCGCCCGCCGGTCCGGCGGGCGGAGAGAAAGGCGCGGGACGGCCAATGCCCCACTGAACGGCGCGGCCCCGCCATGGTAATCCGCTCCCCATGGCCACAGGAAACGCCCGACCCCGCCGCGTCCGCAGCACAGGCCCGGACGCCGCAACCCCTTCCGCCCTTGGCGCGGCGGTGGAGATCGCCGCGCCCCGGCGACGGCTCTATGGCAGCGTCCTCGAAACCATCGGCGGGACGCCGCTGGTACTGTTGCCGCGCCTCGCCGCCGCCGAGGGCCTCGCGGCGCGCATCGCGCTGAAGCTGGAGTTCTTCAATCCGCTGGGCTCGGTGAAGGACCGCATCGGCCTGGCCATGGTCGAGCGCGCCGAGCGCGACGGGCTGATCGCCCCCGGCCGATCCGTGCTGGTCGAGCCGACCTCGGGCAATACCGGCATCGCGCTCGCCTTCGTCGCCGCGGCCAAGGGCTACCGGCTGATCGTGGTCATGCCGGACGGCGCCAGCATCGAGCGCCGGCGCATGATGCAGCTCATGGGGGCGGAGCTTGAGCTCACCCCGGCCCGGCGCGGCATGGCCGGGGCCATCGCGCGGGCGGAGGCGATCGTCGCCTCGACCCCCGGCGCCTGGGTGCCGCGGCAATTCGACAATCCCGCCAATCCCGACATCCATGCCGAGACGACGGCCGAGGAGATCTGGGCCGATACCGATGGTGCGGTGGATGTGATCGTCGGCGGCATCGGCACGGGCGGCACCGTGACCGGCATCGCCCGGGCCCTGAAGCCGCGGCGCAAGACGCTGCGCGTCCTTGGCGTCGAACCGGCCGAAAGCGCCGTGCTGTCGGGCGACGACCCCGGCCCGCACGACATCCAGGGCATCGGGGCGGGCTTCAAGCCGGCGGTGCTGGAACTCGACAGGCTCGACGGCATCCTGCGCGTGGGCGAACGCGACGCCATCGAGATGGCCCAGCGCTGCGCGCGGGAGGAAGGGCTGCCGATCGGCATATCCTCCGGCGCGGCACTGGCGGCCGCGATATCGGTCGCGCGGGACAAGGGGATGGAAGGGCGCCTGATCGTCGCCATCGCGCCGTCCTTCGCGGAGCGTTACCTGTCCACCCGGCTCTTTGCCGGGCTTTGAGACGGCGCGCGCGCCGCCCGCGGGGGTCGTGCATGGCTTGGAGGGTGGCGTTCGTGGAACCGGCTTTCCGGCCGTGGCGGCCGGGGAGAAAAAACGGCCAAGCGATGTAAAATCGTTGACTTGACGGCGCGCGGTCGCATGTTCTGCGCCCATGCAATGCTGCAGCGCATCACCGGAGATGAGCGGGACAGGCCGCGGGATGCCGCCGGCCGCCCGCATGCCCCGCGGCCGTTGTCGGCCCACCGTCTGACCGCGACCCTTCGGCTTTTCATCGACATCGACACCGGGGCCGCGAGGCCGACACCATGCTTCCCGATCACAACCAGAGACATCATGGCGCCGCCGGGGCGGGCGCCGTCGCGCCGCTGACGATCCACGGGGCGGGCGCGGCCGGGCCGATGGCTGATGCGCGCCATGCGGGGCTTCCCGTGGGCGCGGCAATTGAACATATCGCGCCCATCATGTCCGATCCTGTCCTGAACCCCGCCATACGCCTCACCGGCCTGCGCAAGCGCTTCGCGGCCGGCGGCACCGTCGCGCTGGACGATGTCTCGATCGAGGTCGCCCAGGGCGGCATCTTCGGTATCGTCGGGCGCTCCGGCGCCGGCAAGTCCACCCTGATCCGCAGCGTGAACCTGCTCGAACGCCCCGATGCCGGGCGTGTCGAGGTGCTGGGCGCGGACATGCTCGCCCTGGACGAGGCCGGGCTGCGCGCCGCGCGGCGCGGCATCGGCATGGTGTTCCAGCACTTCAACCTGCATACGCGCCGCACGGTGGCGGAAAACGTCGCCTTCCCGCTCGAGATCGCGGGGGTTTCGCGCGCCGAACGCGCCGCGCGCGTCGCCGAGATCCTGCCGCTGGTGGGGCTGGAGGCGAAACGCGACACCTATCCCGCGCAGTTGTCGGGCGGGCAGAAGCAGCGCGTCGGCATCGCGCGCGCGCTCGCCTCCCGTCCGCGCATCCTGCTGTCGGACGAGGCGACCAGCGCGCTCGATCCCGAGACGACGCAGGAGATCCTGGCGCTGCTGCGCGAGCTGCGCGACCGGCTGGATCTGACCGTGCTGCTCATCACGCATGAGATGGGCGTGGTGAAGGCCATCTGCGATCGCGTCGCGGTGATGGAGGCCGGCCGCATCATCGAGGAGGGCCGCGTCTTCGACGTCTTCACCCGCCCCGCGCATGCCACCACGCGCCGCTTCGTCGCGGAGGTGATCGGCCATGCCGTCCCGCCAGGCACCGTCGCGCGCCTGCCCGCGCCGCGCGAGGGCGAGGAACGCCGCCTGGTGCAGGTCGTCTTCGCCGGACCCGCCAGCACCCGCGCCGTGGTCAGCGAGGCGAGCCGCGACTTCGGCATCGACATCAACATCATCTCGGGCCGGGTGGACGAGATCGCGGGCGAGCCCTTCGGCGTCATGGCGCTCGCCGCTTATGGCGGGCCGGATCGCGTCTCCGCCGCGCTCGGCTGGATGCGCGGCCTCGGCCTCGACGTCACGGAGATCGCGCCATGAACTGGCTGACCCCCACCATGCAGGACCTGCTGCTGGAAGCGCTGTGGCAGACGCTGTGGATGGTCGGCGCGAGTGCGACCATCGCCGTGCTGTGCGGCCTGCCCATCGCGTTGCTGCTCTACGCGACGGGGCAGGAGGGGCTGCGGCCCGCGCCGTGGATCAACCGGCCGCTCGGGCTGCTGGTCAATGCGGCGCGCTCGACGCCCTTCATCATCCTGATGGTGGCGATCGTGCCCTTCACACGCTTCGTCGCGGGCACGTCCATCGGCACCACGGCGGCCATCGTGCCGCTGGCGCTGGCTGCCACCGCCTTCCTCGCGCGACTGTTCGAGAACGCGCTGCGCGAGGTGGATAAGGGCGTGATCGAGGCCGCGCGCGCGATGGGCGCGACGCGGGTGCAGATCCTGCTGAAGGTCCTGGTGCCCGAGGCACTGCCCTCCCTGATCGCGGCCACCACCGTCGCGCTGGTGTCGCTGGTCGGCTTCTCGGCCATGGCGGGCGCGGTGGGCGGCGGCGGGCTCGGCGATCTCGGCATCCGCTTCGGCTACCAGCGCTTCATGCCGGAAGTGATGGCCACCGTCGTCCTGATCCTCATTCTTCTGGTGCAGGGGCTGCAATCCTTCGGGGATTGGCTGGTCCGCCGCACCTCGCATCGCTGATCGGAGTTGCCTGCCATGTTGTCCCGTCGTCTGTTCACCCTCGCCGCCGTCGCCGCGCCATCCATCGCCATGGCGCAGGAGGTCGGCACCGCACAGCGGCCGATCCGCATCGCCGGCACCGCCGGCCCGCATTCCCAGGTGCTGGACAAGGTGAAGGAGATCGCCGCGCGCGATGGCCTGAACCTGCGCGTCATCGAGTTCCGCGACTACATCCAGCCCAATGCGGCGCTGGCGGCCGGCGACCTCGACGCCAACAGCTACCAGCACCAGCCCTTCCTCGACCAGCAGGTGCGCGACCGCGGCCTGCGCATCGTGAGTGTCGGCAAGACGCTGATCTTCCCGATGGGGATCTATTCGAAGCGTCATCGCAGCCTCGATGCCGTGCCGGCGGGCGGGCGCATCGCCATCCCGAACGACCCGACCAATGGCGGGCGCGCGCTGGTGCTGCTGGCGCGGAGCGGCGCCTTCACGCTGCGCCCGGGCGCGGATTTCTCGGCCTCCGTCGCCGACATCACCGAGAATCCGCGCCGCCTGCGCGTGGTGGAGCTGGAAGCCGCGCAGATCCCCCGCGCGCTGGAGGAAGTCGAGGCCGCGGCGATCAACACCAACTTCGCCATTCCCGCGGGGCTGAACCCGGTGCGCGATTCCATCGCGCTGGAATCCGCCGACAGCCCCTACGCCAACCTGATCGTGGTGCGGGAGCAGGACCGCAACGCCCCCTGGGTGCCCCGCCTGGTCGCCGCCTACCAGAACCAGGAGATCAAGGATTTCGTCCAGGCGACCTTCCAGGGCGCCGTGGTGCCGGCCTTCTGAGGAGCACACACCCATGCTGCGACGTTCCATCCTGACCATCCCCGCGCTGCTGCCGGCCCTGGCTGCGGCGCAGGGCGCCGAACCCGGCACCGCCGCGCGCCCGTTGCGCGTCGGCGTGACCAATGGCGTGCACGCCCAGGTCTTCGAAAAGGTGAGCGAGGTTCTCGCTCGCGACGGTTTCATCACCCGCGCGGTGGAGTTCGGCGACTTCATCCAGCCCAATGCCGCGCTGGCGGCCGGCGACCTCGACGCCAACGCCTATCAGCACCTCCCCTTCCTCGAGGCGCAGCGCGCTCAGCGCGGCTACGACTTCGTGCCGGTGGGCAAGACCGTGCTGACGCTGATGGGCGTCTTCTCGCGCAAGCATCGCAGCCTGGCGGACCTGCCGCAGGGCGGGCGCATCGCCATCCCGAACGACCCGACCAATGGCGGCCGCGCGCTGCTGCTGCTGGCGGAGAACGGCGTGTTCAAGCTGCGCCCGGGGGCCGACCACCGCGCGACCGTCGCGGACATCACCGAGAACCCGAAGCGTTTCCGCATCATCGAGCTTGAGGCGGCATCCATCGCGCGGTCGTTGCAGGATGTCGATGCGGGAGCGATCACCGGCAACTACGCCGTGCCGGCGGGGCTGAACCCGCTGCGCGACGCGCTGGCGCGCGAGACGGAGCAGAGCGTCTACACCGTGCTCGTCGTCGTGCGCCGTGGCGACCAGGACAAGCCCTGGGCGCAGCGCCTCGCGCGCGGCTATGCGCATCCCGAGGTGAAGGCGTTCGTCGAGGCGACCTTCGGCGGCGCGGTCATCTCGGGCGCTTGATCCTGGGCGGTGGAACCGCGAGGGGGGCCCCCCCACTCGGGCGCACCCCCCCCAAAGCCCCGGGGCCACCCCCCCCCCCCCCGGGGGCGGGGGGGGCCC
>JAYSDS010000078.1:0-28150 GCA_041914265.1 Roseomonas sp.
TCACACCCGCTCAGGAGACCAGGGCGCTCCTACACCACCACCCGGGACACGACCCTTGGAGGGGCGGCGCCCCTCCAACAGCGACAGCGGAGAAAAGAGACAATCAGAAAAGCCTTTCGGCCTTTGATGGGGAGAGCCCCGACGCCGCTCCCGGTCCACCACCGTCGGCAACACGACAGGGCGCGAGTCCAGACAGCAGACGTTCGGAACCCCAGCGAACTCAACCCATCGTCACAACCTGCGCGAAGGACTGCGCCTGGCGTGACGGCGCCCGCCGGCGGGATTGCAGCAGCCTTGCCTGCATGACAACCGCCGGCCGGAAGGGCCGTGTCTCCAGCCCCTGTTCGCGCGCGCCTCTCAGCGCGAAGCCGTCCAGCACCGCGATGCCGTTGCCCGCCTGCGCCAGCGCGCAGGCAATGGAGGATTGCGAGGCTTCCACGGCGACGCTCAGCGGCACGCCGGCCCGTTCGAAGGCACGCTGCAGAAGCGCCCGCACCGGCTGATGCGGCGCCACGGAGATCAGCGTCTGGTCGGCAAGGTCTGCGGCCGTCAGCGCGGCCTTGGTCGCGAGCGCATGGCCTGGTGGCAGCACGCAGCCCAGTTCCTCCCGCTGCAGGTCGCGCACCAGCACCCGTGAGTCGCCCACCGGCCCCATCACCAGGCCGAGATCCACACGGTGATCGACCACCAACCGGATCACCTCCGTCGCCGTGCCGGCAAGCAGGGATACCGATACCTGCGGATGGGCGTCACGGAAGCGACGGAGCGCGACCGGCACCAGGCCATGCGCCAGGGTCGGCGTGACAGCGAGGCTCAGCAGGCCGGAACGGCCCTCTCGCAGGTCGCGACCCAGACGCTGGACCAGGTCGATCGCTGCCAGCGCACTCATCACCTCGGGGAAAAGCGCCTGCGCTTCGGCCGTCGGCAGCAGGCGCTTGCGCTGGCGCAGGAACAGCCGGAAGCCGAGGCGCTCCTCCGCCTGTTGCAGCGTCTTGCTGACGGCGGGCTGGCTGACATGCGCGGCCTCCGCGGCCGCCGTCACCGTGCCCAGTTCCATCACATGACGGAACAGATCCATCTCGCGCGGGGTCAGAATCATAATCCAGGGCCATGATGTCAGTCGGAATCGGTATTTGATGACATGAATGCCCGCCGGTGAAGATGGGTGCGACGACGAGAATCCTACGGGAGAGAAACGATGATCCAGTTGAGGCGCCGCGACGCGCTGCTTCTGCCCCTGGCCGGCCTTGGGGCCGGCCATGCCATGCCGGCCCGGGCCCAGGCGGAATACCCGTCGCGACCCGTCTCCGTGATCGTGCCCTTCGCCCCCGGCGGCGGCGCGGATGTCGTGGCCCGCATCGTCTTCGCCCAGGTGACCGCGGCGGACGGCCCCGGCTTCGTCATCGAGAACCGCCCCGGTGCCGGCGGCAACATCGGCGTCGAGGCCCTGGCGCGCGCCGTGCCGGATGGCCACACAATCGGCACCGTCGCGATCAGCACGCATGGGGTGAACCCGACGCTTTACCGTCGCTTGCCCTTCGATCCGCTGGCCGATTTCACGCCGATCGCGCTGCTGTCGCTCCAGCCGGTGGTTGTCGCGGTGAAGGCCGACAGCCCCATTCGCAGCATGGCGGAACTCGTCGCGCGCAAAGGCGACGATCTCACCTATGCCTCGGCCGGCAATGGCACCTCCGGCCACATGGCGGGCGAATTGCTGCGCATGAAGACCGGCATGAAGATGCTGCACGTGCCGTATCGCGGCAGCGGTCCGGCCTGGACCGACGTGATCGGCGGCCGCGTGGACGTGGTGATCGACAACGTGCAGGCCGGCCTGCCGCACCACGCGGGCGGACGGGTGCGCATCCTCGGCGTCTCCTCGGCCGAGCCGCTGGAAGTGCTGCCGGAGGTGCCGCCCATCCAGCAGACGGTTCCCGGCTACCAGGTGAATTCCTGGAACGGCCTGGCCGGACCGGCACGCCTGCCGCCGGCGGTCGTGGAGCGCCTGTCGGCCATGGCGCGGGCATGGCTCGCGCGGCCGGATCTGAAGGCGCGCTACAGGGATCTCGGCATCCTGGTGCCGACGGATACCAGCCCGGCCTTCCTGGCCGACTTCATCCGGCAGGAGATCGCGATGTGGGCACCGGTGGTGCGGGAAGCGGGAATGCAGGTGGATTGATGGACGACGCGCGCGGTGGCGGCCTCACGGCCCTCGACGAACTCCTCTCGCTGCGTGCCGGGCCGCCGCCCGGCGCCGACGAGCTTCGCGTCACCGGCGCGGACCCCTTCTTCCGCACGCCCTTCCGTATCGGAGAGGTCGCCGCGGCAGCCTTGGCGGCAACGGGTGTCGCGGCCAACGACATCTGGGAGATGCGTGGCCACGCGCGCCAGACGATCGCGGTGCACCGGCCCGAGGCAGCGGCAACGCTGCGCACCGTGGACTATACGCGCGCACGCGGCACCGATGGCGTCTACCGGCATGTGCCGATCCCGCAGACCATGGCGCATATGTTGAAGGTGACGCAGCCCTGGCGGGCGCGGAACGGCCGGTGGTTCCTGCCGCATCTGAACCTGCCGGAGCTTTCGGCCCGGGTGCTCGGCGTGCTGAACTGCGACAGCACGCCGGAAGCCGTCAGCGCCGCCGTCTCGCAATGGGATCCGGAGGCGCTTGAAGACGCCATTGCCACGGCGCAAGCCTGCGGCGGTGCAATCCGCACGCGCGAGGAATGGCTGGCGCATCCGCAGGGCGCCTATCTCGCCCAGCGGCCGGTGGTGGAGTTGGAGCGCGTCGGCCCTGCCCCGGCGGAGGCGTTTCATCCCGGCGACCGGCCCCTCTCCGGCGTGCGCGTCCTCGACCTCACCCGCATCCTCGCGGGCCCGGTCGGTAGCCGCGGCCTCGCGGAGCATGGTGCCGACGTGCTGATGGTGACCGCGCGCGACCTGCCGCAGACGCCGGAACATGTGCGCGACACCAGTCATGGCAAGCGGAGCTGCTTCCTCGACCTGAAGACCTCGGCCGGGGCGGCGCGCTTCGCGGCGCTGGTGCGCGAAGCCGATGTGGTGGTGAACGGCTACCGTCCCGGCGCCCTGGCGCGCCTGGGCTTCGGGATGGAGGCGCTGGCGCGGCTGCGCCCCGGCATCATCCAGGTCTCGGTGAGTTGCTTCGGCTCGGGCGGTCCCTTCGCCGGGCACGCCGGATGGGAACAGGTCGCCCAGGCGGTGACCGGCATCTGCGAGACCCAGGGAGCGGCGATCGGGGCCGGGCAGCCGAAGCTCGTCTTCGCCCCCGTCTGCGACTACACCACCGGCTATCTCGCCACCTATGGCGCGCTGCTCGCCCTGGCGCGGCGGGCGCGCGGGGGCGGGAGCTGGCAGGTGAACGTCTCGCTCTGCCAATCGGCCATGCTGTTGCAGCGCCAGGGCCTCCTGCCTGACTTCAGCGCGGCACCGGAGGTACTCGCGGAGGCCGAGCTGGCACCCCTGCAGGTGCGGGAACAGGGCGCCTACGGCGACCTCCTCACGCTCGGACCCGTTCTGCGCATGTCCGAAACGCCCGTGCGGTGGGACCGGCCGACGCCGGCACTCGGGTCGGACGACGCCATCTGGCTGCCGCGGATGGCGTGATGCGCGCGCATGCGAGGACATCGCCCTCGCATCCAGCGCCCTCCATCGCGTCGCGGGTCATGCCCGTAGCACCCTCATCGGGCACTCGGCGGATCAGCCGTCAGCCGCTCTCGAACATCTCACGCATCGCGCGGACGGCGGTGGCGTAGCCCCTCGCGCCGAGACCCGCGATGACCGCCGTGGCGGCGGTCGAGACCAGGGATCGGTGATAGATCGCCTCTCGCCGATGGATGTTCGAGATGTGCAGTTCGATGATGATTCCCTTGAACATCTTCAGCGCATCGAGAACGGGAATCGACTGGAAGGTCAGGCCGGCGGGGTTGATCACCAGGCCGTCCGCAGCCTCGTCGATCGCCTCGTGAATCCAATCGACAAGCTGGCCTTCCCAGTTGGTCTGCCGGAACACCACCCGGCATTCCCCCGCCTCGGCCCGGCACATGGCTTCGATCTCAGCGAGCGTCGTGCGGCCGTAGATCTCCGGCTCCCGCTTGCCGAGGCGGTTGAGATTCGGTCCGTTCAGCACATGAATGGCGCACGGCATGGCGGGATCCCTTCTTGCGGCGGCACCGGGTGCAAGGTCAGCCCTGGTAGCCGAGTTGACGCGGCAGCCAGAGCACCAGCTCCGGCACATAGGTGATGACCAGCAGCGACGCGATCATCGCGACGAGGAAGGGCAGCGTGTCGCGCACCACGGCCGTCAGCGGCTGTCCTGACAGCTTGGCGCAGATGAACAGCAGCAGCCCGTAGGGCGGCGTGACGAGGCCGATCATGATGTTCACCACGACGACCACGCCGAAATGCACCATGTCGATGCCGAGCGCCTGTGCCGTCGGCACCAGAACGGGGACGACGACCAGCAGGATGGTGCTGCCTTCCATCAGGCAGCCCAGCACCAGCAGGATCAGGTTCACCACCAGGAGGAACTCCCAGGGCGACATCTCCCACCCCGCGAGGATGCCGCGCACCGTATTCGGCACGTTCTCGCTGGTGATGACGTAGTTGAGCGCCAGCGCGCCGGCGATGAGCATGCCGATCGCGGCGGTGGACCGCGCGCTCTCGCGCACCGCCTGCCAGGTCTGCGCGAGGGTGAGGCTGCGGTAGAAGACCGCGGCGATCAGCCAGGCATAGGCGGCCGCGACGGCGGCTGCCTCGGTCGGCGTCATCACGCCGCCATAGATGCCGCCCAGCAGGATCACCGGCATCAGCAGCGCCGGCACGGCCTCCAGCGTCAGGCGGGGGAATTCGCGCAGCGGCACGCGCTCCGCCACTGGAAAATCGTGCCGATGGGCCATCCAGCCATTGATGCCCATCTGCGCCAGCGCCATCAGCAGGCCCGGGATCACCCCGCCCAGGAACAGGTAGCCGATCGAGGCATCGGCGACGAGGGCGTAGAGCACCATCGGGATCGAAGGCGGGATGATCGGGCCGATGACCGCCGTGACCGCCGTCAGCGCGGCGGCATAGCTCGCCGGATAGGCGCCGCCCTTGGTCATCATGTCGATCTGTACCTTGCCGCTGCCCGCGGCATCGGCGATGGCCGAACCCGACATGCCCGCGAAGATCACGCTCTGCACGACGTTCACATGGCCGAGCCCCCCGCGCATACGGCCCACGAGCAGGTTGCAGAACCGCAGCAGCCGATCCGTCAGGCTGCCGGCGTTCATCAGCCCCGCGGAGAAGATGAAGAGCGGCACGGCAAGCAGCACGTAGCTGCCATTCAGCCCGTTCAGGACCTGCTCGGCCGCGATGGACATGTCCTGCCCCGACAGGCCGAGATAGACGATGCTGGCCGTGATCATGGCGAGCCCGATGGGCAGGCCGAGCAGCGACAGCCCGAGCAGCGCGATCATCGCGAGCGTGAAGGGATCGTGCAGGCTCATGCGCCGCCCCCGAGGCAACGGCCCGTCAGGGCGCGCCAAGCGATGGCGGCCTGGCGGATGATCGTCGCCACGGCGAAGATCAGATAGACCGAGTAGAGCAGATCGAAGCGGATGCCGAGATAGGCGCTCCGCTCGACCTTCATGAAGGTCACGTAGTCCGCCATCGCCGGCAGCGACCAGGTGAAGACGACGACCACCACCGTGCTGGTGATGCCATTGGCGATCCGGCGCAGCCGCCCCGGCATCAGCCCATAGATGACGTCGAAGCGGATCTCCTCCTCGTCGCGCAGCACCAGCGCCGCGCCCCACAGGATGCCCCACACCCAGCAGATGGTGGACAGCTCGGCGGTCCAGCTCAACGGCGCGTTCAGCACGTAGCGCGTGGCGATCTGCAGCATGAAGGCGACGAACATCGCCACCAGCAGCGCGGAGAGAACGTCCTCCGCGCGGCGCCCGAGCCATCCGGTCATGACGCCGCGATCAGCGGATGGCGTTGATGCGGTCGAGGATGCCTGGCGGCCAGCTCTGCGACTGGCTGGAGGCGAGGTAGCGGCGCTGCGCCTCGGCCCGGAAGGCATCGACGTTCGGCGCATAGACCTCGAGGCCCTGCGACTTGAAGAAGTCGGCGCATTCCTGTTCCTGCGCCAGGTGGCGCTGCGTGCTCTCGACGATCGCCTTGTCCGCCGCGGCCTGGATCATGCTGCGCTGCGCCGGTGTCAGCCCATCCCAGAAGCGCGCCGAGACCGACAGCAGGTCATAGGCGACCAGGTGGCTGGTCAGCACGAACTGCGTCGTCACCTCGTAGAAGCGCATGGTGCGACTGGCGGGCAGCGGGTTGTCCTGCCCATCCACCGTGCCGGACTGCAATGCAGTGTAAAGCTCCGCGAAGGCGACCGGCGTCGGGTTGGCGCCCAGTGCCTCGCCCAGGAACTGCCAGGTCTCGCCGGGCGGCATGCGCAGCTTGATGCCTGCCATGTCGGCCGGCGTGGCGATGCGCCGGCGCGGCTTCAGGTTCACATGCCGGGTGCCGAAATAGAGCGGGCCCAGGATCTGCACGTTGAGCTGGTCGCGCACCATCTTCTTGAAGTCCTCGCCGACCTGGCTGGCGAAGACCTTGTTCATGTGGTCGACATCGCGGAACAGATAGGCCGAGGCCATCACCGACCAGGCCGGGATCTGGCGGGAGAAATCCTGCGGCGCGAGGTTCGCCATCTCGACGTTGCCGCGCTGGATGGCGACCAGTTCCGTGCCCTGGCGGAACAGCGTCGCGTTCAGGTGCAGCTCGACATCGAAGTCGGCCGCGACGTCGCGCTGGAAGCCGCGCATCGCCTCCGCACGGATATCCTGGTCGGAGAAGACGGCGGTGAAGCGGATCCGGCGGCGCGCCTGGGCGCGCGCGGGCAGCATGGGCACCGCCAGTGTGGCAGCCGCGGCCGTCAGGACGGATCGGCGTCCGGTATGCGATCGCATCGGTGTTTCCTTCCCTGGACTTTGTGCTTTGGCCGCATGGCGGCGAGAGCGCGACGCTAGGGACGCCAGCGGCGCCGATCAATAGCGATTCGATCCATTCTCCGATATTTTGCCAAATGACGGCTGTTGTGCCGGCGCCGTCGCCTCGCCAATACTGGCCCCATGGCAGCAGCACCTGGCAGCGACGAAACCCCGGGCGACGCGGCCTACCGCCGCATCCGGGCCGATGTCGTCCTCGGCCGCCTGCCGCCGGGCCGGAAGCTCGGGCTTGATGGGCTGCGCGCGATCTATGGCGTCGCGATCGGGACGCTGCGGGAAGCCCTGTTCCGCCTCGCCTCGGAAGGCCTGGTGCTGGCGGAAGGCCAGCGCGGCTTCGCCGTCGCCCCCGTGTCACCCGAGGATTTCCGGGAGGTCGCGGAGCTGCGCCTGCTGCTCGAATGCCATGCCGTGGCCTGCTCCTTCGCCGCGGGCGACCTCGACTGGGAAGGTACGGTGGTGGCCGCGCACCACAAGCTCGCGACGCTGGAACGGCGCCTGCTCGCCGGGGAGCCGGCCGATGCGGCGCAATGGAAGCGATACGATCGTGAATTCCACCAGGCGCTGATCGCCGCCTGCGGCTCGGAGACGCTGCTCGAGACCTATGCCGCCGCCTATGACCGCTTCCTGCGATACCAGATGGTGGCCGTGGTCTTCCGCGGCGCCGTCGCGGCGGAACAGCATGCGGCGCTGCTCGACTGCGCGCTCGCACGCGATGCGCCACGCGCGCAGCGCATCCTGCGCGACCATGTCGCGGGCTGCGTCGACCACGTCGTGCGCGCCGGCACCCTCGCGCCCTTCGCCGCGCGGCAAGGCCAGGCGACGGCCCCACCGGTCCTCGCCCTGGGCGGCGGACGATGAGCGAGGCGACGAGCGAGCGCGCCTTCGGCCGCATCCGCGCGGACATCCTGCGTGGCGTTCTCGCCCCCGGCCGCAAGCTGACCCTTGACCGGCTGCGCGAGACCTATGGCGTCGGGCTCAGCACGCTGCGCGAAAGCCTCAGCCGCCTGGTCGCCGAGCGCCTCGTCATCGCCGAGGGTCAGCGCGGCTTCGAGGTCGCCCGCTTCTCCGAGGCCGAGCTGCGCGAGGTTGCCGAGCTGCGCCTGCTGCTGGAAGGCCACGCGCTGGAACACGCCTTCCGCACCGGCGACGTGGAATGGGAAGCGGGCGTCGTCGCCGCCCATCACAAGCTGTCCCAGATGCAGGACCGGCTTGCCGCCGGCGACGGCGCGGCGCTGGAACCGTGGCGCCGCTTCGATGCGGAATTCCACAAGACGCTGATCTCCGCCTGCGGCTCGCGCACGCTGATGGCCACGCATGCGAGCATCTTCGACCGCTATTCGCGCTACCAGAACCTCGCCCTCGGCTTCCGTGGCGACATCGCCATACGCGAGCATCGCGGCCTGTGCGATGCCGCGATCCGGCGGGATGCCGCGGCGGCGCGGGCGATCCTGTCCGCCCATATCCGCGGCGGCGTTGCGCACGCGCTGGCGAGCGGCGGCTTCTGACATCACGCCGCATTGTGGCAGAGTGTCTCCGACCTCGCGGAGACCCCATGCGCAGCCCCCCGGAGCCGGCCCGACGCCGCATGCCCGAGCAGACGCGGCGCGAAGTGCTCGAGGCCGCGATCGCCGAGTTCAGCGAGAAGGGGTTCTCGGGCGGCCGCGTGGACGAGATCGCCGCACGCATGCGCACCACGAAGCGGATGATCTACTACTATTTCGGCGGCAAGGCGCAGCTCTACGCCGCGGTGCTCGAACACCTGTACGGCCGGATGCGCGACGCGGAACAGGCGCTGCAGCTCGAGACGCTGCCGCCACTGGAAGCGCTGCGTCGCCTCGTGGAAGTCACCTTCGACCACCATGCCGCGCATCCGGAATTCGTCCGCCTGGTCTGCGTGGAGAACATCCATGAGGCGCGGATCGTCGCCGCTTCCCCCACCATTCCGGCCCGCAACGCGGCAATCCTCGGCACCCTCGCCGCGCTGATCAGGCGCGGCGAAGCCTGCGGGGATTTCCGCAAGGGGCTCGACGCGCTGGACCTGCACATGCTGATCAGCGGCTTCTGCTTCTACCGCGTCTCGAACCGCCACACGCTGCGGGCGGTCTTCGGGGCGGAGCTCGCGGCGCCGGCCAGCGTGGCGGCGCATCGCGCCATGATCGTGGAGGCGGTGCTGCGCTACGTGCGGCCCTGATCCATCGCGGCGAAATGGCGCAGCATGCGGGCCGCATCCGGCGCGATGCCCGTGACGAGGCGGAAGGCGCCCACCGCCTGGAACACCGCCATGCCGCCGCCATCGAGGGTGCGGCAGCCGAGCGCCCGGGCGGTGCGCAACAGCTCGGTCTCCCGTGGGAAATAGACGATGTCGGCGACCCAGAGAGAGGGACGCAGCAGCGCGGCGGGCAGCGGCAGGCCGGGATGCTTCGCCATGCCCATCGGCGTGCAGTTCACGAGCCCGTCCGCCTCCGCGATCGCCGCCGCGGCACCCGGAACGCCTCTCGCCCGGCCGGGGCCGAAGCGTGCGGCCAGGCCGGCGGCCAGCGCCTCGGCCCGCGCGATCTCGGCATCGGCGATGGACAGCCGCCCGACCCCTTCCGACAGCAGCGCGTGGGCCACGGCCGCGCCGGCGCCGCCCGCGCCGATCAGCAGCACATGCCCCCGCGCCGTATCGGGCAGGCCACGACGGAATGCCTCGGCGAAGCCGGAGCAATCGGTGTTGTGGCCGATCCGCCGTCCGTCGCGCAGCACCACCGTGTTGACGGCACCGAGCGCGCGCGCCTCGTCGGACAGGTCGTGCAGCAGCGGAACCACAGCCTGCTTGCACGGAAAGGTGATGTTCAAACCGGCGAAGCCCATCCACTCGGCCGCGGCGAGGAGATCCGGCAAGGCGCCCGGCCCCAGCCCGAGCACATCGAGGTCGATGAGGCGATAGATCAGGCGCAGGCCTTGCTCGGCGCCTTCGCGCTCATGCATCGCGGGGGTTCGCGATCCCTGGATGGCGCTGCCGATCAGCCCTTCCAGCACCGCGGGGCGTTCGTCCCATCGCATCGTGGCTGTGCCTTTTGTGCTTGCCGCCTCAATGAACCAATCGGTACATAACGGTCAATGCCGTCCCGGGCTCCACCCTCGGGGCCGCTGACGCCGCGGGGTCCGTCGTGACCGTTTCGCCTCGTCTGCCATCCTCCATCGCCACCGTCTGTCTGTCCGGCACCCTGCCCGACAAGCTGGAGGCCGCCGCGGCCGCAGGCTTCGACGGGGTCGAGATCTTCGAGAACGACCTGCTGACCTTCGACGGCACGCCGGCCGATGTGCGCCGGATGTGCGAGGATCTCGGCCTCGCCATCACCATCTTCCAGCCCTTCCGCGATTTCGAGGCGATGCCCGAGCCGCAGCGCAGCCGAAACCTCGACCGTGCAGAGCGCAAGTTCGACACGATGCAGGCCCTGGGCACCGACCTTCTCCTGGTCTGTTCCAGCGTGCATCCGGCAGCGCTGGCGGAACCCGAATGCGCCGCCGCCGATTTCCATGAGATGGCCGAACGCGCCGGCCGCCGCTCCCTGCGCATCTGCTACGAGGCGCTGGCCTGGGGGCGGCACGTCAATCGCTGGCGCCAGGCCTGGGAGATCGTGCGCCGGGCGGATCACCCCGCGCTGGGGCTGTGCCTGGACAGCTTCCACACGCTGGCGCTCGGCGACGACCTCGATGGCCTCGCCACGACGGTGCCGGCGGAGAAGCTGTTCTTCCTGCAGCTTGCCGATGCGCCGAAGCTGACGATGGACCCGCTGTCCTGGAGCCGCCATCATCGCCTCTTCCCGGGCCAGGGCGAATTGCCGGTCGCGGGCTTCCTCACGGCGCTGCTCGCCGCCGGCTATGCGGGGCCGCTGTCCCTCGAGATCTTCAATGACGAGTTCCGTGCCGCGCCGTCCCGCCGCATCGCACGGGATGGCCGGCGCAGCCTGACCTGGCTCGAGGAACAGGTCGGCCGCCTGCAGTTGCCGGCCCTGCCGCGCCTGTCCGGGATCGAGTTCGTGGAATTCGCGGTGGACCACGAGGCAGGCGAGGCGCTGGAGCGCTTCATCGCCACGCTCGGCTTCCGGCGCGCGGGGCGGCATCGCTCGAAGGAGGTGACACTCTGGCGCAATGGCGGCGCGAACCTCGTCCTGAACAGCGAACCGGACAGCGCCGCCGCGGAACACTTCATCCAGCACGGCCCCTCGGTCTGCGCCATCGCCTTCCGCGTCGACGAACCCGAGCGCGCGGTCGCCCGCGCCGAGGTTCTGCAATACTCGATCTGGCGCGAGCGCATCGGCGCCGGCGAGCGCAGCATCCCCGGCATCCGCGCGCCCGACGGCACCCTCATCCATCTGGTCGAGGATGCCGCGCCGCGGTCCTTCTGGGAGGATGACTTCCACCTCGACGCCGGGAGCGATGTAGCGACGCTGTCCGGCATCGACCATGCCGCGCAGGCGGTGTCACCGGGCATGATGGACAGTTTCGTGCTGTTCTTCCGGGCGCTCTTTGGCCTGGAACCCGACGCGCCCTGGGACCTGCCCGACCCCTATGGGCTCGTCCGGTCGCGCGCCTTCATCGGCGGCGGGGGCTGCGTGCGGCTACCGCTGAACGTCTCGGAAAGCGGGCGCACCGTCACGGGCCGCTTCGTTTCCGCGGTGGCGGGAGCAGGGGTGCATCACATCGCCTTCGCCGCCGAGGACGCCTCAACGGCGATCGACACCGCCACGGCGCTCGGCGCGCCGCTGCTCGCCATCCCCGAGAACTACTACGAGGATCTGGGCGCGCGATTCGGGCTGGCCGGGGACGAGCTGGCCCTGCTGGCCCGGCGCCACCTCCTCTACGATCGCGACGCGGCGGGAGGCAGCTTCGAGCACGCCTATACCGCCGCCTTCCGGCACCGCTTCTTCCTGGAAATCGCGTCCCGGCACGCGGGCTATGCCGGCTTCGGCGCGGCGAATGCGGCAATTCGCATGGCAGCGCAGCGACGGCACAGCGCCGACGCCGGCGGACAGGCGGTCCAATGAGTGGCGTGACCGCCATCCCGGGAAGATCGGGGTGACACGGTCGATGACGATGCGACGGGGCCGGATGGCCGTCGCATCGTCGGTGGCAGCATCATCATGCGCCCTTGGTGATCTGCGCCCGTCCGCGGGACCGATCCGCTATTCGATCGTGCGCGCCAGCTCGCGGTTCAGCCACAGCGCCACCAGGGTGCAGGCCGCGCCCGAGAGCAGGTAGGCGCCCGACGAAGCCAGCCCGAAATGGGTGGACAGGACCAGGGCAGCGATCGGCGCGAAGCCCGCACCGAACAGCCAGGCAAGGTCCGCGGTCAGCGCCGAGCCGGTGTAGCGGTGGCGGGGCGAGAAGCGCGAGGACAAGGCGCCCGAGGACTGCCCGAAGGACAGGCCGAGCAGCACGAAGCCCACCAGCATGAACACCGCCTCGCCCACGGGCCCGCCATCGAGGAGCTGCGGGGCGAAGCCGCTGAACACCGCGATGGCGGCAGCCGAGCCCCCGAGCAGGCGGCGCCGTCCCACTCGGTCCGAGATGTAGCCGGACAGGACGATGGCGACCGTGCCCAGCGCGGCGGCGATCGCCTCAAGCACCAGGAAGCCGGCCGGCCGTTCGGGCGTGAACAGGAACACCCAGGAGAGCGGGAAGACGGTGACCATGTGGAACATGGCGAAGCTCGCCAGCGGCGCGAAGGCGCCCATGGCGATGGTGCGCCACTCGGCCCGGAGCGTCTCGCGGACGGAAGCCGGCTCGAGGGCCATGCTCTCGAACCGCCGCGCATACTCCGGCGTCACCACGATGCGCAGGCGCGCGAAGAGTGCGACGACGTTGATCGCGAAGGAGACAAAGAAGGGGTAGCGCCAGCCCCAGTCGAGGAAATCCTCGGCAGGCAGCGTGACGGTGAAGAAGGCGAAGAGCAGGCTCGCGACGATCAGCCCGAGCGTCGCGCCAAGCTGCGGGATCATCGCATACCAGCCGCGCTGCCCTTCCGGCGCGTTCAGCGCCAGCAGGGAGGCAAGCCCGTCCCATGACCCGCCGAGTGCCACGCCCTGGCCCATGCGGAACAACGCCAGCAACACCACGGCGGCGTGACCGATGGTCGCATAGCCCGGCAGGAAGGCGATGGCGGCGGTGGACCCGCCGAGCAGAAACAAGGCGATGGTCAGCTTGGTGCCGCGGCCATAACGGCGGTCGATGCCCATGAAGATCATCGTGCCGACAGGGCGCGCGACGAAGGCGAGGGCGAAGACCGCGAAGGAGTAGATCGTGCCGGTCAGCGGATCGACGTAAGGAAAGATCAGCTTCGGGAACACCAGCACCGAAGCGATGGCATAGACGAAGAAGTCGAAGAACTCCGACGCCCGTCCGATCACCACGCCGATCGAGATCTCGCCCGGTGACAGCCGGTGGTCGCGGGTGTGCAGGGCGAGGGCGTCGCGCTCGGCCTCGGTGGCGGCAAAGGAATGGGGCATCGTCATGGGGGTCGCAACTCTTTGGGGCTGTGTTTTAAGCGCGGCGCCGGCCGCTTCCGCAAGTCTGGACCGAGACGTGGGCGGGGATCTGGGATAAAACGCCATCTGAGGCGGAATTAACAATTTTGCCTATGTCCTACGACGCTTCGCATGGGTAAGTGCCTGACATGAGTGCTCCCAAACGACCTGGCCGGACGCTGCGCCGGCTGGCCCTGCTTGCCGTGCCGATGCTGCTCGGCGGCTGCAACCTCGTGGTGCTCAACCCCGCGGGCGACGTGGCGCGCCGCCAGGGCGACCTGGTGCTGATCTCCACAGGGCTGATGCTGCTGATCATCCTTCCGGTGATGGCGCTGACCGTCCTTTTCGCCTGGCGTTATCGCGCGACCAACCGCGAGGCACGCTACGAGCCGGAGTGGAGCCACTCGACCGGTCTCGAACTCGTGATCTGGGCGGCGCCGCTGTTGATCATCATCTGCCTCGGCGCACTCACCTGGGCGGGGACGCATCTGCTCGATCCCTATCGGGCGCTATCGCGGATCGGCCCCGATCGCCCCGTTCCCGCGGCGGTCCGCCCGCTCGAGGTCCAGGTCGTCGCGCTGGACTGGAAGTGGCTCTTCATCTTGCCGGAATACAATGTCGCCAGCGTGAACGAACTCGCGGCGCCGGTGGACCGGCCGATCCGCTTCCGGATCACCTCCACCGCCGTGATGAACTCCTTCTACATCCCGGCACTCGTCGGCCAGATCTACGCCATGCCCGGCATGGAAACCACGCTGCACGGCGTGATCAACCGGCCTGGCGATTTCGAGGGCTTTTCCGCGAACTACAGCGGCGCCGGCTTCTCGGGCATGCGCTTCCGCTTCCGCGGCCTTGCCGAACGGGACTTCGACAGCTGGGTCGGCCAGCTCCGCCAGGCCCAGGAAGGTCTTGACCGCGGCGGCTTCCTGGCGCTCCAGGCGCCCAGCGAGAATGTCCCGGTCCGCCACTTCTCCCGCGTCGATCCGGACCTGTTTTCCGCCATCGTCAACATGTGCGTGGAACCGGGTCGGATGTGCATGCATGACATGATGAGCATCGATGCGCGCGGCGGTCTCGGCGTGGCCGGCATCGACAGCGTGCGGCGGATCGCCCGCGGTGCCGGCGGATCGGCGCGGACCACCACCATGGTCACGTCGATCTGCACCGTCCCCAGCTTTCCTGAGGCGCGGACGGTGCGGGCGCCCGTGGCCCAGACGCGCCTGACCGGTGTCGGCCTGAGGCCGCCCGAATGGGGCTTCTCGCGCCCCCTGGCCATCACCCAACTGCCGCCCGACCCGGAATCGTGACCGCCATGACGACCCCTGCCGTTTCGGAGGTGAGCCCCATCTTCGGCAAGCTCAGCCTCGCCTCGCTGCCGCTGCACGAGCCCATCCTCGTCGTCACCTTCGCCGTCGTGGCGGTCGGCGCCGTGGCCGTGCTCGGGCTGCTCACCTATTTCCGCCTGTGGGGCTACCTCTGGAAGGAATGGTTCACCAGCGTCGATCACAAGAAGATCGGCATCATGTACATGGTGCTCGGCACCATCATGCTGCTGCGCGGCTTCGCCGACGCGATCATGATGCGCCTGCAGCAGGCCATCGCGTTCAACGGGTCCGATGGCTACCTGCCCGCGCACCACTACGACCAGGTCTTCACCGCCCACGGCGTGATCATGATCTTCTTCGTGGGCATGCCGTTCGTCACGGGATTCATGAACTACGTCGTGCCACTGCAAATCGGTGCGCGCGACGTCTCCTTCCCCTTCCTGAACAATTTCAGCTTCTGGATGACGACCGGCGGCGCCGTGCTGGTCATGGCGTCGCTCTTCATCGGTGAATTCGCGAAGACCGGTTGGCTCGCCTATCCGCCGCTCTCGGGCATCACCTACAGCCCGGATGTCGGCGTGGATTACTGGATCTGGGGCCTGCAGGTAGCCGGCGTCGGAACGACATTATCGGGCATCAACCTGCTCGCGACGATCATCAAGCTGCGCGCGCCGGGCATGAGCCTGATGAAGATGCCCGTCTTCACCTGGACGGCGCTGTGCACCAACGTGCTGATCGTCGCCACCTTCCCCGTGCTGACCGCCGTGCTCGCGCTGCTCGGCCTCGACCGCTACCTCGGGATGAATTTCTTCACGGCCGATCTGGGCGGCAGCCCGATGATGTACGTGAACCTCATCTGGATCTGGGGCCACCCGGAGGTCTACATCCTCATCCTGCCGCTCTTTGGCGTGTTCTCCGAGGTAGCCTCGACCTTCTCCGGCAAGCGGCTCTTCGGCTACACCTCGATGGTGTATGCCACGGTGTGCATCACGATCCTCTCCTACCTCGTCTGGCTGCACCACTTCTTCACCATGGGGTCGGGCGCGAGCGTCAACAGCTTCTTCGGCATCACCACCATGGTGATCTCCATCCCCACCGGGGCGAAGCTGTTCAACTGGCTCTTCACCATGTATCGCGGCCGCATCCGCTTCGAGCTGCCGATGATGTGGACGGTGGCCTTCATGCTCACCTTCGTGGTGGGCGGCATGACAGGCGTGCTGCTCGCGGTGCCGCCGGCGGATTTCGTGCTGCACAACTCGCTCTTCCTCGTCGCGCATTTCCACAACGTCATCATCGGCGGCGTGCTGTTCGGCAGCTTCGCGGCGATCAACTTCTGGTTCCCCAAGGCCTTCGGCTTCAAGCTCGATCCCTTCTGGGGGAAGATCTCCTTCTGGTGCTGGGTGGTCGGCTTCTGGCTGGCCTTCATGCCGCTCTACATCCTGGGTCTGATGGGGGTGACGCGGCGCATGCGCGTCTTCGACGATCCCTCACTGCAGATCTTCTTCGTCATCGCCGGCATCGGCGTCGCAGTCATCGCCTGCGGCATCGCCGCGATGCTGATCCAGTTCGCCGTCAGCATCCTGCACCGGGAGAAGCTGCGCGACGTGACGGGCGACCCCTGGGACGGGCGGACGCTGGAATGGGCCACCTCCTCCCCGCCGCCGGAATACAATTTCGCCTTCACGCCGGTCGTCCATGACCTCGATGCCTGGTACGACATGAAGCAGCGTGGGGCCCAACGGCCGACCGGGGGCTTCCGCCCGATCGAGATGCCGCGCAACACCGGCGCCGGCGTGATACTCGCGGGGTTGAGCACGATCTGCGGCTTCGGCCTGATCTGGCATATCTGGTGGCTCGTGGCGCTGACCTTCGTCGCGATCCTGATCGTGGCCATCCTCCATACCTTCGATTACCATCGCAGCTTCCGCATCCCGGCCGAGAAGATCGCCGAGACGGAAGCCCTGCGCAGCCGAGCCCTGGCAGCCGCCGAATGAGCACAGACACGACGATCGCGACGGAACTCCCGCCGCGCTTCTACGACCTCGACGAGCACGAGCATCCGGAAGGCGGCAGCACCATGCTGGGCTTCTGGATCTACCTGATGAGCGATTGCCTCATCTTCGCGATCCTCTTCGCCTGCTTCGCGGTGCTCGGCGGCAATTATGCGGCCGGCCCCGCACCGCGGGACCTGTTCGACCTGCCGCTCGTCGCGCTCAACACGGCGATGCTGCTCTTCTCCTCGATCACCTATGGCTTCGCCATGCTCGCGATGCAGGCGGGACGGTCCGGGCTCACGCGGTTCTGGCTGCTCGTCACGGCGGTCTTCGGCCTGGCCTTCCTCGGGATCGAGCTCTACGAATTCCATCACATGATCCATATCGGCGCGACGCCACAGCGCAGCGCCTTCCTGTCAGCCTTCTTCACGCTGGTCGGGACCCATGGGCTGCACGTCACCTTCGGCCTGATCTGGATCGTCACGATGATCGTCCAGGTCGGCCGCCACGGGCTGATCGCGGCGAATCAGCGCCGCCTGATGTGCCTCAGCCTCTTCTGGCACTTCCTCGACGTCATCTGGATCGGCGTCTTCACTTTCGTCTACCTGATGGGGATGCTGCGATGAGCCACGACGCGCATCACGCGGAAGGCGGCGCCGCCCACGGCACGCTGCGGGACTACCTGATCGGCTTCGTCCTGTCGGTCGTGCTGACGGCCATTCCCTTCTGGCTGGTGATGGAACGGCCCTTGGCGGCCGGCCCCACCGCCATCCTGATCGTGGCCTTCGCCGTCGTGCAGATCATCGTCCACATGGTCTACTTCCTCCACATGAACGCCCGGTCCGAGGGCGGCTGGACCATGATCGCGCTCATCTTCACCCTGATCGTCGTCGCCATCGCCATGAGCGGGTCGCTGTGGGTGATGCATCACCTGAACAGCAACATGATGCCGACACCGCACGAGATCAGCAGCCGCCCGTGACCGCACGCCGCCGCCTGAGGCCAGTTCTGGCCGGCGGCGGCGCACTGCTGCTGGTGGCGATATTTGCCGGGCTCGGCCTGTGGCAACTTCAGCGCCGTGCCTGGAAGCACGCGCTGATCGCGCAGGTTGAAGCCAGGATCCACGCCGCGCCGATCCCGGCCCCGGGACCTGCCGACTGGCCCCGGATTTCCCCACAGGACGCCTATCGGCGCGTCGTCGTCGAAGGGCAATGGCTTCGGCATGGCGAGACGCTGGTCCGCGCGGCGACGGTGCTCGGAAGCGGGTACTGGGTCATGACCCCCCTGCGGACCGCCGAGGGCACCATCCTGATCAATCGCGGCTTCGTTCCACCGGAACGGCGTGACGCCACGGCCCGCGACGAAGCGGCCGACGATCATCCTGTCCGCATCGTCGGCCTGTTGCGCCTGAGCGAGCCCGCCGGCGGCTTCCTTCGATCCAATGCACCCGCGGAGGATCGGTGGTATTCGCGCGACGTCGCCGCCATCGCGGGACGACGTGGCCTCGAGAACGCAGCGCCCTTCTTCATCGACGCGGAGGCCCTGCCTGGCCCGGACCGATATCCGGTCGCCGGACTGACGGTAGTCCGCTTCACCGACAACCACCTCGTCTACGCGCTGACCTGGTTCGGCCTGGCCCTGCTGTCCGCCTGGGCCGCCGTGATGGTCCGGTTCCGCGGCGGCGAGGCGGAGAAGCCGACGGCAAGCTGAACGCCGCGAGCCAGGGCGGGCACGAGCCACCGTCCAGGCCTATCAAGTCCGACCGGCGCGACTCCGCCGTTTCAATCCAGCTTGATGTTGCCGCGGCGGATCACGTCCGCCCATTTCACGAGCTGCACCCCGATGGTCTCGCGGAAGGCGTCCGGCGTGCTGCCGACTGGCTCGAAGCCCAGCACGGCCATGCGCTCCTTCACCTCCGGCAGGGTGAGCATGCGCGCGATCTCCGTGGAAATGCGCTGCACGATCTCCGGCGGCGTGCCGGCGGGGGCGAGGATGCCCTGCAGGTGATCCACCTCGAAGCCAGGCAGGCCCTGCTCGTCGAAGGTCGGCAGGTCGGGCACGGCGCTCGAACGACGAAGCGTGCTCAGGCCGAGCCCGCGCAGCCGCCCCGCCGCCATGTGAGGCTGCGCGCCGGGCAGGGAGGAAATGGTGATCGGCACATGATTGCCGAGCGTCGCGGTGATGGCGGGGCCGGCGCCGGCAAATGGCACATGGGTGAGTTCGATGCCGGTCTGCAGCTTCAGCAATTCCCCGACCAGGTGCTGCGCGCTGCCCTGGCCCGGCGTGCCGTAGAAGAGCTGCTCCTTCCGCGCCAGCGCGATCAGGTCCTGCAAGGTATTCGCCTGGATGGCCGGATTGACCGCCAGGGCGCTCGGCGCGCTCGCGACATAGGAGATCGGCGCGAAATCGCGCAGCGGATCATAGGGCACACGGGCGAAGAGGCTGGGATTGGTGACGTAGCCGCTCGCCACCAGCATCAGCGTGTAGCCGTCCGGCGCGGTACCGGCGACATAGGCGATGCCGGTATTGCCGCTCGCGCCCGGACGGTTCTCCACCAGGATGGTCTGCCCCAGCACGGGGCCGAGGCGCTCGGCGATCATGCGCGCCAGCACGTCGCTCGATCCGCCCGGTGCGAAGGGCACGATCAGGCGGATGTTGCGGGCGGGCCAGCCAGCGGGCTGCGCCTGGGCGATGCGCAGCGTGCCCGTCGTCGCGACCGCCGAGAGCAGGCTGCGCCGACGCAGCCGAGGGGATATCGTCATCCACAGCCTCCAACCGGTTCGGCGCGCCGCTTCGCAGCGGCGCCCTCCGGTTCCTCCATGTTGGGTTCGATAGCGGCGCCATAGGCAGCCGCCGCATGTCCAGCGGTGATCTTACCCTGCCGCACATCCTCCGCAACCGCGGCGGCGTCGCGCTCGCGCGGATCGCCATAGCCGCCGGCGCCCGCCATCTCCGCGCGCAGCACCTCTCCGGCGCGGAAGCGGCGGATGAATTTGGACGGCAGCATCGCCTCTTCGGCCGTGCCGGGGTTGAGGAGGTTGCGCGCATGCGGCGGCGCGCCGCCACCGAACAGGCCCCAGGGCTGCGTGCGGAAGCGATCGCCGCGCACCTGCACCTGCACGTCATCCGCCAGGAAGCGGTACTGGCGCACCATGCCGAGCGCGCCGCGGAACCGCCCGGGACCCTCGCTGTCGGGCAGGAAGCCGTATTCGTCGATGCGCAGCGGGTTCTCCGCCTCGATCAGTTCCACCGGCACATTCGCCAGGTTGCCGATGCAATAGGGACCGGCATCCTGGCCATCCCGCGTCGGCCCACCACCGAGCCCGGTGTTGTTGTGGAATTCGAGATGCAGGAAGCGCCGCCCCGCCGCGTCCTTGCCGGATGCCGCGATGGCGAATTCCGAGCCCCCGGCGCAGGCCGGCAGCGTCCCCGGCATCAGCGTCGCCAGCGCACCCAGCACGATGGAGCGCAGCCTGAATCCCACCTGCCCGCGCGAGCCGACCGCGGCCGGCGGCAGCACATCGACGAAGCTGCCCGGCCGCGTGATGACCTCGATGGCGCGATAGAGACCCGCATTGTTCGGGATCGCCGGGTCCAGCACGGTGCGGATGCCGGCATAAGCGCAGGACACGGCGAAGGCGCGGTTGCAATGGACGGCACCACCCTTGTCGTCATCCGTGCCGCTGAAATCCGCGACGATGCTGCTGCCCTGCTTGGTCAGCCTGAGATGCAGCCGGATCGGACCGTTGCCGACGCCGTCATCATCGTTCCATTCGGTGAACTCGACGCTGCCATCGGGCAGCGCGGCGAGGCTGCTGCGCGTGAGCGCCTCGGCATAGTCGATCAGATCGGCGAGGTGATCATGGAAGCGCTCCGCGCCCCAGGAAGAGGCGAGACGCTGGACCTCCTCCGCCGCCTGGTCGAGCGCGGCGAGTTGCGCGCGCAAATCGCCCAGCACGCGATCCGGCACGCGCGTATTGTACTCGATCACCCGCATCAGGGTGGTGTTGAGCCGCCCGGCCTCGCGCAGCTTGCTCGGCGGGATCCGGAGCCCTTCCTCGAAGATCTCCATGCTGTCCGCGGCATTGCCGCCCGGCACCCGGCCACCGAGGTCGGTATGGTGCAGGATCAGCGCCATGAAGCCGACGCGCCGGCCGTCTACATGAATCGGCTTGAAGGTGAAGATGTCGTTGAGATGGCTGCAGCCCGAATAGGGATCGTTGCTGCACAGCACGTCGCCCTCGGCGATGTCGTCGCCGAAATGCTGCAGGCATTCCGCGAGCGCCGGCATCACCACGCCGAGATGCACCGGCACGGCAAGGCCCTGCGCCACGAGCTGCCCGTCCGCGTCGCAGATCGCGGAGGAGAAATCCATGCTGTTCTTCACATTCGCCGTGCGCGCCGTGCGGGTGACCATCACCAGGGCGTTGTCGGCGATGGTGACGAGCGCGTTCTTCAGCAACTCACGCCGAACGGGGTCGATGCGGCTCATGCACGGCGCTCCAGCACGACGTTGCTCCAGGGATCGAGCGCGGCGGTCCAGCCGGGGCGCACCACGATCGTCGTGTCGTATTCCTCGACGATCAGCGGACCCGGCCGCGGCGTGGCCGAGAGATCGGCGCGGGCGATGACAGCGGTCTCCTGCCAGCCGGACTCGCCGAACCAGGCACGGCGCGTGCCGGCGGGCCGGCGCGCCTGCTGCCCCCGCAGCAGCTTTCCGGGCATGCGCGGCGTCGCGCTGCGCCCGGCGCAGCGCAGCGTGACGGAAACGAGCTGCAGGGGCTCCTCGGGCGCCGCGTAGCCGAAGGTCGCCTCGTGCAGATCGTGGAAATCCGCCGCCATACGCGCCATGCCGTCCGCCGTGACAGGCAGGGCGACCGGCACCGGCAATGGCGCGGTCTGGCCGGCGTATTTCATCGATACCTCGGCGGCGAATTCCTGCGTCGCCGCATCGCGGAAGCCTTCATCCGCCAGCATCGCGGCGCCCCGCGCGCGCAGTGGCGCGAAGGCGGCATCCAGCGCATCGGGCGTGACATCGGCCAGGCGGCGATAGAAGGCGGCGACGAGCTGATGCCCGACATCCGCGAAGAGCATGCCGAGCGCGCTGAACAGCCCGGCCACCGGCGGCACGACGATGCGGGTCATGCCGGCGGCCTCGGCGAGCGAGGCGGCGTGGACCGGCCCATTTCCGCCAATGGCGAAGAGCGCGAACGGCGCGGGATCGCGCCCCTTCTCCGAGGACACGCTGCGCAGCGCGCGCAACATCGTGGAATTGGCGATCAGATGGATGCCGTAGGCCGCTTCGACCATAGGCATCCGGACCTGTTCCGCGAGCGCGTCCAGCGCGGCCGTGGCCGCCACGCGATCCAGCGCCAGCTCACCGCTGACCAGCGCATCGGGGTTGAGATAGCCGAGCAGGAGATTGGCGTCGGTCACGGTCGGCTGCGTGCCGCCCCGGCCATAACAGACCGGGCCAGGCGCCGCGCCGGCGCTGCGCGGGCCGACCTGCAGCCCGCCCGCCGCATCGACGCTGGCGATGCTGCCGCCGCCGGCGCCGACCTCGGCGATGTCGATGGTCGGCACCTGCACCGGATAGCCCGCGCCCTTCAGCATGCGCGTCCCCAGCGCCGCGCCGCCGCCGACCTCCGTCTCGGGGCAGAGGGCGAAGGCGTGGTCCTCGATGATCGTCGCCTTCGCGGTGGTGCCGCCCATGTCGAAGACGATCATGTCGGCAAGCCCGATCCGCCGGCCGAGCTGCGCCGCGCCCAGCACGCCGGCGGCGGGGCCGGATTCGATGATGTCGATGGGCTGCCGCGCCACCACCGGCCCGGGCGAGACTGTGCCGCTCGACTGCATGATCATCAGCGGCACGCCGATGCGCATGTGGGCGAGCCGGCGTTCCAGCGCCTCCACATAGCGACCGACGACCGGCCGGATATAGGCGTTGACGACCGTCGTGCTGGTCCGCTCGTACTCGCCGAGCTGCGGCAGCAGGTCGACCGAAGCGGTCACCGCCACGCCAGGCAACAGCGCGGCGAGCCGTTCGGCCAGCCGGCGTTCATGCGCCGGGTTGGCGTGCGAGTTGATCAGCGTGACCGCGACGGAATCGACCGCCACGGCGCGCAATTCCTCAGCGAGGGCGTCCGCCTCCTCGAGCGCCAGCGGCGTCACGACGCTGCCATCGGCGGCGATGCGCTCGGTGATCTCGAAGCGCAGGCGTCGCTCCGCCAGGGGATCGGGGCGGCGGTAGTGGATGTCGTAGAGGCGCGGGGTGCGGAAGCGGGCGATCTCCAGCACGTCGCGGAAGCCGCGCGTGGTCACCAGCGCCACGCGCGCGCCCTTGCGCTCGATGATGGTATTGGTGGCCACGGTGGTGGCGTGCACGAACTCCGTCACCGCCTCCGCCCCGGCGCCGAGCTGGCCCATCAGCGCCGTGGAGCCGTCCTCGATGGCGCGGCTGTAGTCGTCCGGCGTCGACAGCACCTTGCGGCTGAACACCACGCCGTCGTCGCGCATCATCACCACATCGGTGAAGGTGCCGCCGATATCGACGCCCAGGCGATAGGTCGATTCCGTCATATCCTCGTTCCGCCGTTCAGCGCAGCTTGCCGCGGGCCGCGACGGGCCAGACGGCTTCCACCCGGCCATTGCGCATGGCCAGGATCTCCTCGTGCAGATGCACCGTGGTGTCGGTGTAGCCGGGGATGAAAGCAATGCGGTCGCCGATGCGCGGCGTCCCGCTCGGATGCTCCAGCTCGATCTTCCCATGCTCGGCCGAGAAGCCGAGGCTCTTCATCGGCCCCAGGCCGAGCGGCTTCGGCATGCCGCCATCGCTGCTCATCGCCTTCTTGCCGGCATCGGTCACGATGCGCGTCGGCGTCGGCCGGCTGGTCACGCCGGCGAGCAGCGTGAGGGCGTGCGCCACCTCGACGTGATAGATCTCGCTGTAGCGGATGTCGCCGAGGATACCGCCACCGGCCTGGATCTCCGTCACGCCCGGATGGCGGGCGGAGAAGGGCAGCGTGCCGGTGCCGCCGCAGCTCACGATCGGTACCGCATGGCCGGCGGCCCGGCAGGCCGCGGCGATGCCGGTCACACGATCCAGGGCGGCGGTGACGGCCGCCTGCTTCTCGACCGGATCGGCGATGCGGGTGGTGTGCCCTTCCCAGCACATCAGGCCGGAGAAGCGCAGCGCCGGCTGCGCCGCGATCGCGTCGGCGAGCGCCAAGGCTTGCGATGACGTCGTCACGCCGGCGCGCTGCGTGCCGGCATCCACCTCGATCACCAGGCGCAGGATCAGACCGGCCTCAGCGAAGGCGGCGCCGAGTGCGGCGACGTTGCCAGCATCGTCCACCGCGACGATCGCATCGGCCTTGCGGCGCAGCGCCACCAGCCGCGCGATCTTCAGCGGCCCGACGATCTGGTTGGCGACGAGGATGTCGGCGATGCCCGCCGCCGCCATCACCTCCGCCTCGCCCAGCTTGGCGCAGGTCACGCCGATGGCGCCGGCCGCGATCTGCCGCAATGCCAGGGCAGGACACTTATGCGCCTTGATGTGCGGGCGCCAGGCCACCCCCGCCTCGCGACAGAGCGCCGTGATCCGCCCGATGTTCCGATCCAGCAGATCGAGGTCGAGCAGCAGCGCGGGCGTGTCGATCGCATCCGTCGTCGCGCCGATGCGGGGATCGCTCATGCCGCACGGTCCAGGGCGCGGAAGGCCGCGATCAGCGCGGTGACGTCCGGCAGGGTCTCCACGGCCTCCACGCGCGCCGCGAAGGCATCGGCCTCCGCCGCCCCGGTGCCGAAACCGGCGGCGAGGCAGGCGCGGAACTTCGCCAGCAGCTCGCCGCGCGACAGCCGCTCCGCCGGCGAGCCCTTCATGGTGGGTTTCGCGCGTTCCACCGCGCTGCCATCCGTCAGCAGCAACCGTAGCCGGGCCGGGGCGATATCGGTGGGTTCGATCTCCGGCGCCTCGATCGTGCGCAGCCGTGTCGCGAAGCGCAGATCCTCGGCACGGATGCGGTCGGCGGCGAAGCTCGGGATGGTCACCGCACCGTCCCGCAGCGCGGCGGCGAAGGCGTAGCAGGCGTTGAACTGCGCATGCACCACCGGGTTCGGCGCGGCCGGGTCGAAATCCGCGCCGACGATCTGGCGGTTGACGCGGCCGAGGAAGATCTCGCCGCTGTCGATCCGTTCGGGCGCCAGGCCCTCGCGATGCAGGGCGAGGGCCATGTCGATGACGGTGTGGGTGCAGCGGCAGCAGGGATAGGGCTTCATGCTGAGCTCGGCGAGGCGCCAGACCGAGCCGAGATCCTCGTGCAGCAGGGCAGGTGCGACGTCGCCCCGCTCATGCAGGTTGAACAGCCCCGCCTTGCCGGTGAGGTAGCGCCACGGCCCGGTCAGCCCCGCGCGCGCCAGATGCGCCGCCAGCGTGCCGGATCGCGCGGCGAAGCCGGGCCCCACGCGCTTGGCCAGCGCACCATCCGCGATGAACTGCGTGGTACCACCCATCTGGGTGAAGGCCAGGCCCATCGCATGCAGCGTCTGCGTCGCATCGAGGCGCATCAGCCGTGCCGCGGTTGCCGCCGCGGCGATGGTGCCGAGCGCCGTGGTGGGATGCCAGCCGCGCCCCAGACTGCCGTGGCAGGCCAGGCCGAGGCGGCAGAAGATCTCCACGCCGCCCGCGATGGCGGTGAGGAAGCGGCGGCCGTCCACGCCACCCTCGGCCTCGGCCACCGCCAGGGCGGCGGGCAGGACAACGCAGAAGGCATGGATGCGCGCCGGGTCGTGCTGGTCGTCGAAATCCAGCGCATGGGCTGCCGCGCCATTGGCCAGCGCCGCCGTGGCGGGCGCCACGCGCCGGCCATCCAGGAGCATGGTCGCAAGGCCGCCATGCGGCTCCCAGGCCGCCAGGGAGGCGCGCAAGGCCGCGAGGCCCGGCGCCCGCGCCGCGCCGCCGATCACGCCGAGCGTGTCCAGCACGAAGTCGCGCGTGGTGCTCACGGCCTCAGCGGGCAGGTCCGGCCAGTCCAGCGTCGCGATCCAGGCGGCCAGGCGATGCTCGATCGCGCCTTCATCCGTCATGGCGGTCATGGCTGGGCCTCCTGCACTGGCAGATCGGCCTTGCTTCAGCGCCGCCGATGGGGAAATGTTGCCTATACAGCTATGACACAGGATAGTCGAGTTGACTAGGCAAGCTGACAAACAACTGCCGCCGGATGCGACGCCGCTCTATGCGCGCATCCAGGCGCATATCCGCGACGGCATCGCCGCCGGGCGCTTTCGCCAGGGGCAGCGCCTGCCGTCGGAGAACGAACGCGCCGAGACCTTCGGGACGACGCGCCCGACGGTCGCGCGCGCCCTGCCGCAGCTCGTCTTCGAGCGGGTGAACGCGCGCCGGGCCGGCGCCGGCACCTTCGTCGCCGCGCCGCCGGTCGTCGCGGCGATCGAGGCGAGCCGTGTCAGCTCCTTCGAGGACGCCCTGCAGCGCAGCGGCGGATCCGTGACCTATCGCCTCATCTCCTTCGCCGGCCGCCCCGCTTCGGCCACCGACGCCGCGCGGCTGGGGCTGGAGCCGGGCGAGACGGTTCACGTCCTGGAGCGCATACGCCTGGCCGGCGGACAGCCGATCAGCCTGGAGATCCGCGTCATACCGCCGGCGATCGGCGGCCGCATGACCGTCGCGGCGCTGCAATCCCATTCGATGCACGACATGCTGAAGGAGCTCGGCATGCGCGTGGCGCGCGTCGAAGGCGTCATCCGCGCCGGCGCCGCCACGAGCGGGCAGGCGCGCGCCCTCGACCTGGCGCGCGGCAGCCCGCTGCTGATCCGCGACTACGTCCTGCTGGATGCGGCCGGACGGCCGCTGGTGCTGGGCGAGTCCTTCTATCGCGAGAGCTTCCAGCTCCAATACGTGGTGCAGGAGGCCGCCCCGCCAACGGGCTGACCCAGGCCCGCATCCCATGACGCCCATCCAGGAGATCGCGTGCATGAATCATGAGTTGCGTCGCCCGGCATTCCGCCGCCGGGCCCTGCTGACGGGGCTGGCGACGCCCGCGCTGGCTTCCACCGCCTCCGGTCAGGACGGCCGCCCCCTGCAGATCGTGGTGGGCTACGCGCCGGGTGGCGGATCCGACGTTCTCGCGCGGCTGCTGGGCGAAGCCGTGACGCGAAAGACGGGGCGCGCCGTGGTCGTGCGCAACTTGCCCGGCGCGGGCGGCCAGATCGCCGCGGCGAACCTGCTGCGCGAAGGCAATGATGGATCGCAGCTCCTGGCGATCAACCATCCGGATCTGTTCCTTGCCGTGGCGCGACCGAATTCCGGCATGCGCGCGGAGGATTTCCAGATCATCCTGGTGGACATCCAGGATCCGCGCGTGATGCTGGTCAAGAAGGGCGCCGAGATCGACAGCTTCGCCGCCTTCGTCAGCCGCGCGCGGGCGCAGCCCGGGTCGCTGGCGGTTTCCGCGGCCGCCGGCGGAGCCCAGGAATTGCTGGCGAAGTGGCTGTTCGAGAAGCTCGCGATCGACGTGACCATTGCCGGCTATCGCGGCGGGTCAGAGGCCGGCAACGCCCTGCTGTCCGGCGATGTGGCGGCGAATGTCGGGGATGACTTCTCGCGCTACAACCTGCGCGACGTGACGCAGGCGCTGTTCGTCGGCGGCCGCAACCAGAGCCCGCGCTGGCCGGAAGCGCCAACCCTCGCCGCGGCGCTGCAACCCTTCGGCGTCGTGCTGCCATCGCCCGACTTCCTCTCGCGCTTCGGCATCTATGCCGTGCCGGCACGCTTCAAGGCCGCCGATCCGGCTGGCTATCGCCGCCTGCAACAGATGCTGCTCGATGCGCGGGACACGGCGGAGTTTCGCGCCTATCTCGAACGCACGAAGCTGCTGGACCTGTCGATCGGGCGCCCCGGCGAGGAATACGAAGCGGCGTTCAGGGCGGATATGGCCGGCATCCCTGCGGCTGGCTGAACAGGGGCTAAGCGTTCGGGGTCTCGGTTGCGCCGCCTGCCCCCAGCATGTGGTGGGTTGAATGCCCGGGAGACCCTGATCCTGACGGGTGGGACCGAAAGGGGCTCTCCCCAGCAAAGGCCAAAGGGCCTTTGCAAACCTCCACTCGGTGCTGCGCGCGCCGCCAGAACGGTCCCATAACCCGCTCCTGCGCTCGAAACGCGTTACAAAGGTTTGGCCTCACCGTCGCGCCGAGAACCGTGTCCCGGCGGTCCAGGCCAAACCGTGGCCTGGGGGGTTGGCCCGGAGGGGCGGCGCCCCTCCGGTTCGGAACCTGCCCATCGTCGGCAAGGCCTT
>JAYSDS010000079.1:0-25742 GCA_041914265.1 Roseomonas sp.
GGCCTTTCGGCCTTTGGCGGGGTGAGGTTTGGAGAGGGGCAGAGCCCCTCTCCATTGCCACCGGATGCCGGCTGTTGGCGCCTATCACCCTGCCAAGGTGCGGCGCATTCCGGAACGCCGCGCCCTGTCCCCGGGCGACCCTCGCCCCCGGCAGCAGGAACCGGCCCCCAAAGGCCTTGCGGGACCCGGGAAGGGGTGGAGCCCCTCCCCGGTCGGCCGCCGCCATCAGAGCCCCCGTTCCCGCTTGATGCGATCCCATGCCGCGTTGATGTCGGCGACCTTCGCCGTGGCGCGCTTCACGAATTCTTCCGGCACGCCGCGCGAGGCGAGGCTGTCCGGGTGGTTCTCCCGCATCAGCTGCTTCCAGGCGGTGCGGACCTGTTCGTCGGAGGCTTCACGCGTCAGGCCGAGCGCCGCGTAGGGATCTTCCATCTGCTGGGCGGAGACGCCGCGCGGGTTGCCGCCCTTGGCGCGGTCCCAGGCCGGGGCGTCGAGGCCGAAGCGCGCATGAATGCCGCGCAGCATGTCGCCTTCGGATTTCGTCACCGGCCCATCGGCGCGGGCGATACGCACGAAGGCGGCGAGCACGTCCTCCAGCATCGCCTTGTTGTCCGCGAAGGCCTCGCCGAGCTTCGACGCGAAGGGTTCCCAGCCCTCGGCTTCCTCGCGCGCCTGGTCGAAGAGGCGACCGACGTCGCGCAGCCCTTCCTCGGGCACGCGGAACATCTGGCGGAAGGTGTCGATCTCGGCGCGCTTCACCGGCCCGTCCACCTTGGCGAGCTTCGCGGCCAGCACCACCACGGCGAAGGAGAAGAGGTTCTCCTTGCCACCCAGCAGGTGGACCATGTCGGCGGCATTGGGCGGGATCCCGCGCGCACCGGGCAGCGCGCCCTGATCGGCCGCATGGCCGAGCGCAGCCCCCATCATCGCACCGAAGGGCCCACCCATGGCGAAACCCGCCATGCTGCCCAGGATCTTGCCCCAGAACGTCACACCAGCACCTCTCGGCAGCCTTGCTAGCACGTCGGGTGCGGTGACGGGGAGGGCAAGGGAGTGCGCCGCCTTGCCCCCCGCCCTGCGCCTCTCTATTGCGGAAAGGCGCGGTGCGGGCACGGCGCGCCTTCTCCAAGAGGATGACTTCATGGCCGGCTGGCAGTTCTGGATCGATCGTGGGGGTACGTTCACGGATATCGTCTCGCGCGATCCGTCGGGCCGGCTGTCCACGCGCAAGCTGCTGTCGGAGAATCCGGAACGGTACCGCGACGCGGCCGTGGCCGGGATCCGCGAGACGCTGGGCCTCGTGCCGGGCGCGCCGATCCCGCGGGGTGCGATCGACGCCGTCAAGATGGGCACCACCGTCGCCACCAATGCGTTGCTGGAACGCAAGGGTGAGCGGGTGCTGCTGCTGGTTAATCGCGGCTTCGCCGACATGCTGCGTATCGGCAACCAGGCACGGCCCCGGCTGTTCGACCTCGATGTGACGCTGCCCGAGCTGCTGCATGAGCGCGTCGCCGAGATCGGCGGCCGCGTCGCGGTGGACGGCACAGAGATCGGGGCCCTGGACGAGGCGGCGGCCCGCGAAGCACTGAAGGCCGGCTTCGCCGACGGCATCCGGGCCGTGGCCATCGTGATGATGCATGCCTGGGCGCATCCGGCGCATGAGATCCGCCTCGGCGAGATCGCGCGGGAGGAAGGCTTCACCCAGGTCTCGCTGAGCCACCAGGCGAGCCCGCTGCCGCGCATCGTGCCGCGCGGCGACACCACGGTGGTGGATGCCTATCTCTCGCCGGTGCTGCGGCGGTACGTGGACCAGGTGGCGTCCGAGCTGCCCGGCGTCCGGCTTTACTTCATGCAGTCCAATGGCGGGTTGACCGAGGCCGGCCGTTTCCAGGGCAAGGATGCGATCCTGTCCGGCCCGGCGGGCGGCATCGTGGGTGCGGCGCGCACCGCGGGGATGGGCGGCTTCGACCGCATCATCGGCTTCGACATGGGCGGCACCTCGACCGATGTCGCGCTCTATGCCGGCGAGTTCGAGCGCGCCTTCGAGACCGAGGTCGCCGGGGTGCGCATGCGCGCGCCGATGATGGCGATCAACACGGTCGCGGCGGGTGGCGGCTCCATCCTGCATTTCGACGGCGCGCGCATGCGCGTCGGGCCGGATTCGGCCGGCGCGGTGCCGGGCCCGGCCTGCTATCGCCGCGGCGGCCCGCTCGCCGTGACGGATGCCAACGTCATGGTCGGCAAGATCCAGCCGAGGCATTTCCCGGCGATCTTCGGCCCCGATGGCGACCAGCCGCTCGACGCCGAGGTGGTGCGGCGGAAGTTCACCGCCCTGGCGCAGGAGATCGCGCAGGCCACTGGCACGGGGCAGGACCCGCGCAAGGTCGCGGAAGGCTTCCTGCGCATCGCGGTGGCCAACATGGCCAACGCCATCAAGCAGGTGTCGATCCAGAAGGGTCACGACGCGACGCGCTTCGCCCTGCAATGCTTCGGCGGCGCGGGCGGGCAGCACGCCTGCCTCGTCGCGGATGCGCTGGGGATGGAGACGGTGTTCATCCATCCCTTCGCCGGCGTTCTCTCGGCCTATGGCATGGGTCTCGCCGACCAGGCCGCGATCCGCGAGGGCGCGGTGGAGGCGCCGCTGTCGGCCGAGACGATGGACGACCTCGCCGCGCGGCTCGACGCGCTGGCCGAGGAAGGCCGCGCGGAGCTGGTGCGCCAGGGTGCCGATCCGGCGCTGCTGCGCACGGCGCGCCGGCTGCACCTGCGCTATGCCGGCACGGATGCCTTCCTGCCGGTGGCCTTTGACGGCCATGCCGCGGTCCTCGCCGCCTTTACCGAGGCGCATCGCCGCCGCTTCGGCTTCGCCACGCCGGAACGCCCGGTGGTGGTCGAAGCCTGCATCGCGGAAGTCACCATGCCGGGTGAGGCGGTGAATGAGGCCGCGCTGCCGGCCCGCACCGCCGGCGGGGCGCCGGACATCATCGACACCGTCGCCCTGTTCACCGAGGGCGCCGAGCATGCCGCCCCCGTCTATGACCGCGACAGGCTGCATGCCGGCGACCGCCTCAAGGGACCCGCGCTGATCCGCGAGGCGAACGCGACCACGGTCGTCGAACCCGGCTGGACCGCCGAGATCACCGAGCGCAACCACCTGGTCCTGCGCCGCACCGAGAAGCGCGCCGCGCAGATCGCCGCGACTGCCGACCGCCCCGATCCGGTGATGCTCGAACTGTTCAACAACCTGTTCATGAACGTCGCCGAGCAGGCGGGCGCGGTGCTGCAGAACACCTCGCTGAGCGTGAACATCAAGGAACGCCTGGATTTCTCCTGCGCCATCTTCGACGCGCAGGGCTTCCTGGTGGCGAATGCGCCGCATGTGCCGGTGCATCTGGGCGCGATGGGGGAGAGCGTGCGGACGGTGATCCGCTCCCGCGGCAAGACGCTGAAGCCCGGCGACGTGGTGGCGTTGAACAACCCGTCGAATGGCGGGACGCATCTGCCCGACATCACCGTCATCACGCCCGTCTTCGACGAAGCCGGTCGCGAGATCCTGTTCTTCGTCGGCAGCCGCGGCCACCATGCCGATATCGGCGGGCTGACGCCAGGTTCCACGCCGCCCGGGTCGAAGACGCTGGAGGAGGAAGGGGTGGTCATCGACGACTTCCTCCTCGTCGATGGCGGCACGATTCGCGAGGCGGAATTCCGCACGCTGCTGGCGAGCGCGACATATCCCGCGCGCAGCCCGGACGTGAACGTCGCGGACATCAAGGCGCAGGTCGCGTCCAACGAGAAGGCGGTGCAGGAGCTGCAGCGCGCCGTCGCCGAATTCGGCCTGCCCACCGTGCGCGCCTACATGAAGCATGTGATGGACAATGCGGAGGAATCCGTCCGCCGCGTGCTGGAACGCCTGCCGGACGGCACCTTCGAGACGACGATCGACGACGGCACCCCGCTCAAGGTCGCGGTGCGCGTGGATCGCGCCAACCGCCGCGCGGTGATCGACTTCACCGGGACCGGGCCGCAGCGGCCGGACAATTTCAACGCGCCATCCGCCGTCTGCCGCGCCGTGGTGCTCTACAGCTTCCGCTGCCTGGTCGGTGAGGACATCCCGCTCAACGACGGATGCCTCAAGCCGCTGGAAATCGTCATCCCGGAAGGGACCTTCCTCTCGCCGCGGCCGGGTGCCGCGGTGGTCGCGGGCAATACCGAAGTGTCGCAGATGACCTGCAATGCGGTGCTCGCCGCGCTCGACGCCTGCGCCTCGGCCCAGGCGACGATGAACAACCTGCTCTTCGGCGACGCTACCTATCAGTATTACGAGACGATCTGCGGCGGCACCGGCGCCGGCCCGCGGTTCAACGGCGCCGGTCCCGTGCAGACGCACATGACCAACACCCGCATGACCGATCCCGAGATCCTCGAGCTGCGCTACCCGGTGCGGCTCGAGGAATTCTCGATCCGTCGCGGTTCGGGCGGCGGCGGGCAGTTCCATGGTGGCGACGGCGCGCGCCGTCGCATCCGCTTCCTCCGCCCGATGGAAGCCGTCATCGTCGCTTCCCGCCGCACCGTGGCGCCGCACGGCCTGCATGGCGGCGCCGATGGCGCGGCCGGCCGGCAATGGGTGGAACGCGGCGACGGGACTGTCGAGACGCTGAAGGGCAGCGACCGCGCCAGTCTCGCCCCCGGCGACATCTTCGGCCTCGAGACGCCCGGTGGCGGCGGCTGGGGGGCTCCGGCCGGGTGAGGATCCGCCTTCTCCTCCTGCTGCTGGTACCGGCGGCCCTGCTCGGCGCGGCCTGGTTCGGCCCCGGCCTGCTGGACTGGGAGGGGCAGCGCGGCCGCGTGGCCGCCATCGCCGCGGCACGGCTCGGCCGGCCGGTGGTCCTCGCCGGGCCGCTGCGCCTGACGCTGCTGCCGCAGCCCATGGTCGAGGCCGACGATGTCAGCGTCGGCGATGCGGATGGCGAGGAACTCGGCGTCACCGCGCGGATCCTGCGGCTGCGCCTCAGCCTCTGGCGACTGCTGACGGGGCGCATCGAGCCGCGCGACCTGGTGCTGGTCGGCGCCGAGATCCGCCTGCCATGGCCACCCGATTCCATCGGCGCGCTGCGCCCGCCCCCCTGGCTGACCGGCTTCGATGCGCGCATCGAGGAAAGCCGTGTCGAGGTGGGCGGCGCGGTGCTGGACGGGGTGGCGGCGCGCCTTGCCGCGCCGGGCCCGCTCGACGCCGTGCGCACCGAGGGCAGCTTCACCTGGCGCGGCGCGCCGATCCGCTTCGAAGCGGTGCTCGGCCGCCCCGGCTTTGATGGGGTGGCGACGCTCGATCTCGGATTCGCGCTCCAGGGGGCGACGGTCACGGCGCGTGGCGCCCTGGTGGCCGAAGGTGGATTTGAGGGACGGATCGAGGCCTCGGGCAGCGACCTTGCCCTGCTGATGGCCGCCCCACCCGGCCCCTTCCGCGCGAGCGGGCGGGTCAGCGTGACGGCCGAGGTAGCGGCGGCGGACAACCTTGCCCTCGATGTCGGCGGGGTGACGGGGCGCGGCGCGGTGACCTTCCGGTTCCGGCCGGAATCGCGGCTCGACGTGGCGCTGGCGCTGGCGCGGATCGACCTCGATGCCTGGGTCGCGGCACTGCGCGGGGCGGCGGCGCCAGCCCTGCCGATCGGGCTCGATCTTTCAGCCGAGGCGGCCTCCTTCCGAGGCCAGACCATCCGGCGCCTGCGTGGGGGCATCTTCCGCGAGGCCGAGCGTATCACCCTGACCGACATGACCGCCCAGCTTCCCGGCGAGGTCGAGATCGAGGCCACCGGCGCGACGGCGGGGGATCGGCTCGAACTCGCCCTGCGTTTCGCCGGTCCCAGCCTGCGCGCGAGCCTCGCCGCCCTTGGCGTGCCGGTGGACAACGTCGATCCCTCCCGCCTGCGGGCCTTCGATGGGCGGGCGCGGCTGGTGCTGGAACCGGCGCAGCTCGGCGTGCCGGAACTCGCCGCGACGCTGGACGGCGCACGGGTCAGCGGCGCCGGGGTGTTCCGCTTCGGCGCGCGCCCGGCGCTCGGCCTGGGGCTGACAGTCGATCGGCTGGTGCTGGACGGGCTGCTGCCGCCGCCGGCCCGTTGGGCCGAAGCGCTGCGCAACGGCGCCGGCTTCGATGCCAATCTGCGTCTGGCCGCCGAGCGCGTCGTCTGGCGCGGCATCACGGCCGAGCGTGCCGCCCTCGATGCGGTGATGGAACAGGGGCGAATCGGGCTGCGCCGTGCCTCGGCGCAGATCGATGGCGCGGACATGACCTTGGCAGGCACGGTCACGACGGGTGCGACCCCGCGCTTCGGCGACCTGGTGCTGGAAGTCGCGGCGTCGAACGCCAGTGGGCTCGCCGCAGCGGCCGCCCCCTTCGTGACCCTGCCCGATACCTTCGCGGCGCAGGCGTTGCGCCTGCGGCTGGCCGGCGGTGGGCCGGCGGATGCGCTGGCGCTCACCGCCGAGGGCGAACTCGGCGAATTGCGTGTCGAAGCCCAGGGCACGGCGAATCTGGGGCAGGAGCGGATCGGCGGGAACCTGACCCTGCGCCATCCGGGGGCGCCGCGCCTCGCCACGCTGCTTGGGGCGCGGGAGATGCCGGCCTGGCTCGGCGAGGGGTCCTTTTCCCTGATCGCGGCACTTTCCGCCGGGAGGGACGCCGTCTCGGCCGAGAACCTGGAACTCGTGGCGGGCGGATTGCGGGCGCGCGGGCAGTTGGCGCTGGCGCTGGGCGGTGCGCGCCCGAAGCTGACCGGCCGCATCAGCGCCGAGCGCCTGCCGCTCCCCGAACTGGCGCTGCGCGACAATGATCCACTGGGCTTCGGGGTGCTTGGCGCCATCGATGCGGAGCTGACGGTGGGGGCGACGACAGTGATCGCGCCGGGACTGCCGACGCTCGACGACGTGTCGGGACGCCTGACGCTCGGCGGCGGCAGGTTGGCCGTGGAGGAGCTGCGCGGCCGGCTGGGTGGCGGCTCGCTGGAAGGCACGCTGAACCTTGATGTCGCCACGGTGCCGCCGGTGCTCTCGGCCTCCCTTGGGCTCAACGGCGCGACGCTGACCGGGCCGCTCTTTGGCCTGCCCTTCGACCTGGTATCCGGGCGGCTCGACGCCCAGGCGCGTGTGACGGCGCAGGGCCATGCGCCGGCCGCGCTGCTCGGCACGCTGACAGGGGAAGGGCGCATCGCGCTGGCCGATGGCGTGCTGGCGGGGGTCGCCCTCGGCACCGTGGCGTCCGCCGCGGGTATCGAGGACGCCGCGGCGGCGGAAGCCGGCGTTCGTCAGGCGCTGGAGGGCGGCGCCACGGCGCTGGACCGCCTGGAAGGCGGCTGGCGCGCCAGCGCCGGTGTGGTGACGCTGGATGGTGTGCGCATCGCCGGTGAGGCCGGCATGTCCGGCGCCGTCGAAGGCGCCATCGATCTGCGGCGCGGGACGCTCGACCTGCGCTTCCTGGTGCAGCCCCCGCCCGCCGAATCCCCGCCGATCGCGCTGCGTGTGACCGGGCCCGCGGAAACACCCCGCCGGCAGCCGGAAATGGCGACCTGGGCGCGGTGGCGGGCGGAGCAGTAGGAACGGCGTCGGCGGATGGTCGCTGGAGCGGGGCGAAGCCCCACTCCAAGCCTCGCGCCAAAGGCCGAAGGGCCCACTGGCCTGCTTCTGCTGTTGCAGTTGGAGGGGCGCTGCCCCTCCAAACCACCCCGCCAAGTGCTTGGAGCACTTGGAACGCAATCTTCTGGTGCCGGGCGCTACGGCCTTGCCGCTCCCTCCAGACGCCCTTGGTGCGCGCGGGCGTCTCTCGGCGCCATTCTGCCCGAGGTGCACGGCACCAGGTGGAGGTTTGCAAAGGCCTTTCGGCCTTTGCTGGGGAGAGTTCGAAAGGGGCAAGGCCCCTCTCGATTCCACAGCGAAAGCAGGCCGATCATCAAGAAGGCCCGTCTCCGGGCTGCCGTCGTCGCGCCTATCGCGCGCCGTCCTCCCGGGCATGCGAGGCACCTTGCCCCGCTGTCGTCACTGTCGTTCGGTCAATGCAAACACCCGCAGCGTGCTCGCCAGCGGCGCGCCGTCCTCTGCTCGCGCGGCGTCGCGTTCCGCGACCAGCGCGGCGAGGCTCACGCCGCGCTGGGCCGCGATCGCTTCCAGCGCCTGCCAGAATACGGGTTCCAGCGCCACGGAGGTGCGGTGACCGGCCAGCGAGAAGGAGCGCTTGGTCAGATGCTCCCTCACGCTTCCTCCTGCCGCGTCGGGCTGCTCAGTCCAGCGACCCGTAAGTCGAGATCTCGATGAGATTGCCGTCCGGATCGCGGCAATAGACCGAGGTGATCGGACCGAGCGCCCCGTCCTTGGCAACCGGGCCCTGTTCGACCTTCACCCCGCAATGCTGGAGATGGGCGATGATCTGCTCCGCATCGACGGTGACGATGAAGCACAGATCAGCGGTGCCGGGCACGCCGCCCGCGCCGCCGGTCCACCATTCGTGCTGCGTCGATTCCACCGGGCGGAGGTTGATCTTCTGCCCGCCGAACTTCAGCGCCGTGCGGTTGTGCGGGCCGAACTCCCCCACCTCCATGCCCAGGACGCGCTGGTACCACGAGGCCGAGATGGTCACGTCCTTGCAGGTGATAACCAGGTGGTCGAGTCGATCGACAGCGAAGCGCATGGCGACTCCCGGAACGGTTTCAGCCCGCGCCCTGTACAACCCGTGGGTGCGGCTGTCACCCGCGCCCTGTCAGCGTTGCCATCCGCCCGGGTGGTAGCGCCAGCGGTCGCCATCCTGGTCCCAGCGCGGCTGGGCGTAGTGGCGGCCACGCCGGGCGCGGGTCCAGTGGCCTTCCTGCCAGACATAGCGGCGGCCGTTCCAGCGATAATGGCCATCGGCCCAGACATAGCCCCGGCGCGGGGGTGGAGCCGGCCGGGCGCGGGGCGGCGGCGGGGGCGGGCCGAAATTCAGCGTGATGCTCTGCGCCTCGGCGATCGTTGGCATGGCGGACCCGGCCGCGGCGAGGGCAGGAATGATGGCGAAAAGGCCTCGGCGGGCGATCATGCAGTCTCTCCTTCGCAAGGCGGGCGGCACGATCCGCCCGCGACGCAATATCGGCACCGGATGCGGCGATGCCGGGGCAGCGTTGTTGCGAAGGGCAACGCCGCGTTGCGGCGCCGGTTGCGTCAGCGCACGCGCCGCGCGGTCACCTCGATCTCGATGCGCATCGCATCCGTCTGCAGCCCGGCATGGATCAGCGTCGACGCCGGACGCGCCTTGCCGAAATACTTCTTCACCACGGGCCAGCAGGGTTCCCAATCCTCGCGCCGCGGCACGATGAAGGTGGCGCGCACGACGTCGTCGAGGCTTGCGCCGGCCTGTTCCAGCGCCATGGCGATGTTGCGGAAGCACTGGTCGCATTGCGCGACGACATCGGGCTCGATCGTCATGCGTGCATAGTCGTAGCCGGTCGTGCCGGAGACCCAGATGTCGTCGCCGATGACGACGGCGCGGGAATAGCCGATCTCCTCCTCGAATTTCGAGCCGGAGGAGATGAGGCGGCGTTCGGTCATGGGGCTGGTCCCTGCTCGGATGACGCGCGGGCTTCGAGCGCCGCGCAATGCTGCCGGAGTTCGGCGAGGCGCTGCGATTCCTCGGCGAGGATCCGCGCCGCCTTGCGGATGACGTACCAGTTGAAGCCCGCGATCACGGCGATGACCGCGAAGAAGACGATGATGCCACCTGGCTCCGTCGCGATGCCGGCCAGCGCCAGGATCCCGAAGGCCACGCACAGGAAGCCGTTGGCGATCAGCGCGGTCAGGCGGATGCGCTCGGGCATGCGCGCCCGGGCCGTCAGGCCGTCGCCGGTCCGCCGCAGCGCTCGGGGCGATGGATGCGGTCGGTCGAGGCGGGGAATTTCGCGAGCTTCTCCATGGGGCGGATGGGCCGCGGCACCAGGTTGCCGCCGCAATTCGGGCAGAGGCCGCCGGGCAGCTTCGTGGCCGCGCAATCCACGCACCAGGTGCATTCGAAGGAGCAGATCAGCGCATCGCGGCTGTCGGGTGGCAGGTCGCGGCCGCAGCATTCGCAATTGGGGCGCAGGGCAAGCATGGGGCGTCTCCGTTGCGGATCCGCCCCATCCTGTCATCGCGCGGGCGGGGCGACCAGCAGGGTGACGAGCCGTCGCACGACCGGCAGCACCACCAGCAGGGTGGGGAAGGCGACGAGCCAGGAGAAGCCCCAGGCTTCGGGCCAGCGGCGCAGCGCTTCCTGCGACGGGCCGAGCGCCAGCAGCGTCGACACGCCGGAGATGATGCAGGTCATGATGATCGACAGCAGCAGCGGCATGAGCAGCGCTGCGTAGCGGGCGGGAACACGGCGGATGATGGCCATGGAGACTCTCACGTCGGGCATCCGGCGCCATCGGATGGCGCGAACGGATCGGATTGGTGCGTTGCCTGGCGTGAGACGCTTACGGCCGCCACAAGGCGACGGCGGCCTGATAAAGCCTGCGCGGCGGCCCGGTCAAGCAGGTGCCGGGCCGCCGGAAGCCGAAGGCTATTCGAGCCCTTCGTAGAAGTCGTTGCCCTTGTCGTCGACGACGATGAAGGCGGGGAAGTCCTCGACCTGGATCTTCCACACGGCTTCCATGCCGAGCTCCGGGTATTCGAGCTGCTCGACCTTCTTGATGCAGTCCTGCGCGAGCCGCGCCGCCGGCCCGCCGACCGAGCCGAGATAGAAACCGCCGTATTTCTTGCAGGCGTTCAGCACGGCCTTCGACCGGTTGCCCTTGGCGAGCATGACGAAGGAGCCGCCGGCGGCCTGGAAGGCATCGACGTAGGAATCCATGCGCCCCGCCGTGGTCGGACCGAAGGAGCCGGTGGCATAGCCCGCCGGGGTCTTCGCCGGACCCGCGTAGTAGACGGGATGATCCTTGATGTACTGCGGCAGGCCCTCGCCGCGGTCGATGCGTTCCTGCAGCTTCGCATGGGCGATGTCGCGCGCGACCACCATGGTGCCGGTCAGCGAGACGCGTGTCTTCACCGGATACTGCGACAGGGTCGCGCGGATCTGGTCCATCGGCTGGTTGAGGTCGATCTTCACCACCTCGCCGCCCAGGATGTCGTCCGTATGCTCCGGCAGGTAGTGCGCGGGGTCGTGTTCGAGCTGTTCGAGGAACACGCCCTCCGCCGTGATCTTCGCCTTGATCTGGCGGTCGGCGCTGCACGACACGCCGATGCCGATGGGCAGGGAGGCGCCGTGGCGCGCCAGGCGGATCACCCGCACGTCATGGCAGAAGTACTTGCCGCCGAACTGCGCGCCGATGCCGAGGTTCTGCGTCAGCTTGTGGATCTCCGCTTCCAGCTCCGGATCGCGGAAGGCATGGGCCGACTTGTCGCCCTTGGTCGGCAGCGCATCGAGCCACTTGGTCGAACCCAGCTTCACCGTCTTGAGGTTCATCTCGGCCGAGGTGCCGCCGATGACGATGGACAGGTGATAGGGCGGGCAGGCCGAGGTGCCGAGTGTCTTGATCTTCTCCTCGAGGAAGGCGAGCAGCTTCGGCTTGTTCAGCACCGCGCGGGTTTGCTGGAACAGGAAGGTCTTGTTGGCCGACCCGCCGCCCTTGAGGATGTACATCAGGTGCAGCTCATCGGCGTGATGGTCGCCGGGGGCCGCCATGATGGAGAACTCGACCGGCATGTTGTTGCCGGTGTTCACCTCCTCGAACATGGTCAGCGGCGCGTTCATCGAATAGCGCAGGTTGGTCTCGGTATAGGTGCGCGAGACGCCGAAGGAGATCGCCTCCTCCTCGTCGCCTTCGACCCAGACGCGCTGGCCCTTCTTGCCGAACACGATCGCGTTGCCGGTGTCCTGGCACATCGGCAGCACGCCGCCCGAGGCGATGTTCGCGTTCTTCAGCAGGTCGAGCGCGACGAAGCGGTCATTCGCGCTGGCCTCGGGGTCCTTGAGGATATTCGCGAGTTGCTGGAGATGCGCCGGGCGCAGCAGGTGCGAGACGTCATGGCAGGCCTGGAAGGTGAGCTCGCTCAGCACCTCCGGCTTGATCTTCAGCACGCGCTTGCCGTCGACCTCGATGGTCGAGACACCCTCGATGTCGAGCTTGCGGTAAGGCGTGGTGTCCTCGCCGAGCGGGAACATGGGCGAATAGTTGAAACCGGCCGGCCGGGCGGGAGCGGCGGCAGCGTCGAGCGGCGGGGTCATGGGTCGATCTCCAGGGCGCAGGAGAACAGGTGCGCCTTGCGGGTGCTGTAGCAAAGGGGGAAGGCGGGCGCCAACTCCAGGGCCGGGCGAAGATTGGCCGTCGCTGCGTCGATCCTGCATAGAAACATAAAATTTCGGCAATCTTGCGGTCAGGTGCCGGCGTCACGATGTGGCACCCATGATCGACGCACAGGCATTGCTGAACCGCTTTCTCGGCACGGGCCAGACGCCCGGCCAGAACCAGGTCGCTGGGGCGCCCGCTTCGGGTCTGTCCGGCCTGACCGCGCCTGGTGGGCTGGCCACGGCCGCACGCCAGGTCCTCGGCCAGGGCGGTGTGGGCGGGTTGGCGGGCGCCGCGGCAGCCGGAGGGCTGCTGTCCCTCCTGGTCGGCAAGAAGAAGGGCAGGGGCGGCAACCTGCTGAGCCATGGTGGCGCGGCCCTGCTCGGGGCACTGGCGGACCGGGCCTTCCAGAACTGGCAGGCGGGGCGGCAGCCTGCGGCCACTTCGGCGCCGGCGCCGCGGGAAGTAGCGGCCGTCGATGCACGCTTCCTGCCTGGCGCTGCGCCGGCGGCCGATGGCCAGCCCTTCGAGTTGGCGCTGATCCGGGCGATGATCGGCGCCGCGCGGGCCGATGGCCATATCGATGCGGAGGAACGCCGGCGCATCTTCGCCCAGGTCGAGCAGGCGGGCCTCGATGCCGAGGCCAAGGGGTTCGTCTTCGACGCGCTGGACGCGCCCATCGGCGTCGGCGAGATCGCCGCGGCGGCGACGACGCCCGAGCAGGCCAGCGAACTGTATCTGGTCTCACGCCTGGCGGTCGATCCGGACGACCCCGCGGAGCGGGCCTATCTGCAGGCGCTGGCGCACCGTCTGAAACTGCCGGGTGAGCTTGTCGCGCATCTCGACCGCCAGGCCGATCTGGCATCGGCCGGGCAGGGGTAGCGCCGCGCGGGCCGAATTCGCGCCGGCCGCGGCGCCGGCAACGCGGCATCGCCCGTCGCGGGGCGGAGGAGGGACGTCAGGCGTCCTTCGCCGGCTTGCGGCGGAAGGCGTCGAGGCTGACCACTTGGCCCGCCGGCGCGGGCGCTTCCTCGGCAGGCGGAGCGTCGGGCGAGGTTTCCTCCGGCGCATCCTCGAAGGCCGGCGTATCCATGCCGGTTGCCGGAAAGCGCAGGCCGAAGCGCACATGCGGGTCGTGGAACATGGTCAGCGCGCCGAAGGGCACGACCAGGCGGGATGGCACGCCGCCGAAATACAGCGTCACCGAGAAGCGCCCGGCAGCGCGGTCGACGACCAGATCCTCGAACTGGTGCTGCAGGACGATGGTGATTTCCTGCGGGTAGCGGGCCTTGAGGTGGCCCGGCACCGTGGCGCCCGGATGGTCGGTGCGGAAGGTCAGGTAGAAATGGTGCTCGCCGGGCAGGCCCTCGGCGACCGCATGCTCGATCGCGCGGATGGCGACCTCGCGCAGGGCTTCTTCGGCCCAGACATCGTAGGGCAGCAGGCTTTCGGGTGGGGCGGCATCATCGCTCATGCGGCCATCTACGCTCCGAACCCGCATGCTGCCAAGGGAAGTGGGGGGCTTCTGTTGCCCGGTGCCCCCCGAACCGCGCTTACCTATTTAGGCAGCGAGCGCCACAGCCTCACGGCTGTTGTCGTTGGCACTTGTGATTTGGTCCGATGACGGCGGTACCATGCCGGGCAAAAGACGTATCTTTACCGCGCGCGTCGAGCCTGTTTCGCCCCCATCGGCCGCTGACAAGGCGGGTTGATGGTGGAGGCGCCGGGTACCGCCCCCGGGTCCGCAACGCTTATTCCATACGCCGTTTATCGCCATAGTCACCGAGGTGACGGGCCTCATATAATCGAGGCGCGTCCGGATTTCGAGGGGCTTCCGTCAGCCCTGACGATCCTTGGCGAGACCGCGTTCGACGACGCGCGCATAAAGCGCCGCGCCATAGGGAATCGCCTCGTCGTTGAACTGGTAGCGCGGATTGTGCGGCATCGCGCCCGGGCCATTGCCGACATGGATGTAGGCGCCGGGGACCTTCTCCATCATGAAGGAGAAATCCTCGGAGCCCATGCCTGGCGGGTTGTCGCGCGCGACATTCCCGGCCCCCACCAGCTCGGCGGCGGCCTCGGCGAAGGCTTCGGTCTGGTCCGCGTCGTTGATCGTCGGGGCGAAGATCAGGCGCCAGTCGAGCGTCGCGCTCGCGCCGAAGCCGGCGGCCACACCCTCGGCCACGCGGCGCATCGAATCTTCGATCTGTACGCCCACCTCGCGGGTGAAGAAGCGCGCCGTGCCGGAGATGGTCGCGGTCTCGGGGATCACGTTGTAGGCCTCGCCGCCGACCACCTTGGTCACGCTGACCACGGCCGGGTCGCGCGGGGAAAGGGTGCGGCTGACGATGGATTGCAGCGCCGTGGTGACATGGCAGGCGGCCAGCACGGGGTCGATGCTGGCCTCGGGCCGCGCGCCATGGGCGCCCTTGCCGGTGATGGCGATGTCGAAGAAGGCGCCGCCCGCCGCGGTCGGGCCGGAGCGGATGCCGTATTCGCCCACGGGCATGCCGGGGCGGTTGTGCATGCCGTAGATGGCGTCGCAGGGGAAGCGCTCGAACAGGCCATCGGCCAGCATGGCGAGGGCGCCGCCGCAGCCTTCCTCGCCGGGCTGGAAGATGAAGTGGACGATGCCGTCGAAATCGCGCGTCTCGGCGAGGTACTTGGCCGCACCCAGCAGCATGGTGGTGTGGCCGTCATGGCCGCAGGCATGCATCACGCCCTTGGTCGTGCTGCGATAGGAGACGTCGTTCAGTTCCTCGATCGGCAGGGCGTCCATGTCGGCGCGCAGCCCGATGGCGCGATTGCCGGACCCGTTGCGCAACACGCCCACCACGCCGGTCACGCCGACGCCGCGATGCACCTCGATGCCCCAGGATTCGAGCTTGCGGGCGACGATCTCGGCGGTGCGGTGCTCGGCCATGCCGAGTTCGGGATGGATGTGGAAATCCTGCCGGATGGCGGTGAGTTCGGCGTGGTCGCGGCGGATGGCGTCGAGGGGGGACATGGCTGCTCCGGAACGTCGGCGCGGTATCCTGCACCCCGGAACGCGCCGGGGCCAGACGGGCCCGGTCAGTCCGGCGGCGTCGCGGCGCCGGGGCCGAGCGGGCGGGTCATCAGCACGCTGTCCACCCAGCGCCCATGCTTCCAGCCGACGGCGGGCAGCAGCCCGGCATGGGCGAAGCCCGCCCGGGCATGCAGGCCGATCGAGGGCGCATTGCCGGAATCCCCGATCACCGCGACCATCAGCCGGAAGCCCTGCGCCGTGCAGCGTTCGATCAGGGCATCGAGCAGCGCCGTGCCGGTGCCGCCCTGGGTGAGCCCGGGGGCGACATAGACGGAGTTCTCCACCGTGAACCGGTAAGCCGGGCGCGGCCGGTAGGCCGAGGCATAGGCATAGCCGGTGACACGTCCCGCCCGTTCCGCGACCAGATGGGGATAGCCCGCTGCCAGGACGGCGGCGCGGCGGCGGGCCATCTCGGCCTCGTCCGGCGCGGTGAGCTCGAAGCTGGCCAGGCCATGTTCCACCCAGTGGCCATAGATGGCGGCGAGGGCGGGCACGTCCCCCTCGCGACTGTCTCGGATGATCGTGGTCGTCATGGCTTCCAGGGTGGTGCCGCCCCTGGCCGAGCGATAGGTGGATGACCGATCTCGTTGGCGCGTCGCTGGCGACTTGACCGTCGCCAGCGAATAGGATTGCTCCGCCGCACGAGATATTCGAGTCGGACAGGGGACGGGCATGGCGCTGACCGCCGAGCAGCAGCAGGAAATCGACGCCGCGCGCGCCGCGGAGGGCCGCACGCGTCGCCCGAGCGTGCCGACGCTGGAAGCGATGCTCTTCGAGGCGATGCCGGTGCTCGACCACGGCTTCGTGCGCGTGGTGGACTACATGGGCGACGATGCGGCCATCGTTCAGGCGGCGCGCGTTTCCTATGGCCGTGGCACGCGCGCGGCGAATGAGGATCGCGGGCTGATCCGCTACCTGATGCGCCATCGCCACTCGACGCCCTTCGAGATGTGCGAGATCAAGTATCACGTGAAGCTGCCGATCTTCGTCGCGCGGCAATGGATCCGGCACCGGACGGCCAATGTGAATGAGTATTCGGCGCGCTATTCGATCCTCGACCGGGAGTTCTACATCCCGGCGCCGGACCAGCTCGCTGCGCAATCCGTGGTGAACCGGCAGGGGCGCGGGGACATCCTGCAAGGCGCGGAAGCCGCGCATGTGCTCGACCTGCTGCGCGAGGACGCGACGCGCAACTACGACCATTACCTCGAGATGCTGAACGAGGAGGATGACGGGCAGAAGCGCGATCCGGGCCGGCAGGGCCTGGCGCGCGAACTGGCGCGGATGAACCTGACGCTGAACGCCTATACGCAATGGTACTGGAAGACGGATCTGCACAATCTGCTGCATTTCCTGTCCCTGCGCGCCGACCCGCATGCCCAGTACGAGATCCGCGTCTACGCCGAGGCGATGCTGGAGACGGTCAAGGCCTGGGTGCCGATGGCGCACGATGCCTTCCGGGACTATCGGCTCGGTGCCGTGACGCTGTCCGCGCAGATGATGGCCATCGTGAAGCGCATGCTGGGCGGCGAGGCTGTCACGCAGGAGGGCTCGGGCCTGTCGAAGCGGGAATGGCGCGAATTGATGGAAACCCTCGGCCGAGATGCCGCCTGACCGCGCCGCCGCGATCCTCGATTTCCTGGCGCTGGCCGACCGGCTGAAGACGGTCGAGCGCCGCGGGCGCGTCGTGCTGCCGGATGGCGCGACGCGCCGCGAGAACAGTGCCGAGCATTGCTGGTCCATCGCCCTGATCGCGACTCTGCTGCACCAGGACCTGGCGGCGCCCGTGGACACCGGCCGCGCGCTGATGATGCTCGCCATCCACGATCTGGTGGAGATCGAGGCCGGCGACACCTTCGCCTATGACGCCACGGCCCGTGCGACCCAGGCGGCGCGCGAGGCGGCCGCCGCCGAGACCGTCTTCGGCCTGCTGCCCGAAGACCTCGGCGCGCGGCTGCGCGCGCTGTGGGAGGAATTCGAGGCCGGCGAGAGCCCCGAGGCCCGCTTCGCCATGGCCTGCGACCGCATGCAGGGCTTCCTGCAGAATGTGCTGTCGGGCGGCCAGGCCTGGCGGGAGCATGGCGTCACCCGCGCCGACACGGCCCCGCGCATGGACCCCGCCATGGCGGTCGATCCGGTATTCGCGACGCTGATCGGCCGGCTCTATGACCGCGCGGAGGAGGCCCGGCTGCTCGGAGCCTCGCCGTGAGCGGGAGCACGCGGAAGGGCGCCACGCCCAAGCCCCGGGCCGCCAAGAAGAAGCCGGTCAACCGCGGCTGGGCGCTGAGCCCGGTTGCCTATCGCTGGCTGTTCATCGGCGGCTTCACCCTGGCGCTGCTGGTCGGGCTGCCGCTGCTGCACGCGCTGGTGGGGGAGGTGGGGGCGATCCTGCTCGGCACCTTCATCTTCGGCTTCGTCGTCGGGCGCATGACGGCGGGGCGGTAGCCGAACCACCGCCCGGCGCCGGCGAATCAGTGATGTCGGCGTCCCGACAGGGGCGCGCGCCCGTCATGGCCGCCGCTGGTCGTGCTTGGCCTGTCGCGATCCTTGAGATCGTATCCGTGCTCCTGATGCCGCTGGCCCTGCTTTGGAGGAGTGTGATCGTCGTTTCGCCGGCAAGAGGTGTGGGAGACGGCCGTGCGATCCGGGCTGCCCATGCCGGACCTGAGGTGCCATCACAAACCTGTCACTGGCATGAGAATTGCTGCATCTGCGAGATGACCTCCGACCGGCTCGTGAGGGTACGGGCGGCGGCAGGTCCCCAAAGGGGGTGCAGATCATGCCGACCGATGCTGTCCATCCGGTAGACCAAAGGCTGCCGCTACCTCGGCTTATCCCCTTGGCCTTGCAGCATGTGCTGGTGATGTATGCAGGGGCGGTGGCGGTGCCGCTGATCATCGGCCGTGCCCTGCGCCTGCCGCCCGAGGACATTGCCTTCCTGATCAGCGCGGACCTGTTCGCCTGCGGTATCGCGACGCTGGTGCAGTGCTTCGGTTTTCCCGGCGTCGGCATCCGCCTGCCGGTGATGATGGGCGTGACCTTCGCCTCGGTCGGGCCGATGCTGTCCATGGCGGCATCGCCCGAGATCGGGCTGCTTGGCATCTATGGCTCGGTGATTGCTGCGGGCATCTTCGGCATCGCCGTCGCGCCCTTCATCAGCCGGCTGCTGCCGCTGTTCCCGCCCGTGGTCACCGGCACGATCATCATGGTGATCGGCATCTCCCTGATGCGGGTCGGCATCAACTGGGCGGGCGGTGGCCTGCCCACCGTGACGCGCGTGGTGGACGGCGTGCCGGGCGCCTTTCCCAATCCGAACTACGCGCAGCTTGGCGGCCTCGCCATTGCGGGCCTGGTGCTGTGCGTGATCCTCGCGCTGTTGAAATGGGGCAGGGGCTTCGTCGCCAATGTCGCGGTGCTGCTTGGTATCGTGGCGGGGTCGGTGGTGGCGGCGGCGCTCGGCATCATGCATTTCGACAAGGTCGCGGCGGCGCCCTGGTTCGACGTGATCCTGCCCTTCCATTTCGGCGTGCCGCAATTCCACCTCGTGCCCATAGCCACCATGTGCATCGTCATGGTCGTGGTGATGATCGAATCGCTGGGCATGTTCCTCGCCCTCGGCGACATCACGGGCAAGAAGGTGGGGCAGGATGATCTGACGCGCGGCCTGCGCGCGGATGGCGTCGGTACGCTGGTGGGCGGCATCTTCAATACCTTCCCCTACACCTCCTTCTCGCAGAATGTCGGTCTGGTGGGCGTCACGGGCGTGCGGTCGCGCTGGGTGACGGTCGCCGGCGGCGTGATCATGCTGCTGCTCGGCCTGCTGCCGAAGATGGCGGCGCTGGTCGAGGCCGTGCCGCAGGTCGTGCTCGGCGGCGCGGGCCTCGTGATGTTCGGCATGGTCGCGGCGACCGGGGCGCGCATCCTCACCGCCGTCGATTTTCGCGGGAATTCCAACAACCTGTTTGTCGTCGCGATCGCGGTCGGCTTCGGGATGATCCCGATGGTGGCGCCGAACTTCTGGCGCAACCTGCCGCATGAACTGCATCCGTTGCTGGAATCCGGCATCCTGCTCTCGGCCATCGTGGCCGTGGCGCTGAACGCCTTCTTCAACGGAGTGGCCAGCGCGGAGGATGCGCGGGCGGAAGCCTCGGCCGCGGCGGCCGCGGCCGAGCACGTTTGAGGAGCGCAGCGATGACCCTGGTGAACAACACCCACGGCAAGGGCCGCGTCCGCGTGATGCGGGTGAACAAGGTCGGCGACCGCTACGATGTGCGCGAGCTGACCGTGCATGCGATGCTGAAGGGCGACTTCTCCCGCGCCTTCACGCATGCCGACAATGCGCAGGTGATCTCCACCGACACGGTGAAGAACGTCGTCAACATTGTGGCGCGGGAGAACATGGCGCTCGGGACGGAACTGTTCTGCCAGGCCGTGGCGCAGCGCTTCCTCGATGCCTATGTGCAGGTCGAGGAGGCCAGCATCACCGCGCATGAGACGAAGTGGTCGCGCCTGTCGGTGGACGGTGCGCCGCATCCGCACAGCTTCCTGCTGGACGGCAACGGCAAGCCCTTCGCGACAGTGGTGGCGACGCGGGCGGGGATGACGACGACCTCGGGCATCGCCGGCTTCACCTTCATGAAGTGCACGCAGTCCGGCTGGTCGAACTACCTCAAGGATCCCTACACCACGATCAAGCAAACGGATGACCGCATCGCCGCGACCAGCATGGAGGCATCCTGGCGTTGGCAGTCAGCGCCAGCCGATTACGACGCCGCGAATGCGACATTGCTGACGACGATGCTGGACGTCTTCGCCACCACCTACAGTCACAGTGTCCAGGACAGCCTGTTCCGGATGGGGGAGGCAGCGCTGGCGACGATCCCCGAACTGCTCGACATCACCATGGCCTGCCCGAACAAGCATTACCTGCTGATCAACCTGGCACCCTTCGGGTTGGACAATGACAACCAGGTCTTCGTGCCCACGGATGAGCCACATGGGCAGATCGAGTGCACGGTGGGGCGCCGGTGACGCCGGAGGCTGCTGGTGCTCGGGAGTCGGAGAGGGGCGGCGCCCCTCACCGATGCGCCCTTACCGCCGGCGCACCCCGGACACGTCGCGCACCGCGCCGCGCGAGGCGCTGGTTGTCAGCGCCGCATAGGCCTTCAGAGCCGCGGTGACATTGCGCTTGCGCGGGGCGGCGGGCTGCCAGGCCTCGGCACCCTTCGCTTCCATCGCCGCGCGGCGCTCGGCCAGTACTTCGTCCGACACGGCCAGGTGCAGGCGGCGGTTCGGGATATCGATCTCGATGGTGTCGCCATCCTCGACCAGGCCGATGGTGCCACCCTCGGCCGCTTCGGGCGAACAATGCCCGATCGACAGACCCGAGGACCCGCCGGAGAAGCGCCCGTCCGTCACCAGCGCGCAGAGCTTCCCGAGCCCCTTCGACTTGAGGTAGCTGGTGGGGTACAGCATTTCCTGCATGCCGGGCCCGCCACGCGGGCCTTCATAGCGCACCAGCACCACCTCGCCGGCCTTCACCGTGCCGCCGAGGATGCCTTCCACCGCCGCGTCCTGGCTTTCGAAGACGCGCGCCGGGCCGGTGAAGGTCAGGATCGAGGCGTCCACGCCCGCCGTCTTCACGATGCAGCCTTCCTCGGCGATGTTGCCGAACAGCACGGCGAGGCCGCCATCCTTCGAGAAGGCGTGCTCGAAATCGCGGATCACACCCTTCTCGCGGTCCGTGTCCACGTCGTCCCAGCGCGCGGATTGGCTGAAGGCGACGGTGGTCGGGATGCCGCCAGGCGCAGCACGGAAGAAGGTCTGCACCGCCTCCGTCGGGTTGCGCTTCACGTCCCATTCGCTCAGCGCCTCGGCGAGCGACGGGGCATCGACGCGCGAGACCGAGGTGTCGATCAGCCCGGCGCGATCGAGCTCGCCCAGGATGCCCATGATGCCGCCGGCATGGTGGACATCCTCGACATGCACGTTGATGACCGAGGGTGCGACCTTGCACAGCACCGGCACGCGGCGCGACAGGCGGTCGATGTCGGCCATGCTGAACGGCACCTCGCCTTCCTGCGCGGCGGCGAGCAGGTGCAGAACCGTGTTGGTGGACCCGCCCATCGCGATGTCGAGCGTCATCGCATTCTCGAAGGCCGTGAAGGTCGCGATCGACCGCGGCAGGACCGAGAAATCGTCGGTCTCGTAGTGGCGGCGCGTGATCTCGACGATGCGGCGGCCGGCTTCGAGGAACAGTTCCTCGCGGTCGGCATGCGTCGCGACGACGGTGCCGTTGCCGGGCAGGGCGAGGCCCAGCGCCTCGGTCAGGCAGTTCATCGAGTTGGCGGTGAACATGCCGGAGCACGACCCGCAGGTCGGGCAGGCCGACCGCTCGATGACCTGCACTTCCTCATCCGTCACGCTGCTGTCGGCGGCGACGATCATGGCGTCGATCAGGTCGACCGAGCGCTTCTGGCCGCGATGGACCACCTTGCCCGCTTCCATCGGCCCGCCCGAGACGAAGATGGTCGGGATGTTCAGCCGCATCGCGGCCATCAGCATGCCCGGCGTGATCTTGTCGCAGTTCGAGATGCAGACCAGCGCATCGGCGCAATGCGCGTTCACCATGTATTCGACGGCGTCCGCGATCAGCTCGCGCGAGGGCAGGCTGTAGAGCATGCCGTCATGGCCCATGGCGATGCCGTCATCGACCGCGATGGTGTTGAATTCCTTCGCGACGCCGCCGGCCTTCTCGATCTCCCGCGCCACGAGCTGGCCGAGATCCTTCAGGTGCACATGGCCGGGGACGAACTGGGTGAAGGAATTGGCGATAGCGATGATCGGCTTGCCGAAATCCCCGTCCTTCATCCCCGTCGCGCGCCAAAGCCCGCGCGCGCCGGCCATGTTCCGGCCATGGGTGGTGGTACGGGAGCGATAGTGCGGCATGGGCCGGGTTTCCTCGGTTTTGGCGGCTGCTGCGGCCACCTGCCGGGCGGCCAAGAGCACAGGATGTAGCGCGGTTGGCGTTCCGCGCCAAAAAGCGGGTCAGAGCCTGTCTCGAAAGCCGCCTGGGGGCGACTTTCGCAATCCGGCATCGACCCGCACCCCCACCCGGCCACCCAACGACAGTATCCCGGGTGGGCGGCCCGATGGGGGTACGGGCCGGTGCCTTGCTTTCAGGACAGGCTCTCAGTCGATGACGATGGCCGGGCCGGCGGCGGCGGGGGTCTTCACCTTCTCCCAGAGCCGGGCGGCGATGCGCCGATAGGTCGCGGCTTCCTCGGTTTCCGGCTGCGCGGTGACGATGGGTGTGCCGGCATCGGCCAACTCGCGAATGGCGAGCTTCAGTGGCAATTCGCCCAGGAACTCCACGCCCAGGCGCTCGGCTTCCCGCTTCGCCCCGCCATGGCCGAACACATCGGTGCGATGATTGCAGTTGGGGCAGCAGAAATAGGACATGTTCTCGATCAGCCCGAGCACCGGGACGTTCACCTTCTCGAACATCCGGATGCCCCGCCTTGCATCGAGCAGCGCGACATCCTGCGGCGTGGAGACGATCACCGCGCCGGCCAGCGGCACGCGCTGGGACATGGTGAGCTGCGCATCGCCCGTGCCTGGCGGCATGTCCACGACCATGATGTCGAGCCGGCCCCATTCCACCTGGCCCATCATCTGCTCGAGCGCACCCATGACCATGGGGCCGCGCCAGATCATCGGCGTCTCCTCATCCACCAGGAAGCCGATGGACATCGCCTTCAGCCCCCAGCGTGTCAGGGGCATGATGCGCTGCCCGCTCGCCTGCGGCTTGTCCCGCGTGCCGAGCATCTGCGGCAGCGACGGGCCGTAGATGTCGGCGTCCAGCAGCCCGACCTTGAGCCCCTGCGCGGCCAATGCGACGGCGAGATTCACCGCCGTGGTGGACTTGCCGACGCCGCCCTTGCCGGAGGCGACGGCGACGATCGCTCCCACCTCCGGCAGCAGCATCGGTCCCTGGCCCGACGGTGCGCGGGCCGCCTGGCGCGGCGTGGCCGGTTGCGGTGCCGCCTGGCGATGCGCGGAAAGCACCACCGTCGCACTCAGCACGCCTGGCACGGCCGCGGTCGCCTTCTGGGCAGCGAGGCGCAGCGGTTCCATCTGCGCGGCCCGCTCCCGCGGTACCTCAATGGCGAATTGCACGTGCCCGTCCTTGGCGACGAGGCCCTGGATCATGCCTGCCGAGACCAGGTCACGCCCCGTCACCGGGTCCTTCACCGCCCGCAGCGCGGCGGTCACCGCTTCCGACAGAGTCTCAGCCATCGCTTGAAAAGCCCTCGTTATTGGACAATATCGCCTGCGCCGGGCGAGGTTGATCCTCTGAGCGGGTAGCCCACCGGGCGCCCGACCGGTAGGCATATGGTCGGCAGCCCAGCCCATGCACCCCCACATGGCTGGCGCCGATCGGATCGTCACTACTGCAATCAAGAGCTCGGAGGCCCAGCGTCGAATGCCCTGGAACAACAGCGGCGGAAACTCTCCTTGGGGGAATCCCCGGCCCGGTGGGCCATGGGGCACGCCGCCCCCGCCCGGCGGTGGCCAGGGCGGTCCCGGAGGCAGCGGGCGCGGGCCCGACCTCGATGACATGATCCGCCAGGCGCAGGACGCGGTCCGGCGCTACCTGCCGCGTGGCGGCGGCAAGGGCTTGCTGCTGCTGGGCCTCGTTGTGGTCGCTGTATGGGCGGCCTCGGGCTTCTATCGCGTGCAGCCGGATGAACAGGGCGTGGTGATGCGCTTCGGCGCCTTCGACCGCACTGCCCCGCCGGGCCTCAACTACCACATCCCCTGGCCGGTCGAGACGGTGACGACGCCGCGCGTGACGCGCATCAACCGCGTCGATATCGGCTTCGTCGGCACGCCCGATGCCGGCATCGTGACCAGCCGCGTGCCCACCACGCGCGACGTGCTGGCCGAATCGCTGATGCTGACGGGCGATGAGAACATCATCGACATCGACGTCGCCGTCTTCTGGCGCATCCGCGATGCCGGCGAATTCCTGTTCAACACCCGCAACCCGGAAAACACGGTGAAGTCCGCCGCTGAGTCCGTGATGCGCGAGGTGATCGGCCGCACCCCGATCCAGCCCGCCCTGACCGAGGCGCGCGCCCAGATCGAGCAGGAAGTGCTGCGCGGCACCCAAGCGATCATGGACCAGTACCGCGCGGGCATCGAGATCACCCAGGTGCAGCTCCAGAAGGTCGATCCGCCGGCCCAGGTGGTCGACGCCTTCCGCGACGTGCAGCGCGCGAACGCCGACCGCGAGCGCCTCCGCAACGAAGCGGAATCCTTCCGTAACGACATCATTCCCCGCGCCCGCGGTGAGGCCGAGCGTCTGGTGCAGGAAGCCCAGGGTATCCGCGAAAGCCAGATCGCCCGCGCCCGCGGTGAAGCCGCGCGCTTCTCCTCCGTGCTCACGGCCTACCAGGCCGCGCCGGACGTGACGACGCGGCGCCTGTATCTTGAGACGATGGAGGAGATTCTGCGGCGCAACCCCATGGTGATCGTCGATGACCGGCTGCAGGGCGTGGTGCCCTTCCTGCCGCTCGGCGAGAATGCGGCGGCGCCGCGCCCGGCGCAGGGCCAGGGCAACCTGCCGACCACGCGCCCGGCCCCGCTGCCCGCCACGCAACCCCGCGCCCAGCAGGGAGCCCCGCGATGAACCGCGCCATCATCGGGATTGGCGTGCTGGCCGCCGTGGCGGTCACCGCGGCCTCCTCGCTCTTCACCGTGCACCAGACCCAGCAGGTGCTGATCACCCAGTTCGGTGAGCCGATCCGCGTGATCGACCAGCCCGGTCTGCATGTGAAGCTGCCCTTCATCCAGTCGGTCATCACCTTCGACCGCCGGCTGCTCGACTTCGATGCACCGGGCGAGGAGGTCATCCTCGGCGACCAGCGCCGGCTGATCGTGGACAGCTTCACGCGCTACCGCATCACCGACCCGCTGCGCTTCTACCAGACGGTGGGCGCGACGGAGCAGGGCATCCGCGGGCGGCTGAACTCGATCGTCTCGTCCTCGCTGCGTCGCGTGCTGGGTAATGAGCCGCTGCTGTCCGTGCTGTCGAACGACCGCACGCGGATCATGGGCGAGATCCGCCAGCAGGTGAACACCGAGGCCCGCCAGTTCGGCATCGAGGTGGTGGATGTGCGCATCCGCCGCGCCGACCTGCCGGAGGAAAACACCCAGGCGATCCTGTCCCGCATGCAGTCCGAACGCGAACGCGTTGCGCGCGAGGCCCGCGCGGAAGGTGCCGAGGTCGCCCAGCGCGTGCGCGCCGGCGCGGAGCGCGAGCGCACCGTGCTGCTCGCGGAGGCCCAGGCCCAGGCCGACATCCTGCGCGGCCAGGGCGCGCAGGAAGC
>JAYSDS010000079.1:25752-28108 GCA_041914265.1 Roseomonas sp.
GTCGCCGAGGCCTTCGGTCGCGACCTGCGCTTCTTCGACTTCTGGCGCTCCATGCAGGCCTATCGGGACGCCTTCTCGGACGGCAATGCGCGCATGATCATGACCCCGGATTCGGAATTCTTCCGCTTTTTCCGGGGTAGCACCGGGCAGCCCGAGGCCCTGGCCACGCAGCCCACGGCCCCGGCGCAGCCGCCGGCCACGGCGTCCAGCACGCCTGCTCCTGCTCCGAGCGCGCCGGCCCCGGCGCCGCAGTGACGCTGGCCGGACTCCTCCAGGGTGTGGCGGTCGTCCTCGCCCTGGAGGGCATTGCCTATGCGATTGCCCCTGCCGCCATGCAGCGAGCCCTCATGACCCTGGCCGGGGCGCCCGAACAGCGGCTGCGCCTCGGTGGATTGGTGGCGGCGGTGCTGGGGGTGGGGCTCGCCTGGCTGCTGCAATGGCGATAGGTGCCTTCACAAGTGGCGCTCGCGCAGCATTTCGTTGCAAGATGCCCCCTCGCGGCCCAGATCCGATTGGCAGCATCCTGCCTTCCGCGTCCCGCCCGGGACCATTCCGCATGAGGTTCCCCACCGTGCGTCTTGCCGTCATCGCCTTTTCCGCCGTGCTGGCGGTCGCCGCCGTCGCCCCGCCCGCCGAGGCGCAGCGTGCGCCCGAGACCTTCGCGCCGCTGGCGCGGCAGCTCCTGCCGGCCGTCGTGAACATCTCGACCACCCAGGCCGTACAGGCCCGCCAGGGCCGGCCCGATGCGCCGGAGATCCCGCAGGCCCCGCCGGGCAGCCCCTTCGAGGAATTCTTCCGCGACTTCTTCAACCGCAACCGCCCGGGGCAGGAGGGCACGCCGCAGCAGCCGCAGCGCCCGCAGCGGCGCGGCCAGTCGCTCGGCTCCGGCTTCGTCGTGGATGCCGAGGCCGGCATCGTCGTCACCAACAACCACGTGATCGACGGCGCGGACGAGATCAACGTCATCCTGCAGGACAACACCACCATCAAGGCGGAACTGCTCGGCACCGATCCGCGCACCGATATCGCCGTGTTGCGCATCCGTACCGACCACCCGCTGACCGCCGTATCCTTCGGCGATTCGGATGGGGCGCAGGTCGGCGACTGGGTGCTCGCGATCGGCAACCCCTTCGGCCTCGGCGGGTCCGTCACGGCGGGCATCGTGTCGGCGCGCGGGCGGGACATCCGCCAGGGTCTCTATGACGACTTCATCCAGACCGATGCCGCCATCAACCGCGGCAATTCGGGCGGGCCGCTGTTCAACATGGCCGGCCAGGTCGTGGGCATCAACACGGCGATCTATTCGCCTTCCGGCGGTTCGATCGGCATCGGCTTCGCCATTCCCTCGAACCTCGCCCAGCGCATCGTCGCGCAGCTCCGCGACGGCGGCCGCGTGCGTCGCGGGTGGCTCGGCGTGAACATCCAGCAGGTGACGGACGAGATCGCCGAGGCGCTGCGCCTGCCGGGCGGCGCGCGGGGCGCGCTGGTGGCCCGCGCCCAGGAAGGCGGGCCGGCGGCCGGCGGCGGCATCCGTTCCGGCGATGTGATCCTGCGCTTCAACGGCGTGGATGTGCGGGAGATGCGCAACCTTCCCCGCATCGTCGCCGACAGCAATGTGGGCGTTGAGGTCCCGGTCGTGATCTGGCGCGACGGGAAGGAAGAAACGGTCACCATCACGCTCGGCGAACTGCCGGCGGACCAGGCGCAGGCGGCCGGCGGCAGCCAGCAGCCGACCCCGCCGCAGCCGGCGCGGCCGGTGGAACTCACCGGGCTTGGCCTGCTGGTCGCACCAATCACCGACGAACTGCGCCAGCGTTTCAACCTGCGGCCCGAACAGCGCGGCGTGGTGATCGTCGAGGTCGCCCCCAACAGCCCCGCAGCGGAACGCGAACTGCGCCCCGGCGACGTGATCGTCGAAGTTCAGCAGGAACGCGTGACCACCCCGACCGAGGTGCAGGAGCGCTTGGCGCGCCTGCGCCAGCAGAATCGCGGGGTTGCGCTCTTCGGCGTCGAAGGCGCGGGCGGGCAGCGCTTTGTGCCGCTGCGCCTGCGCGGCGAGCGCGGCGCGCCGGGCTGAGGGCTGACGTCGGCGCAAGGGAGCCTGCTCCGCGATCGCGAGGCCATGGCGGATGATGGAGCGGGGAGGGGCCTTACCCCTCCCCGGACTCCACCGCACCAGAGGCCGAAAGGCCTCTGGACATCTCGTCCTGGCACTTGGCGAGCAGCGCGGCGCGTATGGCGTAGCCAGCCCTTGTGCACGAAAGGCGCTCGGACGAAGCGACTCTGAAGTTGCGCCCGGCACCAGGTGCCGGCGGTCCAGGCCACACCGTGGCCTGGCGGGGTGGTCCGGAGGGGG